>CAYFPT010000001.1:0-48059 GCA_964345065.1 uncultured Bordetella sp.
TCGGGGATGTTCTTCGGGCGAATCAGGCTGGAAGTGGCCACCAACATCAGATAAACTTTTGTCGTTTACACCATAGAGTGACCGATGAACTCTTTCAGACTCGCAGCCAATATCGACTGGCTCTGGAAGGAGCTGGCCGTTGAAATGAAATTAAGGTCGGCCCACCAAGCCGGATTCTCGTATATCGAATCCTTAAATCCCTATGTCGAGCCAATTCAGAATTGGCAGCGATGGCTAAAGGAGAACAATCTCACGCTGATTCTCATAAATTCCCCTTCTGGAACAAGTTCAGATGCTGCTGTCCGAGGGCTCGCTGCTGCAGTTGGCAAGCAGCAGGAATTTCGCGACACTTTTCAAAGGGCTATGGATTATGCTTCGGCGCTGGCCGTCCCGATGATCCACGTCACTGCCGGCCTTCGGGATCAAGGCCTCACGTTTGAGGTGCAGCAATCCTGCTATCGTGACAATTTGCGATGGGCCTGTGAGCTGATCGATTCGCTAAATATTTGTCTTACGATCGAGCCACTGAGCCCGCGTGACTCACCGGGTGCTTTCATGGCAGATCTTCGTCACGCAAAAAATACGCTACAAGAAGTTGGCCATCCTCGGTTAAAAATTCAGTTTGACCTTTATCACCAACAGATTTTGCATGGCGATATTATTTCTAATCTGCGATTCAATCTGCCGCAGATTGGGCATATTCAGGTCGCCGGTGTTCCAGACCGCGGCGAACCCGATCTGGGCGAGCTCAATTTTGATCGGATCGCTGCCGAACTGAATCGCCTGGGTTATGCAGGCTTCGTGGGTTGTGAATATCGGCCTCAGACAACAGCAGAGGCCGGACTTAAATGGGCGAGCCGCTATCGGGGTTGATCGGTGCGGCGCATCCCTATTTTGTAGCGTCGCCTGACTCCACGAGTACGTTCTCAACAACGCCAGCACCCGCCCGCCGAAAAGCCGCCGCGGCGACATATTCCGGTGATTCGAAACAGGCTTTTGCAGTCTCCAGGTCGGGAAATTCAATAACAACGAATCGGTGGAAATCTTTCGGCCCCTCCATGATCTCGTAGCGTCCGCCCCGGGCCAGCACTTTCCCACCAAACTTCGCGACAATTGCCGGCACTTGATCAGTGTATTTTTTGTACTCCACCGGATCATGGATTCGTGATCGCGCTAGCCAATAAGCGGCCATGTGGGTCTCCTTGGAAAGAACAGCCGTTGGGGGCGATACATTTTCAACCGCCTGACGCAAGTGTTGTCCCAAGATTGGGCAGCCAGGTTGCGATCTGCGGAAAAATAATAATCAATATGATCGAGATCAGCAGCATAATCCAGTAGGGGATCGCGCCCTTAAAAATCTCACCGGTATACAGATTTTTTTCATCTGGAAGTGCCGCCTTGACAGTAAAGACGAGTATGCCGAAAGGCGGTGTAAGCAGTCCGGTTTCAATTGCGATGATTCCAATGATGGCAAAGGCCAGAGGATCAAAGCCAAGGCCCATGGCGATGGGTGCAAATACCGGCACGGTCAACAGAATGATCGAAATCGAATCAATGAGGCAGCCAAGAATAAACCAGATCAAAATCATTAACGCCAAGATCTCGTAGGGCGAGAGCCCCGAGGCACTAAACAGCTGCTGCACAGCACCCGTGACCCCAGTGGTTGAGAGTACTCGCGCATAGAGCTGGGCAGTCACAAGCAAAAGAAGTAACGGCGCCGAGGTCTTACCGACCGATAAGATGGCCTGAATTAATTCCGATCTGCGCATTCCCTTGTAGAGGGCCAAGGCCAAGGCGAGCGCTGTGCCTACACCCGCCCCCTCCGTTGGTGTAAAGAACCCTAGCCAGATGCCACCGAGCACGAGCCCAATCAGCAAAAATACGGATACCGCATTCAGCATCAAGGCGGACAGCGATGGCTCATTGCCGTCAGATTGCTGTTTCAGTTTTGCATCCTGCTCGGCTGCTGCGTATCCCTCACCGACGATCTTTGGGCGAAAGATTGCAACAACGACAATATAGGCGGTAAAGATTGTGGCCACCATGATGCCGGGTACAATTCCGGCAATAAAGAGACGACCGATCGCGGTCTCAGTGATCACCCCCCAAACAATCATTAATACCGAGGGCGGGATCAGCATCCCAAGGCAGGCACTTCCACTGATACAGCCCAGAGAAAATTGCCGGCTGTAACGGAAACGCTTCATTTCGGGATATGCAATTCTCGAAAATGCCGCTGCCGCCGCAATTGATACGCCGGTTACAAAGGCAAACAGCGCATTACTGGCGACCGTGGCGACGGCGAGCCGGCCGGGCAGCCAGCGAAAAAAACGGTTGGTGAGTTCGAAGAGATCGCGTGCAGCACCGCATTTCGCCATGAATTCACCCATGAGCATAAAAAGCGGAATGACCGCAAAGACGTAGTCGCGAAGCGCTTCGTAGGCAGTATTCGAGGCAAATGAGATAACGGGATCAATCTCACCGGTGACGAGATAGATCCCGAGAAGGCTCGCCACCCCAAGAGAAATCGCGATGTGAACCCCGGATAGCACCATAACCAGCAATGCACCGATCAGAATGCCCATCTGAAGAAGATCAAACATTAGGTATCAGCTTGTGTGGATACGGCTTAAATGCCAATGGATAACCTGGAACCAGGTCCTAGTGGGAAACACCCAGCTCATCGCTGTTTAGTTTCCCTCGAATCACCTGCATCAGAATAATCAGGTAATTGATGGTTGCTAAAAGTGAACCCATCACGATTACAAACTTGGCTGGCCATACGGGCACCCGAAGCGCGCCTTCACCCTCGTATTCATTTGATGTCCAGGCATAGAGCGCACCATCAACGCTTCCGTAAAAAATCACGGAAAAAAATAACACTCCGAGGAGCGCCGCAATTACATTGAGCACACGGTTAACGGAATCTGGAAGTCGGCTGGTCAGCGCTTCAACACGCAGCATCCCCCCAGACCGAATCGCATAGCCGGTCTGCAGATAACAGATCAGGACAATCGAGAGCGAGATAATCTCCGGCGTGCCTTTTACCGGGTGATTGAAGATTACCCGGCCCAGGACATCGGCAACCACCAGAAAACACAGCAGAAAGGCCAGCACCGCAGCCAGCACCATGAGGGTGCGGGCTAGCCGATCCACGAAGGCGACAAACACGATCGATCGCTTGTGTTATCGAGTTGTACTTGTGTCTCGCGTTTTATTTGATCTCGTAGCGCACCGGCCATTTGTGGCCCATGGCTTCGGCTTCTTTCAGGGTGATCTGAAGGGTCTTGGTTCCCGGAAAGCCACGGCTATCAAGATCTTTTGCCATCTGTTGTGGCCAGTCCTTCAGTGACATTGCCCAGTCTCTCTGGACCGAATCAGGCACTTTCGTGACGTTGACGCCGAGCTCAGCGAGTGCCTTCAGTTGCTTAGGATAGTTCTCCTTGTTGACTTTGCCAGTGAGCGCTTCGTACTCACGGCCAACCTCGACAAGAATCGCCTGAACATCCTTTGGTAGACGAGAAAACTTTTTGGTATTGATGGTCAATCCATGCCAGGTAATCGATCCGAAACCGACTTCCGCATAATGTTTTGCCACCTCGTTGAGCTTAAAGTTGACCCATCCCGAGGGGAACATGATCCAGCCGTTGTAGACCCCGGTCTGCATCGAGGTATAGGCCTCTGGCAAGGAAGACTGCACGGGGGTGGCACCTGCAAACTCTAGCCACTTCAGATTTAAGCCAGCACCAGCAATTTTTTGTCCCTTGAGTTCCGATACATTTTTCCAGGCGAAGGTCGTGCCGAGGTTGTAGCCATTATCGGCAATGAGTCCAAGAAGTTTTTGGCCGTATTTCTGCTCAAAAATATTGCCCAGCTCGGGCACCTGGTCGTAGACACGGCGTGTGAGTTTCACGCTCATCTCTGGATCCATCGTGCCAAACGGGAGCATGATTTGAAAGGCATTCAGGGGCAGGTTAGCCGGCTCGAAACAAAAACAGTAGCCGCCGATATCGATCAGGCCCGACTGGACCCCCTCGAGTGTATCGGCCACCTTGACCATCGAGCCGCCGTAGCCCTCGACAAATTCAACCTTGTGCTTCGTGCGCTCGGCGACCCGTTTGGTAACCTCAGGCACAAAAAAGTTCTGCATCAGATTGACATAGGTGTTTGCGGCGGGATGGCCAGAGGCGATCCTGAGCTTGATTTCTTCGGCCAGCGCTGCGCCTGAGCTTGCCAGGGTCAGCAGGGCGGAAAAAAGCAGGGGTTTGAAAACTTGCTTCATGACAGATGTCTCCTTTTAATTAGATCTATTGTGATAACGGCCGACCGGGATCGGGGCCTCAGGCTGGAATAATCACTGACGAGCCTGACGTCAGGCCGGACTGCAGATCACGATGGGCCTTGACCACATCGCTGATGGGGTATCGCTGGTTGATCGATACTTTCAGTACGCCACGCATGAGTTGATCAAATACCAGCTTGGCAGATTCTCTGAGCTCCTGGGTATCGGCTGTATACGTCACCAGCGTGGGGCGGGTGAAGTACAGCGATCCTTGCTTTTGCAGCATCGCCCCGGTGACAGGCGGGGGGTGTCCGGTGGTCTGCCCAAACGAGACAAAGAACCCCCTCGGCGCCAGGCTATTAAACGAGGCCTCGAAACTATCCTTGCCGACGGAATCAAACACGACCGCCACGCCTTTGCCGCCGGTTAACTCTCTGGTGCGGGCGGCGATGTCGTCGGACTTGCGATCCAGGCATACCTCATAGCCATTGTGTCGCGCCAGATCACACTTCTGCGGACCACCCGCCACTCCAATCATGCGGGCGCCAAGATGCTTGCCCCATTGCCCGGCAAGCAAGCCAACGCCGCCGGCAGCAGCATGAAAAAGCACGGCCTGGCCGGCCTTGACCGGGTAGCAGCGGTGCATCAGATACTCGACCGTCATCCCCTTCAAAAGAATGGCTGCAGCCTGGTCATCCTGCACTCCCTTCGGGGTATGCAGGAGTCGTGCCGCAGGAAAATTCCTGTGGGTTGAGTAAGCCTCGAATACTGGCCCACTCGCATAGCAGACCCGATCACCTTCTTTAAAGTCTGTCACGCCAGCGCCCACCTTCTCGACCACGCCGGCTGCCTCGTTGCCGAGACCGAAGGGGGTTGGGCCCGGGTACAGTCCGCTGCGCATATAGATGTCTTGAAAATTCAATCCGATCGCGGTGTGGCGAAGGGTCACTTCTCCGGGCCCGGGATCGGGCAGTGTCGCCTCCTCGAGTTTGATGGCCTCCGGCTCACCGGGCGTGTAAACGCGTGCAACGATTCGTTTAGTCATGATGCGACCTTATCTTGATCTTTGTTGAGGTATTGATCGTTGAAACGCGAGTCTTTAAATACTTCAGCGACTGATTTTTCGTTTTGACCATCATCGGTCCACTCTGGGACACGGCCGAGGGCTACCGCCTCGTGCCAAGGAAAATTTAATTCGACTTTGATTCCATTAATGGGCTCTCGCATGAACAGCTGATAAAGATGAGAGTTGTGGGCCTTGCGTTCGCTGAATTCGACCCCTCGGCTTGTAAGATGATCGATGAAGCCCTTGAGGCCATCGCAGTTGATGCAGAGATGATCAATGCGTCCCGATCCCATCGCGCCTGCCGCGGAGAAATCATCGGTTGTTTTGTCGGTCGGTGCTTTCAGGTAGGTATCCTGATGGCTGGAATGCCGGGCTTTGCCGATATGAATTACATCCTGGTCGCCAATGTAGAGCCAGTGAACGGGAAAGCCGAATTCGGGATGGTCACCTTCCCGAAAGCCGAGATTTTCGCAGAACCAGTCGCGGGTTCCCTCAGGATCATGGGTCAGAATGAGGAGGTGCTCAAGAAATCGAAGCGCCATTTGGACTCCTGTAAAAATTGACATCCTTGGGCGGACATCATGCTCTTTTGTTGATCAGTTGATTAAGTTGGAAGGGTATCAGTGCCCCCGGCGACTTGGAAGAGGCGCAATCCCGAGGTCGGTGGCGATACGATCGAGTTCGTCCACAATGCCGGACGATAAGGGGATACCCTGATCACGATAATGCTGCCGACGCGCATTGCTCTGCTCTCCCGGCAGCCAGATCCGATCGGTAGATGGAAGCTTGGCGCTGTCACGAATCTCAGAGGCGAGCTGGTCGATGCGATGCCGCAACGCGTCAATATCACCAAAGGCGGCAGGATCAATGGCACAGATGGACTGGCCGGTGTTGGTGATTGATTTGCTATCGGCATTAAAGTCAATGACTTGGCGGCCCATTGCAGCGTTATTCAGGCTTCCTGCCAGCATGCCAACCACCAGGGCGAGGCCATATCCCTTGTAGCCACCGATGGGCAGCAAGAAACCCTCTTCAGCACGTTTCGGGTCAAGCAAGGGGCGCCCCTGCCGGTCGATCATCCATCCCTCGGGCATCATCTCGCCCTTGCGTGCCTTTGCCTTGACCTTGCCATAGGCGGCAACGGTGGTCGCCATATCGAGCACGATTGGGCCCTCCCGGTGGCCCCGCGGGAAGGCGATCGCGATGGGGTTGGTTGACAGCAGCATGTCCATCCCACCCCAAGGGGGGAGATGGTTGGCATTTCCCACCGCGTAGTAAATGCCGATGAGATGTTGTTCCGCCAGGGCCCGAACATAGAGTGAAGCCGGGCCCGCATGATTGCTCATGCGCGTGCCGACCCAGGCGACACCCGCGGCGCGGGCCTTCTGGGCGGCGATCTCGACCGCCCTTGAGACCACGACATGCCCCATACCATTATCGCCATCGAGCAGCGCCATGGCGGCGCGTTCCTGCACGACGCGAACCGTCGGCCGGATAT
The DNA here is from genome assembly GCA_964345065.1 of uncultured Bordetella sp. Classification (GTDB taxonomy): domain Bacteria; phylum Pseudomonadota; class Gammaproteobacteria; order Burkholderiales; family Burkholderiaceae_A; genus Lacustribacter. Next base: position 6,847 of record CAYFPT010000001.1, read on the forward strand.
TCACGCCTCCCGAACGGATGCGCTTCAGATATTGGCCGAGCCGAATGACCCCGTGGCCATCCGAACCCTGAAGATCGGCCTCCGCCATCAGCCGAGAGATGGTCTGAATATCCTGCGCCGGCAGGCCCTGGGTCTCAAACGCTTGTGCAATAAACGCCTGCAGCTGTTCGAAGGAAACGGTTCGCCCATCAGACATCGGATTTTCTCCTTGACTTTCCACGGTTGTCAGATGGGAATTATTTTAGACGCTAAACTTGCACCTGCTTTTTATCGAGTCTTGTCATAACGAATGAGAGGATCCGCTGGTCATGGCTTTATCTTCAAAAACTGCACTCGTCACCGGAGGGGGCACCGGCATTGGTCGATCCAGTGCATTAGCGCTGCAGAAGGCAGGCTATCAGGTCATTGTTACCGGTCGCCGCCAAGAGCTGCTCGACGAAACTCTCCGCCTCGGCTCCTCGGGCGGCCTTCCAATATTTGCGCGGGCAGCGGATGTCAGCCAAGGCCAGGCCGTGCGAGCGCTTTTCGCTGACATTGAGAATCGCTTCGGACGGCTCGATGTTCTCTTTAACAACGCAGGCATGGGTGCGCCACGTGTCCCCCTCGAGGAACTCACAGAGGAGGATTGGCGCAGAGTCGTGGATGTGAATCTCACCGGCTCTTTTTTGTGCGCGCAGGCGGCCTTTGCGCTGATGAAAAAGCAGTCGCCCCAAGGTGGGCGCATCATTAACAATGGTTCGATTTCTGCCCACTCGCCCCGCCCGAACACCATCGCCTACACCGCGACTAAGCATGCGATCACCGGCCTGACCAAGTCCCTTTCCTTGGACGGTCGGGCCTACCGGATTGCGGCCTCGCAGATTGATATCGGAAATGCGGACACTGCAATCGGCGAGCGTTTTAAAGCGGGGGTGCCACAGGCCAGCGGGCAGATCATGGTTGAGCCGGTGATCGATGCAGCACACTGCGGTGACGCGGTGGTGTACATGGCCTCGCTGCCGCTTGAGGCCAATGTCCTGACCATGACCCTAATGGCGACCAACATGCCGTTCGTTGGCAGGGGGTGACGTGCCCTCCAGCCATAAAAAACCCACAAAGGGCCTATCGGTCGGCACCGTCAACTATGGCGACCGCGAGTTCGCTTTATTTCTTCGGCGTGCATTCATTAAGGGGGCGGGACTCTCTGACGAGGATCTATCCAAACCAATCGTTGCGATTGCAAATACCGGAAGTGACTACAACCCTTGTCATGGTAATGCCCCTCAGCTGATTGAGGCGGTCAAGCGCGGGGTCATGATGCAGGGCGCCCTGCCGGTTGTTTTTCCGACAGTCTCGCTGCATGAGTCGTTTGCAGCGCCTACCAGTCTTTTTCTTCGCAATCTTATGTCCATTGATACCGAAGAGATGATCAAGGCGCAGCCGATGGACGCGGTCGTATTGATTGGTGGATGCGATAAGACGATTCCAGCCCAGGTAATGGGCGCACTCTCTGCGGAAAAACCTTTCGTGGTTCTGCCCACAGGGCCGATGCTTTCATCGCGCTGGCGGGGAGAGCGGGTTGGCGCGTGCACGGACTGCCGCAGGCTGTGGGCTGATTTCCGGGCCGGACGATTAACCCAAGCGCAAATTGACGACGCAAACAATCATTTGGTGCCCTCGGTTGGCACCTGCTCGGTGATGGGAACCGCAAGCACGATGGCCTGCATTGTTGAGTCAATGGGCCTGACCGTGCCCGGGGCGGCCAGTGCCCCCGCCGTGTCGGCTGATCGAATTCGGATTGCAGAACGCTCGGGTTACGCCGCGGCACGGCTTGCAAAGGGCGAAGTCAGTATGCCCAGTTTGAGCGAAGCGCAGGTTCACAATGCACTCGCGGTCTTGCTGGCCATCGGTGGATCGACCAACGCATTGGTGCATCTTGCAGCCATCTTTGGGCGCAGCGGGTTGCGTTTTTTGCCCGAGCAGTTCAATGAACTCGCCGAAAGAATTCCGGTTTTGGTCGATCTAAAGCCCAGCGGTGAGGGCTATATGCCCGACTTTCATGAGGCCGGGGGTCTGACGCGTGTTTTGGCGGAGCTTTCTGATCTTCTTAAGCTGGATTTTTCTACGGTCTATGGCGATAGTCTGCGACAGCGCATCGAAAAAATTGATTCCGACGAAGGCAGCAGCATCATTCGCAGCCGGCGTGATCCGATTTATCCGCGCGGTGGCTTGCGTTGGCTGAGCGGCAATCTGGCGCCCCGGGGTGCAGTGATCAAGCCCGTTGCAGCAAGCCAGAGCCTGCTGGAGCATACCGGTCGGGCGGTGGTCTTTGAGGGCCTCGAGGATATGGCGCTGCGACTGGACGACCCCAATCTTGACGTGCAGGCCAGTGATGTACTGGTGTTGAGGGGCATTGGGCCGAAGGCGGCGGGAATGCCCGAGGCGGGACTCATTCCAATTCCGAAAAAGCTCGCCGCCCAGGGCGTGCGGGACATGGTGCGCATCTCTGATGGCCGCATGAGTGGCACCGCCTACGGCACGATCGTGCTGCACATCAGCCCTGAAGCAGCAGATGGCGGGCCACTGAGTCTCGTTCGTACCGGAGACGCCATTCGATTAAGCGTAAAAAATTCAGAACTCAGCCTGCTTGTGGACGACCAGACTCTGGAAAAAAGACAGAGGGAGTCGCTTCATAAGACCTTGCCGTCTCTCTTACAGGATCGGGGCTATGCTCGGCTGCATGTTCAGGAAGTCCTGCAGGCCGAAGAGGGATGCGACTTTCGGTTTCTTCAGAAGAAACCTTCTTTGTGACGGCGGGTGAAGGCCTTACGGCCGAGGTGTGTCTGCTGAAAAGTCGCTGTAATGCACGTAGGTACGTTTCATGTACCACTCAAAAAAAGACCAGTAGCTCTGCGCGGGGTACTTCGGGCTGCCGGTCTTGGGCCGACAGCTTGGAAGACACTCGGCGACCGCTTCCAGATTCGTGTTAACAAAGCAGGCAAATGAGTAGCGATCATTGTCTTTCGGGGGCAAGACGCGATGTGGGGTTGCACGAAAACGGTCGTTGGACCATCGCGAGAGAAATTGGCCGATATTCACAATAATGGCGTCGTTGGGCACCACTGGCCAGAACCACTTTTTTTCCTGATCAAGAATCTGCAGCCCGGGCTCGCTTGCCGGCGGAAGAAATGTCATAAATCCGGTATCGGCATGTGCGCCAAGCCCGAATTCATTCGCCTGCACAAACGCTTCTTTGGGATACTTCGCAATTCTCAGATAGCAATATGGCTGAGAGAAAAACGGCCTAAAAAACCCTGGCTGCAGCTCAAGAGCCCGCTCCCAGACCGGCAGCAGTGACACGCCGAGGGCCTCGATCTTTCCGATGTATTCGAGCACCTTGCTGCGATACCCTGGCAGGACATCTTCTGGGGGCCATGGCGTCGGGCCATAGAACTGGGTTCCGTTAATCACCCGGGGATCATTGGCAGGAAAATCTGTGGCCACAACAAAACACTCCACGCTATCGAGCTTTGTGTGGGCATGATAGGGAGAATGGGTAATGATCGTTGCCTTCGACGGAATATATCCCTTCTGATCGCGGGTGACCTGTATCGACATTTTTTGATCGACAGTGAGCGCATCATGAAATCTGCGTGCCTGATGGTCCATCTCGTTGATCAATGAGGCCTCGATTCCGTGATTCACAATACACAGGAATCCAAGGTTCTCGCAGGCCTGGCGCCATTGTGCTGCGGTGGCCTCTAACGCGCCCAGGGCGCCTGCTCGAAGGGGCCCGAGATCGATCACCGGTAGTTCCCGGTAATCTTGGTTGGCCGTGCGCGCATCATCAGCGCTCAGGCCCGCCGGACTGGTGATTTCCCCAACAGATCCCATGCTTGTCTCCTTGGCCAGCTTGATCCGATTAGTATGCGTTTGTGATCTTCAGCAATGACTCATTGCCTTCACGATTGCCTCGATTCTAAATTGACTCACGAAAAAATTATAGTGATCTGATTCCCAATTCGGGACTGGATCGCCCGAAATTAATGGGGGGTAGAAATGCAGACGATTGGAATTATTGGCCTTGGCATCATGGGCTCTGCCTATGCCAAAAATCTTCTCAAGAAAGGCTTTCGCGTGGTCGGATACGACCTTGATTCCGATCGTCTCCGTGAGCTCGAAGTCGACGGGTTGCACGCTGTTCGATCGATCGTTGAAGTGGCGAAGCATTGCGATGAAATTATCACCTCGCTCCCAAATCCTCAGGCGTTGCACCAGGTCGTGTCCGAACTCGCCACGGTGGGGCCATCACGGCTGAATCAAGTCGTGGTTGCGGACACCTGCACGCTTGCGATGATCGATAAAATTCAGGCCATGCAGGCGCTTCAAAATGCGGGCGCTCTGATGCTGGACTGCCCTGTCAGCGGCACGGGCGCTCAGGCCGCAAAGGCCGACCTGACCGTGTTCGCAAGCGGTGAGTCTGCTGGAATTGAAAGGATGATGCCATTTTTTGCAGCGATTGGACGGACCACGCATCAGCTCGGCGCTTTTGGAAATGGCTCAAAGATGAAATATGTGGCCAATCTATTGGTCGCGATTCACAATGTATCAGCCGCTGAGGCGTTCGCTTTTGCTCAAAAGGCGGGGATTGCACCGGACTCCGTATATCGGGTCTTGCAGGGAAGCGCAGGCAGTTCAAGAATTTTTGAAGTCCGAGGCCCGATGATGGTTGCCGCAGACTATCAGACGGGATTGTCCGCAACCCATCAATTGATGCACAAAGATATCTCAATTATTGGCGCCTACATCGCCGAGCTGGGCGCGGATCTTCCACTCTTTCAGCTTGCGGCGAATATTCATCATGATGCGATTGCCCAAGGCTACGCAATGCAGGACACTGCCTCCGTCTGTGCAGTTATGGAACAGCGCAACGGAATTCAGCGCCCTGGAGCTCGGGGCGGCACCGCTTGAGCTTTAGATACCGAGCCCCTTCATGGCGGGTTCCGGATATCGGGAGCCCGATGCGGCATCCCTAGTAAAAATGTCATTGAGTGCCTGAAGGTCCTGTGGGCTGAGTTGAAGTGAGAGGGCCGCAACATTTTCCTCCAGATATTTCACATGTTTGGTTCCGGGGATCGGAAAAATATCTCGACCCTGGGCGTGAACCCAGGCCAGCGCCAGCTGTGCCACGCTTACATTTTTATCGGCAGCGATAGACCGCATGGGATTTAATAAGCGCGCATTGTTTTCGATATTCTCGGGACGAAATCGTGGCTGGTTGCGTCGGCCATCTTTCTCGCCGAGCGCATTCGTTGAAGTGATCGACCCCGTGAGGAACCCCCTGCCCAGCGGTGAATATGCCATCAGAGCGATGCCAAGCCTGCGGCAGGTGGATAAAATCTCGCCCTCGACATCACGACTCCAGAGGGAATACTCGGTCTCGAGGGCGGTAATGGGATGCACCTGATGCGCCCGCTCAATCGTTGCGGGCCCTGCCTCGGATAGACCGAGGAATCGGACCTTCCCCTGCTCAATCAGTCGTTTCATCGCCCCAACGGTATCTTCAATGGCCACGGTGGGGTCTACCCGATGAAGTGCGTATAAATCGATGACATCGACGCCGAGCCGCTTCAAGGAGCGCTCACAGGAGATCGCAACATGCTTCGGATGTCCTCCGGTAAAACCCGTGTCACCACCTCCAGCGAGCGCAAGATTGCCGAACTTGGAACACACAACAGCCTTATCGCGCCTGCCCGATAAGGCCCTTCCCACTAATGATTCATTAACGCCGTTTCCGTAAGCATCGGATGTGACGATCATATTGATGCCAAGGTCGAGGGCCCGATGAATTGTTGCGATCGACTGAGGGTCGTCGGGCTGGCCATAAAAGATCGACATTCCCATACACCCCAGGCCCTGTACCGAGACCATGGGTCCGATTCTCCCCAGCTGTCGTTGCTCCATCTCATCGCCCTTTCTCTTGAGGCTGCCATTAGAACTGCAAAATCGGTGAGGCCATCCCGCTAACGGCCAGACGCCATTTTATTGCGACGCGATATTTTTTTCGCTGGCCACCGAGGCCCAGTGTCCCATCAATTCCGGCGCCCCGTAAATTCGGCCAAGGCCAGTGGTACGCTTTCGCATTCGACCTATTGATCAGGAGCCAATATGACCATGCCCACCAGATTGCTGAGTGATCGGGCGCCGTATAGTCCCATCGTCGATCGTCCAGCGCTCAGGCTGCCCAACGGCAAGAATCTGGCGGTTTGGATCATCGTCAATGTGGAACACTGGACCATTGCTGGGCCCATGCCGCGGACTGTTCTGCCTCCGCCAATGGGCCAGCCGCTTTTGCCCGACCTGGCCAACTGGTCCTGGCATGAATACGGCATGAGAGTCGGCTTCTGGCGTATTTTTGATGCACTCAAGCAGCGTGGAATTCGGCCGACGATGGCCATCAATGGCATTGTCTGCTCGAGTTACCGCCCGATCGCGGAAGCGGCGCTGAAGGAGAACTGGGAGTTCATGGGCCACGGCTTCTTACAGGGGCCCATGCATCGTCTCGAAGATCAGTATCGAGAAATTGAGAAAACAGTCAACGCGATCAAGAGCATCACCGGGAAAGGCCCCGTGGGCTGGGAGAGCCCGGGGCTAACGGAAACAGACACCACGCTGGACTATCTCTCCGCAAACGGCATTCGTTACGTGGCCGACTGGGTTTTGGATGATCAACCCTGTTGGCTCAATGCCCAGCCAGAAAAGATGGTGTCGGTACCCTATACCGTCGAAATCAATGACATTCCTGTTTTTGCGCTCCAGAATCACAGCTCTGATGAATTTCTAAAGCGCGGCCTTCTTCAACTCGAGCGTATGCTGCAGGACAGTCGAAGCTCGAGTCGGGTGATGGCGATCAGCGTCCACCCCTATCTGACTGGTGTTCCGCATCGTATCGGGGGATTTGAGAAGCTCCTCGATGCCGTCATGAAGCAAAACGACGCCGTGCTGATGACCGGAGAGGAAATTTACCGGTGGTTTATCGCCCAGTAGCGCTCGGGGGCCAAAAAATCCGGCCCCGTCCTTACGCTGTGGCCACCACGGGCGCTTTCTTTTCCTTTGCAATCGCGGCATTGACTCGGGGCATGACCTGTTCCGCCATGAGCTGCATCGATTTCTTGCCCAGTACCGGGTCTTGCCAGTCGTGACAGGGGTAGAGCAGAGTGCCGAAATCCCCAACCTGGTCTCGGAAAGCGAGGATCTGATCCACGACACGATCAACCGATCCAGCGAATACGAGCTCCTGGGTGACCCGTTCCGGCGTAATTGATGCATCGGGCTCATTCTGATCGCGCTTAAAGAGATTGGAGCGTCCACCAAATCCGACAAGCTTGTGGACCAGTTGCTTAAAGTAAAAGTGGTAGGGCCCTTCCGAGGAATGGCCATAACGTATGGCCAGCTTGTCATCATTTTCAGTTACAAAAATACTGCGGGCGACGCGCCAATTGGCCGGATCGGCCGGACGGCCTGCCTCCTCGCAGCCCTGAACATAGCTTGGCCAATGGGACTTCACCCATTCGGGCAGAAGAAAGTTCGCTGAGATGGGCTCCCAGCCCCGGGCGGCAGCGCTGGCGACGCCTTTTGAGAAGGGTGCCACCGCCGTCACGACGATGGGGGGATGCGGCTTTTGGAACGGACGAAGAATGATGCCTTGTCCGATCTCAGGAATCATGGTGCGTTCGGTGGTGACGTTGAAGTATTTGCCGTGAAGTTTGTAGGGGGCCTCTGATTCCCAGATTTTAAGGACCATGTTGATGCCCTCGACAAACATCTCAAGACGGTTCTCCACATCAAGGTTTCCAAACACTTCCATATCGGATTTCAGCCCACCGGGACTGATGCCCATGATGAACCTGCCCTGAAGCATGTGGTCGAGCATGGAGACCTGGGCTGCAATCGCCGCCGGATGGCTGTTGGGGACATTGATCGTTCCACTGCCCAATTTAATCTGTTTGGTGCTGAAGGCCAGACTGCTTAAAAACATCAGGCAGGAGGTCACGTTCTCTGCGAGGTCGGTCACGTGCTCTCCGACATAGGCCTCCGAGTACCCGAGTTGATCCGCCAGAATGACAGCTTCCCGGTCTTCCGACAGCGTCTCATGGGCCACGCGGGACGGTGGGTGCAAGGGCATCATGAAGGTTCCAAGTTTCATCGGTGTCGGCTCCATAAGAGGGCGTTAGGAAAATTGGGGACTTAGCAGAATCCCCATATACAAACGGGGGAGTTCATCGTATTCTTTGTTGATCTAAAGATCAACAATAAATCTCCTGTCCAAAGGAATCACGTTCATGCAGCGCGGAAAGCCCACAGTGGGCGTTATCGGACTCGGCATTATGGGTTCGGCGATGGCCACGAATCTTCAAAAAGCGGGTTTCTCCGTGATGGGCAGCGAGCCCCGGGCGGAGCAGCGTCGACGCATGGCCACAAAGATTGCTGCAGTGACTGGGGAGAATACCAAAGTCCTCGGCCACGCCCGGCTGATTGTGACATCGCTGCCATCTCCCGAGGCGCTGATCCAAGTGGCCACTGAACTGGTTCAGGCCACCAAAGGCCAGAAGTCCGTAAAAAAGTCGCCCCAAATTATTGTTGCGGAGACCAGTACCCTCACGCTCGAGGATAAACAGGCCGCCCGTGAGTGCTTCGCAGCCGGTGGGATTGAGATGCTGGACTGCCCGCTGTCGGGCACCGGGGCCCAGGCACAGCACCGTGATCTCACCGTGTTTGCGAGCGGCCGCGCAGCGGCGATTCAGGCCTTCATGCCGGTTTTCAAGGGATTCTCGAAGACCCAGTTTAATGTTGGCGAGTTCGGTAACGGCATCAAAACCAAGTGGGTGGCCAATCTTCTGGTTGCAATCCACAACATCTCAACGGCTGAAGCGCTGCTTTTTGCGCAACGCCTCGGCCTGGACATGGCGTCAATCGTGGAGGTACTTGCCGATGGGGCAGGATCGTCTCGCATGCTGCAGGTCCGGGGTCCGATGATGGTCGCCCACAACTGGCAGCCGGCCACGATGAAGGTCGGCATCTGGAAAAAGGACATGACTATCATTCAGTCGGTTTTACAGTCGCTGGATGTCCCTGCCCCTTTGTTTCAGGCCAGCCTTCCGATCTACGCTGCGGCCATGTCACTGGGCATGCAGGCCGATGATACGGCCGCGGTCTACGAGGTGTTGGAGCGCCTGACCGGCAAGGATCTAAAAAAGGCGGGCAGTCGCCAAGCGCGATCGGCCCGGCCGCCAGCCGCGCGGCGCAAGGCACCCCGATGAGCTTTGAAACGCGGGCCCAGCAGCCCTTTGAGTCCAGGGATTTTCGGCGTGCTTTGGGCCGATTTCCGACGGGCGTGACGGTCATCACGGGCCGTGATCCGGTCACCCAGAGTCCGGTCGGCATCACCGTGAGTAGTTTTAATTCACTTTCGCTTGACCCGCCGCTGGTGCTCTGGTCGATTGCCGAAAAATCACCCAGTCTGGGCGCGTTCGCAGTGGGTGGATTGCACTACATCCACGTGCTCAGTGTCGAGCAGGCAGAGCTCGCGCGGCACTTTGCGACCCCGAAGGAGAATAAGTTTCAGGGTGTCCCGACCCGAAATCAAGGTTCGTTGGCAATGCCTCCGCAACTTTCTGACTGCGCAGTAATTTTTGATTGCGTCACCGAGCGGCTCATACAGGCCGGGGACCATATTCTTGTCATTGCCAAGGTACGCAGCTATGAGGCTTTCGATGCCGACCCCTTGGTTTTTTGCAAAAGCGAATTTTTGTCGCCCGATTTGTTTAAAAGGATAGCCGGATAAAGAGTCTTTGCGCCTGCAAGAAACAAGTCAACTGCGTCAAATGTCTTTTGATCGAAATTCAAACGGTTTCCCGCCTTAAAGATATTTGATCTGACTGCCCAATAAAACATACTGCCATGCAGATTCCAGGCCATCTCGATTTCCCTGCGCGACACCGGCAGTTTGCTAAGGGCAGCTTGCCGGGGATGCCCCGCAAGAAACTCTTGCCGAAATTCATTGCACATCACAACCAGCAATCGATCTCGGACAATTTGCAGGTATTTGTCGTTCAACGACATGCCCGCAAGGCCTGCATACATGTAAATCCTGATCCATTCTGCACGGTAAGTAGCCTTTGCGTAGAGGTGATAGAACTGCACCAGTCGGTCTCGCAAGGACAGACCACGGCGCTTCAGCGTGTCGACCCACTGAGGATCCCATTGGTTCAGAAATACAACCTGAAACACTTCCTGAATCAGCGCATTTTTCGATGGAAAGTATCGGTAAAGCAGTGGCTGAGAGATGCCAATACGTTTGGACAATTCTCGGGTCTGGCTGGCAAATCCTGCTTCCGAAAAGTACTCAATAGCGGCCTCCAGAATCTGTGCCCGGCGATCCTCGGGAGGCATTCTGCGCAGGGATTTCTTTTCTCTTTTTGTCATAACGAGAAGAGTGTAATTTAGAAAATGGCGAGCAAAAAAGCGATTGTGGTCGGGGGTTCCATGGCGGGGCTATTCGCGGCCAATCTGCTTTATCGCGGCGGATGGGAGGTGCTGGTGCTCGAGCGGTCCAAAACCCCCCTGCTGGGTCGCGGCGCTGGAATCGTCACCCATCAGGGGCTGCTGTATGCCCTCTCGAAAGCCGGCGCGATGATCGACGATGGCCTTGGCGTAGAAATTCATCAGCGCCTGGCGATCGACCGGCACGGCCGGCGGCTTGCTTATCGTGAATTCAGCCAGGTCCTGACCTCCTGGTCTCGCCTGCTGGGAACCCTCAAAACCGCCTTGCCTGACCGCCTATATCGCCTCGGGGAAGAGGTCGTTGATATCGAACCCGGTGATGAAACAACCCCTGCCCGGGTCGTGCTCGCCGATGGCCGCAGCCTAAACGCCGATCTCGTCGTGGCAGCGGATGGCCTGAAATCCATGATTCGTCGTCAAATGGGCGTGCCCTTTCACCAGACCTACGCCGGTTACGTGGCTTGGCGCGCTGTCACCAATGTATCCGCGCTGACAGCGTCCTCTCGGGAATTGATGGAGAATACTTTTCTGTTTTCTCAATATCCTGGGGAGCAAATTCTTGCCTATCCCATTACAAGCCCGTTCAGCGCAACGCAGATTCAGGTCAATCTGGTGTGGTATCGGCGGACGGGCAGAGCAGCGCTCGATGAGTTGCTGACGGATCAGGAGGGAAACCTCCACGCAGAAGGCATTCCTCCCCATCGCATCGACCCCTCACAAACGGCCAAAATGAGAAAAGATGCGGGGCAGCTATTTCATGGCGCCTGGGCAGAACACCTGCAGCAGGCCGAGTCCATCATTTTGCAGCCTATCTTCGATAGTGAGGTGGACTCGATGGCCAAGGGCCGCCTGGCGCTGGTCGGGGATGCAGCCTTTGTTGCCCGCCCTCACGTCGGGCAGGGCGTGACAAAAGCTGCCGGCGATGCACTCTGCCTGGTAGAAGCCCTTGAAAATTGTGATTCGGAAGCGATTCCAAGACGCCTTTGGCAGTTTTCAGACCGTCGACTGAAGGTCGGGCGTATGGCCGTGAACCACGCCCGCCGGATGGGGGCGCCGGTGATGATCAGCCCATTGATTCCCGATGGCCGCTACTGGGAACAATACTACTCAGAGCCGGAGAACCTTGTGCGCGATACTGCTGTCGAGCTCGAGGGGGTCGTCGATACCATCCCGAGACATCAAACCGTCTAAATGGCACAAGGAGCACGTATGCGGGGACTTCATGTCGGGGTTGATATCGGCGGAACCTTCACGGACTGTGTGGTGATTACCGAAAAAGGGGCGATTGTTACAACAAAATCCCCGTCGACGCCTCCACATTTCGCGGACGGCATGATGGCTGCGCTCGAGCAGGCGGGCAAAGAATTGGGCCTGACGTTTTCAGAATTCTGCGACAAGATTGCAGTGCTGACCCATGGCACAACGGTCGGCACCAATGCGCTGATTCAGCGCCGCGGCGCAAAAGTGGGACTCATCACCACACGCGGACACGAAGATGCAATCCACATTATGCGCGGCTCGCGTGGCGTGACGTCCCGCAACCTTAACCAGGTCGTTCATTTTCCCGAAAGCCAAAAGCCCGTCCCTATTGTTCCAAAAAAATGGGTTCGCGGAGTATCCGAACGGGTCGATTGTATGGGTCAGACCATCGTTCCCATCAGCAAGACCGACGTCGATCAGGCGATTACGGAACTTTTAGAGCAGGGTGTTGAGGCCATTGCAGTCTGTCTGCTTTGGTCATTCAAATCACCCGCGCACGAGCAGTACATCAAGCAGCAGATCCTCAAACGGGCGCCAAATGTGTTTGTCTCATGCTCGGTAGATCTTGCCCCCAAGTGGGGCGAGTATGAGCGCATGACGGCGACCGCACTTAATGCATATATTGGGCCGGTCACGTCGGACTATCTGAAAAAACTCGACCGACGTCTAAAGTCTGCCGGATACAAAAAGCCACTTCAGATTACCCAGTGCGGTGGCGGCTCGATCTCGGTTGAACGCGCGATTGAGGCACCTCTGCTGACGCTGGATTCGGGTCCGGTCTCGGGTGTTACCGGCTCCCAGTTTCTTGGGCGTATCCTAAAAATTGAAAATATGATTACGACGGATATGGGGGGAACCTCTTTTGATGTCGGAATTATCCACCGGGGCCAGCCATCGTTTAGTTTTATGGCCAACGTGGCCCAATATGAGTACTTTATTCCGAAAGTCGATATCCAGGCGATCGGCTCCGGCGGCGGCTCTCTTGCGGTCGTTGACCGAACCACCAAGACCCTCCGGGTCGGGCCCGAATCGGCCGGGGCCAACCCGGGTCCGGCCTGCTATGGGAAAGGCAATGACACACCAACGGTCACGGATGCTGATCTTGTCTTGGGATATCTCGATCCCAATAATTTCTTGGGGGGAAAGATCGTATTGAATCGAGAAAAATCGGTCGCCGCAGTGCAGCGTGTGGCGGACCAGCTCGGCCTTGGTCTTTATGAGACTGCGGCGGGAATCGCCAAAATTGCCGAGTTCAAAATGGCCGACATTATTCGAAAGACCACCGTTGAAAAGGGCCTCGACCCAAGGGATTTTTCCTTGTTCGCTTTTGGCGGCGCAGGCCCCGTGCATGCAGGAATATTTGCGCGCGAACTCGGCGCTCAAAAGGTTTTGGTGCCACTGAATCGGGTGGCGTCGACATGGTGTGCATTTGGGGCGGCAACCGCCAACCTCCTTCACATCCATGAGCGGGTGGAAATTATTCCGTCACCTTTTCAGCTTGCCGCCATCAACAGCATTCTTGGAGACCTCTATAAGACTGCGGGCCAACAGATGGGCTCGGACGGAATCCCCACCTCTGGCCGGACGTTTCAATTCTCTGTCGATATGCGACACCGGGGCCAAATTAATGAGGTGGAGGTTCCCCTGACCAGCACCCCAATCAAGGGGGGGCTTCGACTCAACGACCAGGATCTGAATGCCCTGATTGAACGGTTTTACCTTCGATACGAGGCCATCTATGGAAAGGGATCGTCTTATCGTGATTCACGTCTGGAGATGGTGACATTCAGATTAAGAGCGATGGGCGCCGCCAGAACCGTAACGCTTCCCAAGGCCAAGCGCAGCGCCCGCGTGATCAAGGCCAGTGCAAAAACTGGCAAGCGCCGAGTCTATTGGACTGATCTTGGCCGACAGATGATGACTCAGATTTATAACGGTGAGCTCCTGGATTGCGGCAACACGGTGACGGGGCCAGCCATTGTTGAAACCAGCCACACCACGATCGTGGTGCATCCGCAGCAGAAATTGCTGGTAGATGCCTACGGAAATTTCGAATTGAAGTTAGGGGGCCATCATGCTTAAGGTAAGCGAACTCAAGAACGTATCGTTTAATGGGCGGGAGACAGGCTATGTACCCCCTGAAAAACTCCGCATTTCAAAAAAGCTCAAGCTGCATACCCGGGGGGCGAAAAAGCTGGATCCCATTACGTATGAAGTGATTCGGCACAGCCTGTGGAATGCAAACGAGGAGCATGGGGCGACCATTCAGCGGCTTTCGGGGTCACCCGTCGCCATGTATGCACTCGATCTAAACCCGTCGATCCTCACGGAAGGCGGGGAGTTCGTCTACTTTGGCCCGTACATGCAATACATGTCGGGTGTGACGGATACCCAGGTGAAATGGATCCTGGAGAATCGATCCGAAAACCCCGGGATACAGGAAGGGGACATGTTTCTTGCGAATGATCCCTGGGTGGGCGCAGCCCACCAGCAGGATGTCATGCTGATCTGTCCGGTATTTCACGAAGGCGAACTCTTTTGTTGGGTGACCAATTGCTTACATCAGTACGACATCGGAGGCATCACGCCGTCAAGTTTTTGTATGGCGGCCAAGGATGCTTTCGAAGAGGGAATACTGATTCCACCAATCAAAATCATAGAGCGCGGGGAAATCCGCAAAGACATTGAGGATCTCTATCTCAGATCCTCCCGCAAACCCGCCTCGGTTGCCCTTGATTTTCGGGCGCAGCTTGCGGGAAATACCACCGCACGGGAGCGCATCAAAAGTTTGTTGCAGAAATACGGTGCCGATACTGTCAAAGCGGTGATGCGAAAAATACTTGATGATGGTGAAGTTGCGTTTCTAGAAAAAATGTCACGGCTTCCGGACGGAGTCTGGCGCGATCGTACCTACGTGGAATGTTCTCGCCCGGGAGATCGAAAGACCCATCAGGTCAGCCTCACCCTCAGAAAAGCGGGCCATACGCTAATTTTCGAAAATGACGGCACCGCAGAGCAGGAGGGCGCAATGAATGCGACTTTTTCCGGCTGGCGCGGCTCAATCATGGTGGCGCTCAATCAGTTACTGTGCTGGGATCAATATTTTGCAATCGGCGGGGCCCTTCGGCACGTTCAATTTGATCCCACTCCGGGAACCATGAATTGCGCAAATTTCCCGGCCTCGGTCTCGACCGCACCGGTGCAGGCGATGGAAATTTCACTCTATCCGGCCTATAACGTCTTGGCCAAGATGATCTATGCGGATCCCGAGATGCGCAAAGACATCATGTGTATCGGTGGCACGAGCCAGTGGCCCGCCACGATCTTCCGTGGCCAAGATCAGTGGGGGGAAAACTTTGGCTATATTCTCGTCGATCCCATTGGCGGCGCGATTGGTGCGTTCGCCACCGGTGATGGCATATCGACCGGAGGTCAATCCCGAACGCCGATCTGCAAGCTTCCTAATATTGAGCACACCGAGCAGACATTTCCGGTCTTGTTTCTGTATCGAAAAGAGCTCGTCGATTCGGGGGGCGCAGGGCAGAATCGGGGGGGGATGTCTGCGGAGAGTTGCTTTATTCCACACAACACGGCGCGCATCACCCACGATACGCTGTCCTCCGGAAATGCGGTCCCCACCTCGACAGGCATGATGGGCGGCTACCCTGCGACGGTTAACATTTATAAATTTAAGAAGAACACCAATATCATTGACCGGTTTCGAGACGCGGATCTTCCGGGAGATATCTCCGAGCTGTCCGGCGAGGACGTTACCCTCGGCCTTCGTCAACAGAACTTTCAGCAGGAGCCCTCCGATGTCTATTCGGTCGTCTGGACGGGTGGGGGCGGTTATGGCGATCCGCTGGCGAGGGATCCGGCTAAGGTCGCTGAGGACGTTAACGAACAGCGCGCGGTTTCTCTGCAGGCGGCTCGAGAGATCTACGGCGTTTTATTAAAGGCGGATGGATCAGTTGATGAGGCCTCCACGTTGCAGCTACGAGATGAGATGCGGAACCGTCGCAAAGGTTATCCGGTGAACGGTCGGCAAGGCCTTGCACCAAAACAATTGGAGGGCAAAGTCACACGAGAGCTCACTGAGAATCTGGTGCTGCAGTATCCCGCCAAGGGAAAAACAAAATCGTCAAGTCTGCGCTGGGCTTGCCGACACTGCGCGACGGATCTGGGGCCAGCATCGGAAAACTATAAGCTCGGCTGCAGTCGGCATGACGCTCCTATCGCTACATCAAACCTCAATGTTGGCGACTGGAGACGGTATATTGATGAGGAGCCTGTCTTCCGACAATTTTTCTGTCCGGGCTGTGGCCATCTGATCGAGAATGAGATTGCCCGCTCAGCCGACCCCATTTTGCAGGATATTCAGATTCGACTCTGAGTCCTGATCGGTCGTTTTGGGGCGGTCGTTTACGGTCTAGAGCCCGAAATGGCCCTGCAAAATGCGATTAAAGCCAGCGGGATTCTGAATATTCGGAAGATGACCAGAGTCTGCTACACCGCAGTATTGCGCGTTGGGCAGTTGTGCGGCGAGTTCAGAAAGCGCCTTCGGGAAGGGGCCGTCATTTTCTCCCGAGAGAAATGTTATGCGGGCGGCGATTGATGGGGCAGCGTTCGCATAGTTCAATTTCTGGATCGCGCGCGCACAGCCCACAAAACCATTAACAGAGGTTGCACTAATCTGGGATTTAAATTTCTCAATTACATCAGCGTGACGAGAATTTTTTACATACTCCGTCCCAAACCACCGCTCGACCGTGGAGTCCGCAAGGGCTGCGCAGCCCTGGGAGATCGCCAGCTCAATACGCGGATTCCAAGACTCGGCCATTTCTTTAGGCATATCGGCTCGGGTATCGCAGATGATGAAACTTTCAAAACGATGGGGATGGTGTATGCCCAGACCGATTCCGACCATACCCCCTAATGAAAGGCCAATGTAATGGGCCTTGGCGATGCCGAGGCTATTCAGCACTTCGATACAGTCCTGTCCAAGGTCATTGAGGGTGAACTCCGGCGCTGTCGGCCCAGACCGTCCGTGGCCCCGGGTATCCATTGCGATCACACGGTAGCCTCCTTGATGCAGTAACGCGGCCTGTTCCTCCCACATCATCGACGCGCTGAGAATTGAGTGGGACAGAAGGGCCACACCCCGCGATCCCGTCTCGCTATCGTAAACACAGATCTGCTGACCATTAGCGGAGAGTATTTTTTGAGTCCATCCGTTATTCATGAGTGCCTTCCCAGTAGGATTGATTACCCGTCTACGAACCCGCTAGATCGGACCAAATTTTGGCGGCGGAACGCGTCGCCGTGAAGCCTTTTCATACGCTGAGGCCAACTGAAACACCGGCGCCTCTCGGCCAATCTCGGCCCGGAATACGAGAGAAAATGGCAGACCCGGCGCGGGAATTGTTTTCTTGTTTTTTCCGGGGCGTCCGTAGTACGACTGACCCTCCTCGGCCAGCGCAAATTCGGCATCGTAGACTTCCTGAACAAACCCCGCGGGAACCAGAAACTCTGTGAGGCCGGCGTTCGGGCCATGAAAAGATTCAAAGAAATAATGTCGAGCAAGTTCGGGTTCCTCAGGGTACCCAATGCGCGCAGGCGGTAACACCGTATGGACCCGAACCAGCGCATCGAGGTGGTTCTCATGAAGCACCATCATATCAACTCGCCGTAAGAGCTCGCGTAACATGATCCGCTCATCGACCCCCTGACGACCACCGAGAGGATTTCGCGGATCGGTCACCTCCTCCCAGTTCAAGAAGGCGGCCCTTTGGTCATCGCCCCAGAAACTTGAGCGGGAATTGAGCTCCCGCCAGTTTGACAAGGTCTCCTGTATGCCCCAGCGTTGCCAGTCTTCTGCACGGCGTCGAAGATACTGGCTGATATGCAGCCGAAATGCGTTAGCCAAAATCTGTTCCTGAACTGTTGCGAGATCGAGATTTTCTGGTGGGGGAATCTTGAGATCCGACAGTTCAACCAGATAGTCAATTGGCGCCATTGCGCCTGACCCAAAAATTTTTCCAGGCTGAAATTCGGTTGGCCGAATCTGGGCGGCGAAATCGGGAAATACTGGCCTGCCCGCAGCATCAAGCCGAAATAAAATATCGGGCATAAAAACCGGAATCAGCCGGGCTAAAGCATCTTGGAAGCAGGTCACCATCTGCTCAATGCTGGGGTCGGGTTTCCAGTGCCGATGTCGGGACTCCACCAAGGCCAGTCCGAGTTGCCCGCCCAGAACCTCTTTTATTTCCTTTGCCGCCGCCGCGATAATCGGCCGGACCGCATCGGTTGTTTCGGGATTGAGCATTGACTCTCTGATCACGCCGAGCCGTAGGCCTTTCAGGTTCTGAAGATTCTCGGGACTCGCCGAGTGCGGAAGGAGCCCCTCTGGCGGCGGATAACTACTGCGTGCGACGGTAGTGTAGGGGTCACGAGGATCGTAGTAGCTGCCGCGCTCGTCGCGCAACGCATCAAGAATGCGGGCGCAGTCGTCGAGTGTCTTGGCCATCACGCCGGTCCGGTCGCAGTAAATATCTGCCCCAATGGCTCCGCCATCAAACCCCATCATGGCCTTATGCGGAAGAATTAACGCAATGCTGTTATGGTTGGCCGGACCCCGCGTGGACATGCGGGTTTCTTCTCCAAGGCTGGCCATGACCATATTGGTCGACACCGACACACCTGAACCAGAACTGGATCCTAATGATGCTGAGCGGGAAGTGTCGTATGGATTGGCCGGATTCCCGCCCCACGTGGAACGCTGGTAGCCGCAGACCGACGGTAAAAGTTTTTCGGCCCGATGCCTTCCGCCGGGGTCGCCGGCCCGGCCGTTATATTCCGTCATCACAGACTTTGCGAAAATAATCGCGCCGCGCTCCCGCAGTCGCTCAACCAGCTGGTGATCTCGGGCAGGAAAATCGACATCAAAGCGGGCATCTGCCCCACCGGTTGAACGCATGTCTTTGGTGTCAAAAGCATCTTTGAAGGAGAAGACCACACCATAAAGCGGCATCTTCACGAGATCAGGGCGGCAGCCATATTGTTTGTCGAGTTGCTGAGCCTGTTCGAGCGCATCCGGATAGCGACGAAAAATCTCACAGACAGCAGGCGCTCCTTCCGGCAGCGGGCCTTCATCGGGATGCCGGTCATAGTCACCACGACAGACTACCGAACGCTCGCCGCGGAGATTAATTGTCGATAACGCATTTACCTGCCCACTTTCGGGATCCCCGACAAGCATGCCGTATTGCTGCACCACAGAAGGGTCCGATGCGGTGGTTCGCATTTCTCCAAACTCGAGCGCAGGTCCGCGATAACGCGCGAATTCAGGAAAAACCTCAGAGGCGGGTTGCGTTCGGGAGGGGAAGGCCAGGGGTCGACGCGCCCTGATGGTGCCGGGACCGGATGCCACGGGGGCGCCATCGGATGTGACCAGAAGGCCTGTCGGCCCGTTAAATGCGGTGACACGCGCAAGGTACTGCTCAACGACCTCGACACATGTGGTTTCCCCACGCTGAATTGCGCGATGCAGATCCGCGATGGAAGCCTCAAAAACTGAGAATGACATGGGGCATAATTCCTCTAGTAAGCAAATGATAAACAGCATCCCCAGCTTTGCAAGCCAGGACTGGCCCCGGGGCGACGCGGGCATTGATTGGCATGACCTTGTCTGTAAGCTACCCAAATTGGAGATTGAATGACTATGACAACCCTTGTTCACCCCCTAGGAAAAACTGATTTTGAGCGGGCTGGGCCCAGCGGAGAACGTCCGCTGGTGCTATTTCATACTCTGCTCGCCGACCGTACCGTCTATGACGTGATTTTTCCGGTTCTGGCAAAGTCCCGGGATGTCATCCGATTTCATTTTCCAGGTTTTGGCGATTCAAGCGGCCAGTGCCAGTCAATCGATGACTATGCACAGTGGGCCATTGCTTTTATAAAAGCGCTTGGACTCGGAAAGCCAGTAGAGATTTTTTCCAACGGTTTCGGGGGCTTTGTTTCGATCGGCGTAACGGGAGGGGCTCCCGAACTCGTTGCCAGACTCACCATTGCGAACAGTGGCGCCGCCTTTCCAGAAGACCGTAAACCACCCTTACTAAAAATGGCAGAGCTTGTTGAGACACAGGGAATATCGGCCGTGCTGGATACGGCCATCTCTCGAATGTTCCCCCCGGCTTTTGCCGCAGCCAATCCGGACTTGGTTCAGGCGAGGAAGTTGGCACTCTCTCAGACCCACCCTCAGCAATTTGCCACCGCCTGTCGGGCCTTGGCAAAGCTCGATTTTCGTGAGACCGCTAGACAGATTCGCCGACCCGTAAGAATCGTTGCCGGCCTAGACGACGCCACGACGCCACCTGCTATGTCCCAGGAGCTCCATGAGTTAATCGCCGGATCGACTTATAGCGAAATTGCAGACTGTGGGCATTGTCCACAACTCCAAAGGCCAAGCGAAATCCTTGGAATGCTCGGCTAAGTTAATCTAAGCAGTCTGGCACATGAATCAAGCCCATCTGATCAACCCATGAGGGACTACTGATGAACCAAGACAATCTCATCGAAGTCATTACGGAAAATCGACTCCCGCATTACGAGCCCTATGGGTGGCACCACTGGCCCGAGCATCCCTGGCTCGCGTACCAATTCCGGCGCGGGCTCGGCGAGACTCAGGAAGGTGGGGGCGCCGTCAGTGAGGTATTTCAGGCCGCGAGCCGCATGATTCCGGGTGATCTCGAGAGTTGGCATAAAGAGTGGAAACATATTGCCGATCGAAACTGGACCCGAGGTGTGGAATGCGAATCTCAGGGCCATATCCGGACTGCGATGAACTGTTTTCTGCGGGCTGCTGACTATTACCGACAGGCCGAGTTTTACCTGAAACCCGATGATCCGCGTCGTCTGCCGACATTTGAAAAAATGGAGGCCTGCAGCCACCGCTTTATTCGAAATTTAAATCCCCCCGGGGAGGTGGTCGATATTCCGTATGAAAACGGTGTGTCACTCTGCGCTTACTTTGTGCGCTCGCCTTATCCCATCCAGCAGCAGCCTGTTCTGATCTGCATGGGGGGGCTCGATTCGATTAAGGATGAGATGTGGTTCATGCAGGCAAGGGGGGCCTTACAGCGCGGTATCGCTGTCTTGATGATTGATGGGCCAGGGCAGGGCGGAACCCTCAGACGACACCGCGTGCCGAATCGGGTTGATACCGAGGTGCCGATCGGAAAATGCATCGATTGGCTGGAGAAGCGGTCCGATGTGGACCGGACCCGAATCGCCGTATGTGGCTCAAGTCTCGGTGGTTACTACGCGGCTCGCGCCGGGTGTTATGAACATCGTCTTGCCGCATGCATTGCCCATGGTGCGATCTGGGCCATCACCGATCTCTGGGGTAACGCCGCTGAGGATCATGGACTCGCCGAACACATCAAGTGGGTTTTCGGCTGCAAAAGCATGAAAGAGGCAATGGTGAAGGCCAAAGATTTCACGCTCGATGGCCATTTGGATCATATGCGCTGTCCGTTTCTGGTGATGCATGGGGGCCACGACGTCCTGACCGTTTCACAGGCCCAAAAAGTCTTCGACTATGGAAAATCCAAGGGTAAAGACGTCACCCTGCGGTTGTTAAGCGAAGAGGAAACCGGTGCCGAGCATTGCCAGCACGACAATCCAACGATTGGCCAGGAGATTCTTGGTGATTGGCTGGCGGATCGATTTGGGATTGATCAGCGTGCCCTATTGCAGAGTAGCAGCACGGGTTTCTCTCTCTGACCGCTGGCTATCCTTTTATCTTGAAGAGCCGTTGAGCGTTTCCGCCGACAATCTTTTGTAAATCACTCTTCCCGAGTTTTGGAACCGAGGAGATTAATCCCAACGGATCTGTTTCGCCCATGTCATAGGGATAGTCGGTACCCATGAGCACATGATCTACCCCGAATCTTTTAATCAGGCTATCGAGCATCTGTGGGTCGAAGGTAATCGTATCGAAATAAAACTTCTCAAGATACTTAGAGGGTTTCGTTGTAATGACGGTACGAACATCCGGGCGTTTGTGTCCATGATCCATCCGGGCCCAGTAGTGCGCGATGTAGCCACCCGCGTGGGCGAGAATGATTTTTAGACGAGGAAAGCGCTTCATAAACCCATCGAAAATCAAATGGCTAACGGCGACGGTGGTGTCCAGCGGATTTCCGATAATGTTATTAAAGTAGTGATCGGTCAGGCGCTGCCCTTGGCTAAATCCGTTGGGATGCATAAAGAGAATCGCGCCGAGCTCTTCGGCTTTTGCAAAAAAAGCGTCAAGCTTTAGGCTCGGGTCGGTGAGATCTTTTCCATTAACGTTCGTTCCGATTTCAATACCCTTGAGCCCAAGTTGCTTCATGGCGCGCTCAAGCTCTCCCACCGCCATCGCGCTGTTTTGCAGGGGAACCGTCCCCAGTGCCCGCAGCCGATCGGGCCGTTGGGACACAATCTCGGCCATTCCGTCGTTGATGCGGCGGGCGAGCTGAAGACCAAAATCAGGTTCGGCAAAGTAGTAGTACTGAAATGGCGCCGGGGCAACCACCTGAATATCCACGCCCATCTTGTCCATATCTTTAATTCGAGTGGGGAGATCGGAAAGCATTGGGGCACGGTCTTGGACTTGTTTGAGATTTACCTTTCGGGTCAAGTCATTTGAGAAGATATGCGTGAATTCCTTCTGCATCGGATCGATGACCGACGCGGTTTTGGCCACTTCCGGATTGAAGTAATGGCAATGCACATCCACAACCAATCCTTTTGCTGACCGGGCCTCCTGGGGCCGGGGATTGGATCGGGAGCGCGACTTTCCCTGAGAGGCCGCGGCAAGTGCTGCGGTGCGACGGCCGTGCCGATGAAGGGGATTGGTACAGCCGATGGCGCAATTAAAAAACATTTTTAAATCTCCTTTTTTGCCGATGCGGTGACTCTATCTCAGCGCTGGCTTCTTAATCAATTGATTAATAAGCAAGGGTTTTTACCACTCCAAGAAAGTCGTGGGGGCGTGTTTACTAGGCGCAGAATTTGTGCCAAACCTGGCGGGCCGTTCGGCCCCAAAGCACTAAAAAGAGGCAAGTGGAAATGGGCTACACCACCCGTAGTGAGACCCGCGATGGCATGAAAATTGACTGGCACGTTCACATTCCCGCCCGTGACGGAATTGAATTGCTTGCAGATGTATTTCGGCCAGTGAATCCTGGCCGCTATCCGGTCATCATGAGCTATGGCCCCTATGGCAAAGGGCTTGCATTTCAGGACGGCTACAAGACTGCCTGGGACCGAATGGCCGAGCAGCATCCGGATGTCACCGCCAACTCGAGTAACCAATATCAAAACTGGGAGGTGGTGGATCCCGAGAAGTGGGTGCCGGAGGGTTATGTATGCATCCGGGTCGATTCCCGGGGTGCGGGGGCTTCTCCGGGCTACATGGCGCTCTGGAGCCCCCAGGAGTACGAGGATTTTTACGATTGCATTGAGTGGGCAGGCGTTCAGCCCTGGAGCAATGGCAAGGTTGGGCTGAACGGCATTTCCTATTACGGCATGAACCAATGGCAGGTTGCCCAGCTGCGGCCGCCCCATCTCGCTGCGATATGCATCTGGGAAGGTGCCTCAGATTTTTATCGTGATCTCAGTCATCATGGCGGCATCCTCAGTGACTTTCTAAAGAACTGGTACGACATGCAGGTGAAGACCGTTCAACATGGTCTCGGCCCTCAGGGCCCGAAAAGCCGTGTGACGGGGGAGCCCGTCTGTGGCATGGAAGCGCTGCCGGCACGGGAGCTGGAAAAAAATCGTGAGAATCTCGCACAGGCCGCCGCCACGCATGCGTTGGATGACGCCTACTGGAAGGCAAGGACGCCTGATTTCAGCAAGATCCAGGTCCCCCTGCTGTCGGCAGCGAACTGGGGGGGCCAAGGCCTTCACCCCCGAGGCAACTTCGAGGGCTTTTTGCGATCGGGTTCAAAGGAAAAATGGCTCGAGGTCCATGGCATCGAGCACTGGACCCACTTTTATACCGACTATGGGCGCGAGATCCAGCTGCGTTTTTTTGATTATTTTCTGAAAGGCAAGAAAAAGGGTTGGAGCAAGCAGCCGAAGGTGTTTCTTCAGGTCAGGCATATTGATAAATTCGTGCCGCGCGCCGAAAAAGCCTGGCCGCTTCCCGATACCCGATGGACAAAGTTTTATCTAGACAATGCGACCCTGAACTTATCTTCACGGCCGATGCAGACGCTGAAGAAGGCCTCTTATCAAGGATTCTCGGATGGCCTGACCTATATGCTGCCGGCCCAGCCGCAGGAGATGGAAATCACGGGCCCGATTGCGGTAAAGCTTTTTGCCTCCTCATCGACGATTGATACTGATTTTTTCGTGGTCTTACGAATTTTTTCTCCCGACCTGAAAGAGGTGGTTTTCCAAGGCGCACTCGATCCGCACACGCCGATTGGCCAGGGGTGGCTGAGAGCTTCGCATCGAAAACTCGATCCGAAGCTCACCCGACACTATCGTCCCTATCATCCCCACGATGAGGTTCAGCCACTGAAGCCAGGGCAAATCTATGAATTTGACATTGAGATTGTTCCCACTTGTATTGTTGTTCCCGCAGGATATCGCGTGGCCTTAAGCATTCGGGGCAAAGACTATGTTTACCCGGGGCCCGCCGGCCACCTCTCCAACATGAAATATCCCATGACCGGGTGTGGCCCATTTACCCATACCGATCCGAAGGATCGGCCAGCGAAAATATTTGACGGCACGGTGACCCTCTACTCGGGACCCTCTAAACGCGCATATATTCAGCTGCCGATTATTCCTGCGCGGCGCCAGCGGAGAGCATCATGAGGCTCTATGGCTTTTGGCGCTCCTTGGCAGCCTATCGGGTCCGGGTCGCTTTAAAACTTAAAGGCCTTGAATTCACCGAGGAGAGTGTCAATTTACTTTCTGGCGAACAGCATGACCCGGCTTATTTGAAAATTAATCCTCAGGGTGCCGTGCCGGCCTTGGCGCTCGATGACGGCACGATTCTCTCCCAATCCATGGCAATTTTAGAGTTTCTCGAAGAGGAATTTCCTCGGCATGCCACGCTTCTTCCTTCAGATGCCAAAGGCCGAGCACGGGTCCGCGCGTTGTGCCACGTGGCAGTCTCCGATAGCCATCCGCTGCTCGTGCCGAGAATTCGAAGCTATCTCAGTAAAGACCTCAGTCTTGGTGACGAGACCACCGCCAAATGGCTGAATCATTGGTCGGAAAAATCACTGTCGATTTTTAATTCTCGTCTGGCTCAAGAACCCCAGACCGGCATCTACTGTCATGGAGATTCACTCACCATCGCCGATATTTGTCTTGCATCCCAGGTCATCGGTGCGACCGGCTTTTTTGGCTGCTCCCTGAAGGCTTACCCAAAGGTCGAGGCAATCTACGGTCGTTTAATCCAAATCGAAGCCTTCGAGAGTGCGCTGCCGAAGCATCAGCCAGGCGCGCCAGCGGGCCACTGATACTCAGAATCCAACAGAATTTTTTAAAAAGGGGGCCGCAGTGAAGATAGGGCTGGTGGGTGCCGGAAGAATGGGCCAGGCGATTGTATTGCGATTGCTCGAAAAAAAACATAGTGTCCAGGTTTGGAATCGCACTTCCGATAAGACTGTTGCGCTCGTTGCCGCGGGAGCGACGTTGGCGGCCAGCCCGGCTGAATTGGCGCGCGCCTCGGATGTGATCATCTGCATCCTGACCCATGCGGACGCCCAAAAGGCGGTTTACGAGGCGCCAAACACGGGGCTTTTATCTGCCGATCTTAAAGGCAAGTGCGTGATTGATATGAGCACCGTACAGCCCGAATCGATGCGCAGGCTTGAGTCAGCGGTGACGCTCAAAGGGGCTGTATTTGTCGAGAGCCCGGTCGGCGGCACCACCGGGCCCGCACGGGAAGGCAAGCTCTTTGCCTTTGTGGGTGCGACCGCCGAGGCATTCAAAATAGCGGAGCCAGTGCTTCTCGAGCTTTGTCGACGTATCGAGCATGTCGGCGCCGTTGGGGCGGGGAGCAGCCTCAAGCTGGCGGTCAATCTGCCCTTGCTTGTATTCTGGCAATCCTTCGGAGAGGCGTTGTCACTGGTGTCCCATCTGAAACTCTCTCCCGAACGGCTCATTGACATCCTATCGGATACACCCGGGGCCACGGGGGCGCTAAAAGCCCGGGCGGCGCAATTTGTTGCGCGTCTGCAAGGTGGTGAACCCTTTGCCGCATCGTTTAATCTTCAGTCAATTCGCAAGGATCTCCAGACCATGCGGACAGAGGCCGCAGGCCTTGGCCTGATGTTGCCGGTCGTCAGTGGTGCTATTAACGCTTACGATGAGACGATTGCTGCAGGGCTCGGCGACAGTGACAGCATCGAGCAGAGCCTTTTTTGGCAATCGAAGCGCGCCAAGAGCAAGCAGTAGACTGCATGATCTTTGAAGAGGAGACCCCGTGAGCCTTATTGAAATTGGACTTGTCGGTTCGGCCGTCTTCGTGCTGTTGACGTTCTTGCGGGTGCCTGTCGCTTATGGAATGTTTATCGTTGGCCTTGGGGGGCTGATGTATATCGGCCCCGCTGATGCCGCCTTTAAATTTCTTCCCACCGGACTATTTTCTTACACCTCGAGTTTTACCCTCGCCGCCTTGCCCCTGTTTATTCTGATGGGGAGTCTCGCGTTTTACGCAGATATCGGAAAGGATGCGTACGATGCCGCCAAGGCATGGGCGGGCCGTGTTCCCGGGGGGCTCGGGATCGGGACCGTCTATGGTTCGGCGATCTTTGGCGCCTGTTCTGGGTCAAGCCTGGCCGAGGTTGCGGTCTTCTCTAAAATTGCAGTGCCCGAAATGATCAAAGCGGGCTACAGTAAAAGACTTGCGACAGGTATCGTTGCCTCTGCCGGCTGTCTGGATGCGCTGATTCCGCCAAGTGTTGTCATGATTTTTTACGGCGTATTAACTGAGACCTCAATCGGTCAGCTCTTCATTGGGGGAATCATACCCGGCATCATTTACGCAACGATTATGGCCGTGACGCTGATGATGGTCGCGATCTTTTACCCCCATCTTGCGCCCCGATCGAGTAATGTAGATGCCTCTTGGTCAGCGAAAATTAGTACGCTGAAAACGCTCTGGGCTGCACTGCTTTTGTTTTTGATCGTGCTTGGGGCGATCTACACCGGATTTGCTACTCCTGATGAGGCCGCTGCTGTCGGCGTCGTGGGCTCGCTGGCTATTTTATTGATTCGAAAAAAACTCACGCTGGCGATTCTCAAAGAATCGACAATTGATAGCGCCAAGAGCAGCGCCATGATCTTTCTCATTCTCGGAGCGGGCTCAATTTTTGCAACTTTTTTGTCCTCGACGGGCGTGGTAAACGCCTCGACCTCATTCATCATGGGGCTGGACCTGCCTTTCTGGGCACTGATGATTGGAATCATTGTGCTGTACCTCGGGCTCGGGTGTTTCCTTGATGCCTTCTCGATGATGGTACTGACCATTCCATTGATTGCACCGCTGATTGAGGCCCACGATATGAGTCTGGTCTGGTTTGGCGTCGTGGTCACCATGATGATGGCAATCGGTGCGATCACACCGCCACTGGGTCTAAACTGTTTTGTGATGAAGGGCGCCCTCGGCGATCAGGTAGAGCTTCGCGATATCTTTATGGGCTCGGCCCCCTTTGTTCTGCTGATGATCGCGACAGTGGGGCTGTACATCATTTTTCCCGAGACCGTTTTGTGGCTACCTGAACTGATGAAATCAATGCGCTGAATGGAACCATATGAAACAGTTTATCGAAGTCTATGAGCGTATTTACCGTCGGCTGATACCGACAGTGATCGCCATCCCGCTGGCCCTGATGACCGTGATTGTTTTTTGTAACGCCCTCGGTCGAAAGGTAGGCCTGCCCTTTCCCCTTACTGTTGAATCAGTCGAAGCATTGTTAGTCGTTTCAGTTTATTTTGGCGTGGCCCTTGTGGCACTCGAAGGAGGCCACGTCAATGTTACTTTTTTGACAGATCGGCTTAGTCCGCAAGTGAATCGAATGATTGACGGCTTGGGCCATCTGCTCGCATTTGCGGCTTTCGCATATCTTGCGGTCGCAGCATGGTCAATGGCGTTCGAGTCGATAAAAATTCTTGAGTACCGGCTGGCGATCGCCCGTTTTCCGCTCTGGCCATTCAAGGTACTTTTTGCTCTCGGCATGACCTTGCTTTCGATACAAGTGTTTTTTAATGCTTATAAATTTTTCTTTTTTAAAAAGTTAGTGGTCACCGAGGAGCATCAGGTCGGCGTGTAGGCGTTCGTCGCCTTCAGGGTCAAAGTTCTAGATGAAACTCGATAATGAATTTGTTCTGAGCGCACCTCGATCCGCGGTTTGGGCCGGGCTGACGAATCCCGCGATCGCGGTACCCTGTATGCCGGGCACAGAGATCAGCGAGAGGGTGGGCGAGCATGCTTTCAAGGCAGTCGTTAGCCTGAGGGTTGGGCCCGTAAAATTACAGTTTCGTGGTGATGGACAGCTTGCGAATCTTTCCGCTGATCTTACCTATGGTGAATTATTGGCCAAGGGGAGTGATAGCAAAGGCCGTGGCAGTTTCAAGGCAGAAATGAAGTTTCGATTGTCTGATGAGGGAGGGAATAAGACCCGAGTGCGGGTGGAAACCGAGCTGACGTTGACAGGATCCGTCGCACAATATGGCCGTGGTGTTGGCATCGTAAAAGAAGTTGCCTCCCAGCTCACGCGTGAGTTCACTGATAATTTAGAGTCCCGTGTTGCTCGTCCATCATCTGCGGGCAGCCCAGCTCAGATGCCCGAGGGCCTGACGACGTCGTCTCCCCAGGCGGTGAGTTCAGAGAAGGGGTCCTCGATTAATCTCCCTCATCTCATTTTATCCAGTATATGGCGCTGGCTGCGCTCTCGGCTGGGCCGTGCGCAATAGGCACTCGGGAATTGACGTGAATGTTTCGCTGCGAATCCGTTGATCGACTCTGATTAAGGAATTAAGTTCGGTATGAAGCCAGCCGTATTTCGCTACCACCAGCCCCAGTCACTTTCTGAGGCGATTCAGATGCTGGGCCATTTAGATGATGTGAAATTGCTTGCGGGCGGCCAATCGCTCGGTCCGATGCTCAATTTTCGTTATGTCATGCCAGAAAACCTTGTTGATTTAAATAAGGTATCGGAATTGCAAGGCGTAACGTGGCAGGGCGATGGCACGATCCGGATCGGATCGATGGCCCGCCAGTATCAGTTAGAGCGTGATACACGGCTCCACCAAGAGATTCCTATTTTTCGTGATGCACTCCGATGGGTCGGGCATTATGCAACTCGAAATCGCGGCACAATTGGTGGCAGCCTCTCTCATTTAGACCCTGCAGCCGAATTGCCAGGCATCTGTGCCCTGCTCGATGCCGAACTCGGGGTCCAGGGACCCTCCGGCCGGCGGGTGGTCAGTGTGCATGACTGGCCGGTGGGCTTTATGCAGCCGGATTTGGCTGAACGAGAGGTCCTGACCGACATCAAGATTCGGCCTTGGTCGCAGCCCCATGGACACGCATTCATGGAGATGAGCCGTCGCCATGGGGATTTTGCGATTGCTGGCGTCGGATGTTTACTTTCTGTGGACCAGCAGGGCCGCATCGACCGGGCTGCGGTTTCGGTGATTGGGGTGGCAAATGGACCCATTCGTTTGAGCAAAACAGAGCAGATACTTCTCGGGGAGACATTCACAGGAAAGCTGAGCGAGGCCGCACTCGAGGAGATTGATCAATTAGATGCGCCGGCTGACGCCCATCACTCGGGTATCTTTCGAAAACGCACTGCGAAGACTCTCCTTGGCCGAGCACTCAGTGCTGCCTATGAGAGCGCTCTGAAAAGGACATCATCGCAATGAGCGCCCAGCATAAAATCGAACTCACGATTAACGGCGAGATACACCGTGCCGAGGTCGAAGCGCGTATGACGCTTGCAGATTTCATTCGGCATGGCTGCGGCCTGACCGGAACCCATGTGGGCTGCGAGCATGGTGTCTGTGGTGCCTGCACGATCAGCCTAGACGGCCGTGCCGTGCGCTCTTGTACGATGTACGCCGTTCAGGCCCACGGATCTCAGATCAAGACCGTTGAGGGATTATCGGCTCCTGATGGAAAGCTGCATCCGATCCAAGAGGCGTTCCGAGACTGCAATGGTCTGCAGTGCGGATTTTGTACCCCGGGTATGCAAATGACGATCGCCGCCTACCTAGAGGAGAATCCTGATCCGTCCGAAGCGGAAGTTCGGGAGCTGATATCAGGAAACATCTGCCGCTGCACCGGCTATCAGGGCATTGTTCAGGCCGCTTTGCAGGCCGCAGAGCGGCTCCGGGAGAAGGGGTGATGGGCATGAGAAATCTGGGCGCCTCCGTAAATCGTATCGAGGACGATCGTCTGATCACGGGCCGGGGCCGCTATGTCGACGATATTAAGATTCCCGGCATGCTCTCTGCAGCGTTTCTGCGCTCCCCCGAGGCGCATGCCAGAATCAAATCAATTGATCTAGAGGCCGCCCGCGCCATTCCCGGTGTGATCGCTGTCTTCACCCTGAAAGACCTCGGGCCGCAGGCAGATCGACGCATGGTACAGGCCTATCCGAATCCCGCCATTAAGATTGACATTACGCCCTATCCCCTGGCCAAGGATGAAGTCTGTTACGTGGGCGAGCCCATCGCGCTGGTGATTGCAGAGAATCGCTATCTTGCAGAAGATGGGGTCCAGGCCATTGAATGTGAGCTTGAATCCCTGCCTTGTGTTCTTGATGCGCGAGAGGCGCTTGCACCAGATGCCCCGTCGGTTCAGTCATCGTCTGCCTCGAATCTTGCGGCAAGCATGCAGTGGAAGTTTGGCGATATTGATCAGGCGTTTCAGCAGGCCGATCATGTCTTTCGCGAGCGTTATTTTCAGCATCGGGGCGCGCCCCATTTCATGGAATGTCGCGGCGTGCTGGCCCAGCATGATGCGGGCACGAATCGTCTGACCTTGTGGAGTTCGACTCAGTCCCCGTTTCTGGTGCGGCGCTACCTGTCGGCCTACCTTAGCCGCGAAGAGTCAAATATTCGAGTGATTGCGCCCGACGTGGGCGGCGGCTTTGGCCCAAAAGCTGTTCACTATGCAGAGGAACTCGTTCTGGCACTGGCATCAGAAAAGCTTCAGCGGCCGGTAAAGTGGATCGAGGACCGTCGAGAAAACTTCGTCAGCACGAACCAGCAGCGCGACCAATGGTGGGAGGTCGAGGTCGCCTGTACCCAAGAAGGCCGCATTCTGGGCATCCGCGGCGAGTGCATTCATGACAATGGCGCCTATGTCCCCTACGGCTTACTTCTGCCGAACACGTCGCTGGTGCCGTTTCCAGGGCCCTATGCGATCAGCGCAGTGGATATTCGACTCCAGGCGGCCCTGACCAATGCGGTGCCGACCACGCCCATCCGGGGGGCTGGCCGACCGAATGCAACGTTCATCATGGAGCGCCTGGTGGACACGGTGGCGAACTCTCTCGGGCTGGATCGGGCGCAGGTGCGACGAATTAATTTTGTGCGCAAGGAACAGTTTCCTTATTTAACTGGTGCAAAACTGCCCTCGGGCATTGCAGTGGAGTATGACTCGGGCGATTACCATCGCACGCTCGACATGGCCCTGAAGGCCAGCCAGGCCAGCAGCTTTGAGCAAAGACGTCAGCTTGCAGCCGGTTCTGGGAAATGGCGCGGCCTCGGGATCGCCAGCTATAACGAAGACTCTGGCCTGCCCCCTTACGAGGGCGCGACCGTGAAGGTGCTGCCTTCCGGCAAGATCGTTGTTGAGGTGGGCTCCTGTGCCCAGGGCCAGGGTCTTGAGACCATCGTTGCGCAGATTGCAGCCGACTCCTTTGGCCTGCAGGCCCATGACATCCTCGTTCGTACGGGGGATACAGACTTTGCAGCGCTGGCCTTATCGACTGTGGGAAGTCGTGTCGCAGCCACCGTGGGCCCCTCAGTTCACCTTGCCGCCCAGGAGGTGCGGGAAAAGGCACTTCGGCTCGCCGCCCGGGATTTTGAGGTCTCCGAGCGGGACCTTGAGATGAGCGACGGAAAGATTGCCATTAAAGGTGTACCGGGAAAGTCGATTGGCCTGGGCGACTTAAGCCGCCGGCTTCTGGCCAACGTCAATATGCCGGTTCCTGCAGGGTTTGGCCCGGGATTGGAGGCGACCTCTTACCACACCACCCAACGCCCGGTCTATGCCAACGGAACCAATGTCTGCGAGGTGGAGGTGGATCTGGAGACAGGCGAGGTCGATCTACTGAACTATTGGGTTGCCCATGACTGTGGGACCATTATCAATCCTCGGCTGGTTGATGGACAGATTATCGGGGGTGTCGTTCACGGAATCGGCAACGCCTTGTTTGAGCACATGAAATATGACCGTTATACGGGACAACCTCTATCGACCAACCTGGGTGAATACCTCCTTCCACTCGCCACCGAAATGCCGCATATTCACGTAGAGCATATGGAAAGCCCATCTCCGCGAAATCCTCTGGGCATCAAGGGCGCAGGCGAGGGTGGGACAATTCCGGGAATTGCTTGCGTGATCTCAGCGGTAGAGGATGCGCTGAAACCGCTGGGTGTCAAAGTCAATGAGTATCCGCTCTCCCCCGAACGGCTTCTTGAACTCATTGATGAGAAACGCGAGCAAAAGGCTTCTTGAGACTGATTTGATTATTTTTAATAAGGAGACTGTATGAAACGCTTTTTTTTAAAGTCGGTTGTAGCCGCCGGGCTGGCCCTCGTGATGAGTGGAGCAGCATTGGCGCAAGTCACCATTAAGGTCGCTACTCCTACCCCGGAAAAAGGGTGGTTTGGAGACATTCATAAATGGTGGGGGCAGGAGGTCGAGAAGCGATCGAAAGGAGAAATTAAGGTCCAGTTTTTCTGGGCGAACTCGCTGGTCAAATGGCCAGACTGTCTGCCAGGAATACAGTCAGGGGTTACTGATATGTGCTGGATTAGCAGCAGCTATCACCCCGCAAATCTTCCGAATTACATGATTCTTGAGAATCTGCTGAATTTTGGGGATGACTATGTTGCCGCTGTAAAAGCAGGGATCGATACACTGGAGCTACAGCCGGATATGGTTGCCGAGCTGAAGCGTGAAGATATCGTGCTGATGATGTCGCATATTAGTGGTCACGGACCAATCGGCACGAAACGCCCACTAAAGTCAATCGATGAAATGAAGGGCAAAACATTGCGCACTTATGGCGGAGCGCGAACCGACTTTTATAAAGAGCTCGGCATGAACCCTGTTTTCATGACCTTCCCGGAAATGTATAACGCTATGGACCGGGGTACAGTCGATGCCCTTGGCGAGAACGTACTGATGCTTGCCAACTCATTTAAATTAAATGAGGTCATCGGCAACGTGCATAACGCCAATCCTCCGGGGACCAACGGTAATGGCGGTGTCATTGGGTCGGCTTTCTTTATGAGGGGTCAGACATGGCGCTCGCTGAAACCCGAACATCAGCGGATGCTCAAAGAGCTTCGCTGGGAATATGGAATTCGCTACGCCTCCAGCCTGATGGAAATGGAAAAGAGCATCCGTGCCGATTGGGCTGCTAAAAATAAAATTACATTTCAGAGTTCTAGCCCCGAAGATGCCCAGAAAATTCTGAAAGCGGCCAATGCTGCCAACGAAGTCTTTTACAAAAAGCAAGAAGCAGCGGGCGCAAAGAATGTACGTGCCGTATATGACTACTACCTGAAGGCCCGCCGGAAGTATGAAGATCAGCATAAGAAAACCGGCAATTTCAACTAAGTAATCCTGTAGAAATAAAAAAGCCCGCCTCTTTCGGCGGGCTTTTTTATGCGTGGTGTCTTCGCCAATGATAGTAATTATCAAGGGTGGCGTGTGGACTAATCATTTCCGGAGTGAAGGGCACTGGCGTTTGACCGCTTTGAACCTTGTTTGCCCAATGTGGATCGGCCAGCGCACCTTTTCCAACCGAACAAAAATCTCCCTCTCCGGTTTGCAAGGCATTTTCTGCGGCCGAGGGATCATGCAGCTTTCCATTACAAATTACCGGAAGATGGGTATAACGTTTGGCCAATCCACTCAGTGATTTATCGGTTCCAAAAACTGGTGTTACGCCGAGGTGGGCAGCGACATGAATATAGTCCGCACCCGCCTTCTCCATGGCTGGAAAAATTATCTTTGCGTCATCATCCCCGCCTGGCCAGACATATTCAAGATCATTGACCTTGGTCTGTGATAGCCGAACGCCGATCAAATAATCCGGTAAGGCAGCCCGCAATGCTTCAATGATACGCACATGAAATCTCAGGCGATTTTCAAGAGCGCCACCAAACGTGTCCTGACGATGGTTCGTGTAGAGGGTGAGAAATTGATCGGGCAGGTATCCATTTGCTCCATGCAGCTCGACACCATCAAAACCGGCACGTCGCGCCCGCTGTGCAGCGGCAACGTAGGCTTCTATAACCAGCGAGATTTCTTCAGTCGTAATTTCTCTGGGGGTCTGGAAGGGGCCTGAGCTTCCGCGATAGCGGGCAATTTGCTCCCCCTTCGGCGTGATCGCGGAGGGAGCAATTGAGCCAGCGACCCATGCATTTCCCTGGTTGACGGCGCCCGCATGAAAAAGCTGAGCCACAAACCGGCAGCCCCGTGCATGAACGGCATCCACAATACGATGCCAACCTTCCTCTTGGGTGCGGTTGGCGAGGCCGGGTTGAAATGCATATCCCTGGCTGTACTGCTCGTCGATATAAATCGCCTCCGATAAAATGCCACCCCAGCCCCCGCCGGCGAACTCCGAGTAATACTGCAGCATCTGATCGGTGGGCTGTCCGCGCTCGGACGCGCTTGCGCGTGTCAATGAAGAAACCAGACAGCGGTTCTTGAACACAACCCTGCCCAATCTTCCTTCCGATAAGAGGATCGGATACTTAGTCATTTAGTGAAACTCCATAACAGGCATGACTTCTGGATTTATGGTTCACGACAATGGTATCGCAACCCACTTTTGATACCCCTTCTCTTTTTGTATTAACTCAAACCATCGAAATAAAGCGGGATAGCGATCCTGATCTACAACCCCAAGCGCCGTTGCTCGATAAATAATCGGAGCCAGGCAAATATCGGAAAGCGTGGGCCGTCGGCCCGAAAGCCAGCTATGTCTTTTAAAAAAATTGTCCAGGATTACGAAGTATCCGGCACATTCGTTTTCAGAATCTTTTAATTTTTGAAGATTCCGTTGGGCCGGTGGAGTTCGGATTAATTGCTGAAACACAACAACCATCGGTGCGCTGATACCCCAAAGTATCCAATCCATCCACTGATCGATCAGGCCACGGTCTTGCGCATCTGCCGGATAGAGCGCGAGTGCCACTTGCATCGTTTTTTGATCTGAGATGCTGCGATTGCAGAGATACCGACAAATACTATGCGACTCCCAAAGTCGAAAGTCGCCGTCTTCGAGCAAGGGAATCCGCCCGTTAGGGTTCTTGGATAAAAACGATTCGCTTTTGTTGACCGTGAACTGAAGTCCCGCATCCTCTCGCACATAATCTAAGCCGAGATCATCTAAAACCCAGAGTACTTTCTGTACATTTGCAGATGTGACTCGGCCCCAGATTTTAAGCATCAGGATCTCCATGGTCGGGGAATAAGCCTGCCGCTCGAATACCGGCAACCGCACAGATCTCGTCATTCTGGGAAGTGTCGCCGCTGATGCCAACAGCACCGATCACGGTTTTCTCAGCATCCCGAATCAGAACACCCCCTTGTACAGGCACCATATCACCATCACTCAGATGCTGGACCGCATGTATAAAAAAAGGCGCCTTTTCTGCACGTCGTTGAAGTTCCCTGCTGCCAAATCCAAGACCCAGGGCCCCTCGCGCCTTGCCGGTAGCGATTTTGAACCGGTACAGCGATGTCCCGTTTTCTGCGAGATGAACCTTAATTTCTCCACGAATATCCACGATCGAGACAGCCAGAGGATGAAATTGTTGAGATCGCGCCGTCTGGAGTGCATGCTGAGCAATGATTAGGGCGGACTCCAGCGTGATTGAGCGTAATTCGATGGATGACATATTTTCTCCGCTATAGAATTTAAAGAGTAATCGGCTCTACTTTGTTGGATAAAACCGCACGCATAATGGCCTCCAGCGCGCCGACTGTATAGAGTTTTTCCGCACTATGAATGGGATAGGGGGCTTCACCACGGACCGCCAGTGCGAATGCATTGAGATTAGCAAGAACCGCCTGGTGTGGCTCAAAGAATTCTTTTTCTTGGGCCTCGCCCCTTAGCGTTTTTGTCACATCCCATCCCGTGGGGTTTTCGGGGTGGGTCCGATCTCGGATTTCGGCCCAGCCCTTTGACCCGTAGATTGCGAATCGACCATCAAATGGGGTCGCGAGTATCGCACTCATCAGTGACACTGCCCCCGACTCAAATTCTAGAAATATGGCCAAGGTATCCCCATTCTCAAATCCAGCACCGCGAGAGGTTAATCGGGCGGCTACGGATCGAGGCTTGCCCAGAAAACTGACGGAGAGATCCACCAAATGAATTCCTGTCGCTGTCAGCGGCCCGACAGGTGCTACTTGATTTGAGAGCCGCCAATTATCTCTTGGCAGATTCAGAAACTTATCTTGACTAAAATTTGCTTCGATTTGGAGCGGTACACCATATAACTCAGCCGTCATTTCTTTTTTAAGTCTGATCATAGCGGGCTCAAATCGACGCTCATGTCCGACGCCGAGAACCAGATGGCGATCTTCACATGCATTGATTGCGCGCATAGCATCGGGAAGATTCATACAAAGAGGTTTTTCACAAAAAACATGCAGGCCTCGATTGGCTGCCGCAATGATTTGATCTGCATGCTGCGGGTGGGGTGTACAAATGACAACTGCCTCGAGACCCGGCTGCTGAATGAGACTCTCAAAGTCACTGTAAAACTTGACATCCTTGAGTGCCTCGGGGCGCGGCGTTGGATGCAGTTCCGTAGCAGGTTCGGCAATGCAGCGAAGCTCAAAATTAGGGGATCCTGCCAGCAGCGCGGCAATGACTTTACCCCACCAGCCATAGCCAGCGATTCCGATAATTAAAGGTTCTTTTTTACTCATTTTTTAAACGATCTCAGACGGACAACGGTTGATCGGAGTCTCTCGATTCTAGCCAATACAGAACGCCACCTCACGGGGCTCTAAAACGCATCCAGTGGCAGCGCGACCCAAGACGGGGCTAGTGGCCGTCCAGGATCAGCTGCCCAAGCAGCACGGTAGCCACCAAGAACAGGATTCCTTTTAGCCACTGCCGATAGGTATCAACTGAAATCCTTTCTCGCAAAAGAATACCCCGGTTGCACAACAGGATTGCGACCGGCACCAGCAGAAGGCCCGGTATCCACTCCGTCAGACCGACGGATGGATTATTCTGGCCCCCCACTGAAAGCGTCACGAACTGCAGTGCTTTTCCGGTGAAAAAGCAGAGATTAAATACCTGAACAATGGTCTGGGTCGACAGGCTTGTCAGCAATGAAAAAAGAAGTAGAAATGGGGCGCCCATATTTACAGACGCTTCGGTATTTCCAGCGAGAAAGGCAGCGAGCATACCCACGGGCATCACCCATCGTTCCGGCAGCTGGGGGAGGTTTCCGCGGAGCAGATCGACGGAAAGAAACAAAAAAAGCGCCCCTGAAATGATCCACAGCAGGACGTTGGTCGATACATTCTGAAAAATCCAGGATCCCGTCAGCCCACCCCAGATCATGAAAAACGGCAGCGGCCAGAATATTCGAAATACCTCTCGGGTTTTGCTTCCAAAAAAAGTCATTCTTGCCGTCAAAAAAAAGGCTACAGGAACCGTTAATACCATCGCAGAGCGGAAACTTATTAACAGCACAAGAATTGGCATAGCCACGGAAACAAAACCAAGACCAAGAACCCCGTGGGCATATGCAGCTGCAAGAACAATAAATGCTGAGAGGATCAACTGCCCAATTGAATTTTCGAGAAAAAAAAGGGAATCCACTAGAAGTACCAGCCGCCTGAGGAATTGACGTTAACCCATGAGATCTTAGCAGGGACAAGCAGCAGCAGCGCTTTTCTGCGAAGGAGTCTCTGGAGTATCATCCCGAGTATCTTGAATAGAAACCTTGCGCTCCTTTCCCTTTGCCAGGGGCTTTTTCTCACCAACAACATTACGTTTATCGCCATCAATGGCCTAGTGGGGCTGGTATTGGCGCCTTATGCCTGGATGGCGACGCTCCCAATGATGGGCTATGTATTAGGGGGTGCGGTATTCGCAGACCTTGTTGCAAAGCTTCATAGCGACCTTGGCCGCAGACGAAGTTTTTTAATTGGAATTGTGATCGCAGTGGTTTCTGCGTTGATTTGTCTGATTGCTTCGCTGCAAAAAAGCTTCGTTTTACTTCTGCTCGGAACTTTTTTGGCAGGTTTTTATCAGGCCAACGGCCACCTCTACCGATTCGCTGCCGCTGAAATTTCAAATCCATCTTCAAAAGAGAAAGCGGTCTCTTGGGTTCTTGCAGGGGGGCTGTTGGGCGCCATTATTGGGCCGAACCTTGCCAGTTACACGAAAAACTCGCTCGATACCGTTTTTTCCGGATCGTATCTGGCACTTGCTGCTATTGGTGCAATTGCCTTGTTGCTGATGTCCTGGATTCGATTTCCGCAGCTCTCTAAGTCAGCGCCTGCCCAAATATCTAACGCCACACCGACAGCGTTGATCAGGCGCCCGGTGTTTTTAGTCTGTATTGTGATCGCGGCCTTGAGTTATGGCGTGATGAACCTTCTCATGGCAGCAACGCCACTGGCGATGGAGACGTGTGGTTATCCGTTCAGCGATACCGCACTTGTTTTGGAATGGCATGTCATCGGCATGTTCGCCCCGGGATTTTTTACGGGGCACTTGATAAAGCGTTTTGGTTCAGTGCCAATTATGTTCGTTGGTCTTATCCTATATCTTGGATGTATTATCGTCGCACTCTCCGGACAAGACTTACACCAGTTTCTAATCGCCTTATTTGCACTCGGAGTTGGATGGAACTTTCTTTTCACTGCGAGCACGACACTCTCGCTGAGTAGCTACAGCCCCGAGGAACGGGATAAGGCACAGGCCCTGATTAATAAGGGCGTATTTATCGTTATGGCGTTTAGTTCTTTTGGCGCGGGAGCGCTTGTGACGACCCAGGGATGGACATGGTTAAACATTGGGTCGACTGTTCCCACGGTGCTGATGCTATTCGCACTCGTGTGGTTTATATTTTTTAGAAAGACGAAGCAGTTGTCGGGTTCCTAGCGTGGTCCAGACGCCACATCATGGTGTTCGGAGATTTTTTTAGACCGCCTCATATCGCGAATTTTTAGAAATAGAACTGAGCTTGAGAGCACGATGGTGACTGTATTGGCAGCGATCGTCGGGCCAATATGGGCCAGTATCCCAAAGGTGAGCCAGAAGCAAGTTCCGGCAACAAAAATAAGATACATCGGTAAAGAGATACCGGAAAGATTATCCGAGCGCCATGCAAGAATGACCTGAGGTAAAAAGGCGAAAGTGGTTAGTGTGGCGCCGATGTAACCAAACATGTCAACTGAGATAAGCATTAGGTATTCCTTTGATCAATCGAAAAGCGTCAATAGCCTACTGCCATTCCATCGCGCCGGGGGTCCGAGCCTGCAACATAACTGCAAAAGTTTGCCTTTGTTTCGAGCCGCATGATGGCCTGGGCCCCACCAAAATCGAGACTACCCGGCGGGGCAATCAGCACTTGGTGGCCAAGTGCGATTAGGCCATTGATCGTGTTCTCGGGCATGGAGTGTTCAACCGTTAGCAGTCCATCATCGTTAATTCTCCAGCGCGGTGAATCAATGGCCGCCTGAGGATTCAGATTGTCATCGATGCACCGCATGACCACCTGAAGATGCCCCTGGGGTTGCATGTTTCCTCCCATGACACCGAATGCCATGAGCGGCGACAGATCTTTTGTTAAAAAAGCAGGCAGAATGGTGTGGAAGGGGCGTTTTCGAGGGGCAACTTGGTTGGGATGCCCCGGCTTGAGCGAGAAGGCCTTGCCGCGATTATGAAAGGCAATGCCTCCAGGAGCCACAACGCCAGATCCGAAGCCTTGATAGTTGGATTGAATATAAGACACCATCATGCCCGCCTGGTCAGCAGTACAGAGGTAGACCGTGCCACCGTTTTCCGGCTGACCCGCGGGGTATTGCCCGGCGCGTTTTGGGTCGATAAGCGCCGCTCGGGATTCTAAGTAATTGCGATCTAGAAATACCTCGGGCGCCCTGGCCATCCACCTTCGATCAGCGAGATGTTCATACACATCTGCAAACGCGAGGCGCATGGCCTCAATCTGCAGATGAATTCTCTGTGCGGAGTTCTCCGGCAGAGCGCGCGCATTGATGGCATCCAGTATTCCCAAGGCGATTTGGGCGGCGAGTCCGGAGCCATTGGGCGGAATTTCATGAATTTTTACAGAACCGTAGGCGGAGGACACGGGTTCAACCCATTCGGCCTGGTAGGAGGCCAGATCGCTTAGCGTCATCACTCCGCCGGTTTTATTCGAGAATTCAACAATGCGGCGAGCCAGTGCCCCCTGATAAAAAGAATCACCTTTTGTAGCGGCTATTTCGGCGAGAGTTTCAGCTTGTTGCGGAAATAACCAGCGTTCACCCGCCTTGGGCGATTGATGATCAGAAAGAAAATTTTCTGAGAAGCCGGGTTGATCAGCGAGATTTTCTTTCGCGATAGCCCACTGGTGAGCAATGATTGGTGAAACTGGAAAACCATCGGAAGCGTACTGTAGTGCAGCAGAAAACAGATCTTGGAACGTAAGCCGCCCAAATCTTTCCGAGAGCATTCGCCAGCCTGAAACTACCCCCGGCACAGTAACACTTCCCCATCCGGTCGAAGGCATCGATGCGGCATTCGAAAAATAATCGGGAGTCCATGCTTGTGGTGAGTGGCCCGATGCATTTAGTCCATGCAATCGACTGCCGTCCCAGACCATGGCAAATCCATCCCCACCAATGCCATTCATGGTGGGCTCCACAACAGTCAAAGTAATCGCCGCTGCGAGCGCCGCATCGACCGCATTTCCACCTTTGCGTATCGCATCGAGCCCTGCCTGAGCCGCCAGCGGCTGAGACGTGGCCACGATATTCTGGGCAAGCAGTGGCGCCCGCCCGCGCGAGTCCCGGGTGTCGAACTTCACTGGCCGGGTTTAAGGGTAGCTGTCGGCGTCATTGGGGTACAAATCCGATTGATCTGACAAGGTCACCGTAGCGTTTATAG
>CAYFPT010000002.1:0-45492 GCA_964345065.1 uncultured Bordetella sp.
GTTACTGGCCATCTCGGTGGTCATAATATCCATTAAACCTAGGCCAGCGGCTATGCCTGCGCATTGGCAATTTCAGCTTAAACAGAATCTCAAGCGAGCCGAATACTTCACCACGTGACCTTCAAAAAGAGGGTATCACTTTCACATGTTTTGATTTAACCTAGCCAGAGATCGTAAGTAATGCCGTTTGAAATTAGCGAGATGACATTTGATTGGTTTTCCGCTGATTCTGCAAAATCCGCGAGAACTTTTTTCCAGGTTTTCTCCGGATTATTTTGCAGCTGGTCGATCCACCAGGCGTAGCCACTCTCGTCCGGAGATCGATCCAGAACATTTTGATAAAGACGGATGAGAAAGTCACCATTACTGGGATTCGAACCGTAAAGCGTCCTGAATT
Organism: uncultured Bordetella sp.; assembly: GCA_964345065.1. Lineage (GTDB taxonomy): Bacteria > Pseudomonadota > Gammaproteobacteria > Burkholderiales > Burkholderiaceae_A > Lacustribacter. The sequence goes on from CAYFPT010000002.1 coordinate 398, forward strand.
CATTGGAGTCAATAAAACGAGCAGCAACCTCCACGGTGTTCATGCCGCGATCCATTTGCGCGATCCAGTAGCCCAGTCCCACGGTATCGCCGGCCATAGGATCACGATCGAATGCTGCCTTATAGATTCGGTAGGCCTGTCCGGCGTTGCCCGAGAGATCAAGGCCGATGGCCTTATCGTTGAGAAAAATTCTCTCGTATCCAATAAGTTTCGCGATCGAAAATCCAGCGTTATCCACTACAGCCCAGGCGCCGTCGCTCATTTTTCGGGCGCTGATTTGGGAGATGGAGTACTCCAGGCGTGCGCCAGTGACCCCGGCCGCTGCCTTGAACTCTGACAGCTTAATTAGTTGATCGGCGCCGCTAGAGATTTGGACATCGCGAATGATGACGGGAGAGTTCGGAACATTTTCAAATCCATTATTCGTCGAGACAGGGACTCTTGCGATAGCGTCTGCTACCTCTAGGCCGGATGTAATCCGGCCAAATACCGTATAGCCTGGCCGCTCAGCACTTGAATAATTCAGACCTGGGTTATCCACAAGGTTCATGAAAAATTGTGAGGTGGCGGTATTCGGCTGATCGGTGCGGGCCATGCCGACCGTACCCCGAAGATGTGTCAGCCCATTATCGGACTCAAGTGCAATTGGCCCCCGTTGGGCACTTATCTTTGCGCGGCCTTGAGAATCGAAAAGCCCCGCCTGAATCACAAAATTATTGACGACCCGATGAAAAAGTACGTTGTCGTAGTAATTATCGAATGCATAGTGCAAGAAGTTGCCAACCGACAGCGGCGCTTTTTCCGGAAATAATTCGATTGTGATATCGCCAAAATTGGTCTTGATGACCGCCGAGGGCGGTGAGGCCGTTGGGTAGAAGTGGGCGGCCGGAAGTTCAAAATAAAGCGGGTCTATAGCTTGCATGTGATCCACAACAATATCAACAGGTGAGAGTACCCTATTATCTATCAAAGCCCAATCAAGATGAGCGCCGGTGACTCGGGGTGTGATCGTTCACACGACTCGGCCGGAGCGCACCATAGAGAGTGCAATCCCAAGAGTTAACAGGCAGATTGCGATAAGGAGCAGTGGCCCAGTGATCTCAGTTTGGCGTTGTTGTCGAAAGACGATGTTCTTACCCATCGTTTCATAGACACGATGGAGTTCGGAGAGACTCGCGGCCCCGAAGTAGTCCGCTGAGGTCTCTGTTGCGATAAGTTTTAGAAGATCCTCTTCGAGCCGAACCCGCATTGCCATACCCTGAGCACGCAGGACGGCCCCCTGTGGAGTGCCTATACCCACCGTGTAAATCCGAACGCCCTGGCGTGCAGCCAGCTTTGCCATTGCCCGGGCATCGGGCTCCATATTGCCGGCACCATCGGAGAGCATCACAATCGCAACACTGTCTCGGGTGGCAGCTGCTGTTTCTGGGGATAGCGGCTCTTTGTATTCACCATTGAGGATTGCCTGCAGGGGAATGCTTCCTGGCGGCAGCACGGCTGCGAGCGCTACAGCAATACCCGCCCCAAGTGCTGAGCCACGCTGTAAGGCAATTCCATCAAGGGCCGAGAAGAGTGCCTCGCGGTCTGTGGTCGGCATCTGTGTGACGACGGCTGTTGCGGCAACCGAAACAAGGCCCACTTTCATCGAGGCAGGCTGCTGCTCAATGAATCCACGAATGGCGGCTTTGGCGGCTTCAATACGGCTCGGGGATACATCATCGGCACGCATGCTGCCTGAGGTATCCAGTACCAGCATGACCGCGTCAACCCGCTGGGGAACCAAAATCACCGCCTGAGGTCGGGCTGCCGCGAGGGTCATAGTGATAATCCCAATCAAGATCAGAATGGCCGACCCGTATCCGGCCCGTTGCGGTGTGGCGAGTTGAGACAGCCATGTCGCCGGGCCGCTCGTGCTGGCCCGCGGGCGTCGCCGCTGAATATAAAAAATCACCAAAAGCGGCAAAAGGCCTAAAAGCCATAGCATCTGTGGCCAGATCCATGCAATTTCCGAGAGCTTCATCGTGCTGCTCGCGCTCCGGAGAGCGTCCTGCGCTTCTTTCGAAAAGCAAGATAGGCCATGAGTTGGCGCAGTAAAGACTGATCAGCGCTTAACTGCAGGAAATCAGCCCCCGAGAGCGCGCAGGTGGCTTGAATGCTTGCCTGGCGCTGCCTCATGATTTCTTCGTAGCGGCCCCGAATCACTGAGTCGCCAGTATCAATTAATGTCTGCTCGCCGGATTCCGAATCTTGAACCGTGATCATGCCCACATTGGGAAGCTGCATCTCAAGCGGATCAATGACCTGGATACACAGCACATCATGCCGGTGGGCCAGCCGACGCAGGGCCTGCTCCCAGCCAGCGGCAACCCAGAAATCTGAGACGAGAATCACCAGGCTGCGGCGTCGAATGACTGCAAGGGCCCGCTCTAGCATCGGCGTAAGTCGTGTACTACTGCCAGAGGCCTCTGTCGATCTAAAAGCAGTACCGTCAGATGGCTGAGCCGCCGCCTGAGAACTATCGGCCTGCAATTGCAACATCTCAAGCAAACGGACGACATGGGACTGGGCGCCTCCCGGCGGAAGAAGTCGCAGCGGGGAGTTGCTGCGGCCAGCATCGAGCATGGCTGCAATCCGATCGCCATGCCGCACCATCAATCCTGCCAGCGTACCGACGGTCTGCTCGACCATTTGTTGTTTGCTGGGCCCTGCGGACTGAAAAGCAAGCGAGTCTGAAGTGTCAATCAGAAACCATGCCGTGAGTTCGCGCTCCTCGTGAAACGTCCGGACGTGTAAGGTTCCCGTTCTTGCACTGACATTCCAGTCCAGATGGCGGACATCATCACCTGCCTGATATTCACGAATATCGGACATTCGCATGCCAGTGCCGTGAAATAAGGTTTCGTGATCCCCCTGAAAGATGCCGTCCAACCGGCGGATCACCGTCCATGAAAGGCTCTGCAATAGGGCCGTTGGCCGGCGATCTTCGCCTGCAGTCAAGTTACTGCCATCCTCGCGTTTTGGCGAGGATGATGAGATCGTATCCGGCTTAGCCTGCCGTCGGAACCCGAACATGGCCATCGAATGGGCGATCTGGTGCAGGAACAGCTTGCAATACTTGAGTGACGATGTCATCGGCACTCATACCTTCGGAGAGCGCATCATAGGAGAGCACCATACGGTGCCGGAGCACATCGGCGGCGATATCCGTCATATCCTGCGGCAGTGCGTAGGCACGGCCCCGTAAAAATGCCAAAGCGCGCGCACCCTCAACGAGCCCGATCGTTGCGCGGGGGCTGGCGCCAAAGCGCAGCAGCCGGGCAACATCAGGAATACCAAATCGTGCAGGCTCACGGGTTGCGCAGACCAGTTCAACCGCATGTTGAATAAGCCGCGCATCGACATGGCCCTGTCGGCAATCCGCCTGCAGCGCCGTTAAGCGCTGCATATCCAGCACCGGCGCTGCCCGGGCGGGAATGCCCGTAAAGCGTTGAGCGATGACAAACTCTTCCTCTTCGGTCGGGTATCCAATCAGAACCTTCATCATGAATCGGTCCATTTGTGCCTCTGGCAGGGGATACGTGCCCTCGGTCTCAATTGGATTTTGTGTGGCCATCACCAGAAAGGGATCGGGTACTAAAAACGTTTGGCCTGAGATGGTGACCTGCCGCTCTTGCATGACCTCGAGCAGGGCGCTTTGCACTTTCGCGGGTGCCCGATTGATTTCATCGGCACGTAGCAGGTTATTAAATACAGGCCCCAAGACCGTGCTGAATTCAGATGTTTTTTGGTTATAGATTCGGGTGCCGGTCATATCCGACGGCAGCAGGTCGGGTGTGAATTGGACCCGGCCAAAACTTCCCTGAAGTGTGCTGGCCAGTGTTTTGACCGTTAGGGTCTTGGCAAGACCCGGCACACCCTCGATCAACAGATGGCCGCGGGCGAGCAGCGCAACCAGCACACGTTCAAGGAATCTGTCTTGGCCCACCACCACACGCTTGACCTCATACAGCAGTCGCTCCATGAGCGCTGCGCTTTCCGAGATGCGCTCTGCAGAGGGGCCCGAAAGTGCGGCCGCCGCGGCGCTGCCCCATGGGTCTCGAGATAGATTCATCACAATGTCCTTTTTAGTGAATGGAAAAGCCAAACGTGTTAGTGCGAGAAAAACTCAAGGCTAAAACGGCGGAATGCCCACTGCGCTGGCGGCACCTTCAATCGTGGTGGCAAATCCGATTCCGATAAAGGTTCCTGCCTTGGTGGGATTCAGAATCGCTGTCACGATCCCAATCACTTCGCCTGACATATTGATCAGGGGTCCACCAGAGTTGCCGGAATTGACTGCTGCATCAAACTGAATCAGACCGGTGAGTGCCGGCCGGTCATCACGAGAGCGAAATTCCCGATTCATGCCCGAGACCACGCCCGCGGAGACTGATGGGCCAATGCCAAACGGAAAGCCAATTGCTACAACCTCATCACCGGGCGATACGCGGGATGTTGAGCCCAGTACAGCGGGCTCCAGATCATCAGGAATGCGTTGGGGTTTAACGAGTGCGAGATCTTGCGCGGGCATGATGGCCACGATGGTGGCCGGAGACTCGGTGCCGTCATGAAACACGACATCAATCCGTTGCATGCCGTGCACGACATGAAAGTTGGTGAGAAGGGTGCCGTCTTCCATAATCACCACGCCGCTGCCAACACCCAGCTGCTTTTCCGGGCCCTTTGGCCGCTTAGGCTCCTGGCCATATCCCCTTACCCTAACCACCGCGGGCAGCACCGCTTTTGCGGCCCTTGCAGTCCGGGAGGGGAGGTCGTTATCCTGAAGGCTGCGCAGGACTGCAGCGTCGATATCTTTTTGGGTGATGGGCTTTGGGGGGTCGCGAAGCACAGTTGTGAGTGCCAAGCCAAGTCCGAGGGCCAGCCCGCCGATTGAGATGATCCAGTGTGCGGTTTGTTTCATTGTGTGAAACGTCATCAAGCACCCGAACACTTGCGGGCGCGTTTAACCAGGAATCGGAAGTATGCGTTTTTTATGGCCCGAAATGTTATGGATGCTGCTTCTAATCCCAGTGCTCTTGGCAGGATACGGTTGGCTGCTGCGGCGGCGGATGCGGGTTGCGGTCATTACACCGGATTTATCAGCGATCCGACTGGCCCAGGCGGGCCGGCGAAACTACCGCAGGCATATTCCACCTGCACTTTGTCTGGCCGCCATCGCCTGCGGCCTGATTGGGTCGGCAGGCCCGAGTGCCAGGGTGGTGCTCCCCGCTGACTACATGACCCTGATTCTGGCTATGGATGTTTCTCGCAGCATGCTGGCTGAGGACGTACCGCCGAATCGCATCAAGGCCAGCCAAGAGGCTGTAAAGGCCTTTATCGAGGGCCTGCCGCAAAATGTCCGGGTTGGGCTGGTGACCTTTGCTGGAACTGCACAGCGGGCCCATGGGATTACGGATAGCCGCCAGGATATTTATGAGGCGATTGACCGATTCCAGCTACAGCGGGGCACGGCCACGGGCTCGGGCCTGCTGATGGCGCTCGACATGTTGCTTCCCGATGCGGGCATTAAGCTTGAAACGACCGTCTATGGCTGGGAGACCGGGGGTGCGCCGATGCAGCCGGATGGCCAACGGGATCGGGCCAGCATTGCGGGTGCGGGGGCAGGGCCCTCGCGGGCGGAGCAGGCGTCAGGCCCGCCGGGATCCTACCGTAGTGGCGCAATTGTTTTGCTCTCGGATGGCCGACGAACGACAGGCTCGGATCCAATTGAGGCAGCACGGCTTGCAGCACGGCTTGGCGTACGGGTCCATACGGTTGCATTTGGCACACCGGACGGTTTCATTCCCGGTTTTGAGGGCCTGTCGTTTTACGCGCGTGTCGATGAGGAGACGCTGCGGCAGATGGCGCAGGTGACACAGGGCGAGTTTTTTCGTGCATCAAATGCGGCCGATCTCCAGGGCATCTATGAGCACCTCTCCACACGCATCCGGCTGGAACGTCAAGATACGCAAATCGGAGCACTGTTCGCGCTGGCTGCAATAGTGTTGGCGTTGCTGGCGGTTGGCCTGTCGCTGGCCTGGTTTAAATCAATGCCGATACGTGCCCAATCGAACATTTGACCACTGCGCATAAAATCCATTTTCTTTGGCTTGGGGTCGCGGACCTTTATCACTGAGCAAAACATCGAGGCCGGCTTGTGCGCTATCGATGAGCGGCACGGGAAAATTGGCTCGGAGATTTTCCGCATAGCCGGCCAGTCCTGCACCGCCCATGATGATCGCCTTCGCCCCAGTTCGCACAGCATTGGTGCAAGCTTGTGAGAGACAGCGGTGGGCCATCTCGGGATCGGCGAGGAGCTCCGCGCCGCTGGGCGCCACTGTTTCAATATGACGCAGTTGTTTGCCGTAACCCAGCGCATCGGCAAGTCGTCGAAGCATCGGCCGCCAGCGCTCACCTCCTGTGACAATCGCAAAATCTCCAAACGCTGACGCCTGAATAAAAGACGCCTCTGCCAAGCCCGTTACAGGGCAGGCACTGCTTTCTCGCAAAGCGAAAAGGCCGGGATCGCCAAAACAGCCAATCAGTACTCCGGTCGGTGCGATAGAGGGCGGTGAAACTTGTTCGGCCCAAATCTCTAGCATTGCGTGTGCCGCAACTGCATGACTTGCCTCGCAGGCGATGTAACGTGCACCAAATTGGGCCGTATGGCCATCCAGCGAAACATTTGGCGGAAGTCGCGGTGTGAGCACCTCAAGCAGACGTTCAGTGGTCGCACTGCTGGTGTTCGGGTTGATCAGCAAGATACGGTTTGCGGCAGGTGACGGCATGCGTGTTCCTGATGAGATAGCAGATATAAAAAATTTTGGGCTGGTGGGGCGCCTACTCCCACTATACTAAGCTGGCTGGCAAAGGCGCATGAGCGGTTTCGCCTGCAAAACTACCCCCTCTAGAGTGTTACGAAAGGACTCACTATGAAGCGTCGTGAAGTGCTTGTGGCGGGCGCTGCCGCCCTTGCTGCCCCCTGGGTCTGCGCACAGAGCCAGGCCTGGCCCACCCGAAACCCGATCCGCCTGATGGTTCAGTATCCGCCTGGTGGCCTTGTCGATACTGTTGCGCGGCTGATGGCACCACACTTGTCACAGGCACTCAATCAATCGGTAATCGTTGACAACAAGCCCGGTGCAGGCGGTCTGATTGGTACCGACCTGGCATCGAAGCAGCCCGCAGATGGCTATACGCTCTTGGTGAGCCATGCCTCGGTGCATATTTATGCCACCGCAACCCGCAAATCGATGCCCTTCGATCCCGTTGGAGATTTCACGCACATGGGGATGCTGGTCGAAGCACCCATGACACTGCTGGTCCGCGCCCAATCGCCTTATCAGACTCTCGGCCAATATGTAGCAGCTGCAAAGGTAAAGCCGGTTCGTTATGGCTCCTCTGGAATCGGATCCGCGAACCATCTGTACGGTGAGCTTTTAAAACTCGAAGGTCCAGCACCCCAGCACGATCATGTTCCGTACCAGGGCAGCGCCCCTGCGATGCAAGACTTGCTTGGGGGTCAGATCGATAGCCTCTTTGATCCCATCACTACCAATACGGCTCAGCTGAAGGCGGGAGCCCTGCGCGCACTGGCAATTTCGACTCCAGCGCGGCTTCCGGCATTTCCAAACATCCCGACGTTCGCTGAGGCGGGATTCCCATCGCTGACCGGTTCACAGTGGCTCGGCTTATCGGCGCCTAAGAATCTACCGGCGCCGATCGTACAGCGACTTACCACCCTAATCCCGGAGATTATGAGTAAGCCTGACATTATGTCGCGACTGGAAGAGCTTCAGACTCTGCCGCGTAAGACTCCCGTGGTGGGCGAAGATTTTGTGAAGCTGATTCGTTCACAGATTACGACCTGGACAGCAGTTGCGAAAAAAGCAAAAGTCGAAGTCATTACCTAGTCAGGTTGTGATGAATTGTGCAAGGGGCTGCCTGCGGGCAGCCCATTTTGTTTTTCTATAGTCTGTAATTTTTTGTAGTAAGCTGAGTTAACTATGACCGAAGTTGATTTCGAGCAACTCGACACCTATCCGCGCTATAAGTTGATGGCAAGTCTGATTATTCCGCGGCCGATTGCCTTGGTAACAACACTGGGTGCGAATGGTGTCGTAAATGCTGCACCCTTCTCGATGTTTAATATGGTGGGCGAAGACCCACCGATTCTGATGATCAGCATTAACCGACTAACTGATGGCCGATTAAAAGATACCGCTGCAAATATTTTGCATAACGGAGAGTTTGTCGTACACATGTCAGATGAGCCGATGGCGCAGAAAATGCATGATTGCGGCAAAGCCTTTCCATCTGATGTTAGCGAGCTTGCAGCGGTTGGGCTCACACCGGTTCCATCGCGCTGCGTGGCACCACCACGGATACAGGAGTCACCTGTTGCGTTTGAGTGTGTTTTACATGAAAAACTCGAGACCGAGAGCCGTTACGTTTTCATAGGACGCATTCGCTGGCTGGTAGCCCGTGATGGACTTATCGATACCAACGCCTGGAGAGTTAATCTTCGAGAATATAGTCCCATCGCGCGATTTGGGGCCAGCTTTTACACTCGCACACACGATCGTTTTTCCTTGAATGATGCTCCGCAAGAGGCCCCTTCAGCGAGCACGCCGATTGATCAGCTTTGAACTGAAAAATTTACGAGATCTTCAAATAGGACGTTCAGCGTGCCCGTCATCCAAGTGACCCTGCTTCCGGGATATTCATCCTCGGCGGAAGAACGCATTGTGCAGCGGCTTGCGGATGCCGTGCGATCCGTTATCGCAGCACCCGCCTCCGGCACGACGGTGTCGATCTATCACGCATCAACCTACATGCGCGACGGTCGAGTGTTTAAAGCAGGGGGCGCAGAACTCGCTGATGGAAAGTCTGTTGTGGAGAGTTTTCTTGACCAGATGCAGCGACGGGATTTGGTTTCAGCAAGGCAGTGGCTATCGGATGATTTCCATATGACTTTCCCCGGTGGGGCTGTGATGCATGAGCTCGATGAGCTTGTTCAGTGGGCGAAATCCCGATACGCACGAGTCAGCAAGGTATACGAACAATTTGACCAATGCTGGCGGGGAGATTCAGTGGTTGTTTACTGTTTCGGATACCTTCAGGGCCAGTGGCTCGATGGCAGCGAGATCCTTAATGTTCGTTTCATTGACCGCTTCGAACTGGCGAATGGAAAAATCTGCCGACAGGATGTTTGGAACGACCTTGCCGAGGCCAAACAGCTAAAGCATAAATAGTGGCCTTAGCCTATCCGACTTGACTCAGCCAGACATCAAGAATTTCAGCACCTGTTGCTGACCAAACTTCTGCATGGCTGTTGATATGGTCCAGCGCTTCTTCGAGAGCGCTTATTCGATAAGGCTGCCCGATCACCCAAGGATGCAGGGAGATGGCCATGATTCGGCCAGCCTCGGGAGTAGATTCTCGATAAAGAAAATTGAACTGGTCGATTAACGCATCTCGAAAATCATCTTCAGTATGATGATTTTGAACCAGAATGGTGTAGTCATCAATATCAATCGGGTGCGGCATCGATACGACCGATCCGTTTCGAGTTTTCATGGCGTAAGGCAAGTCATCGTTGACCCAATCGCACAGATACTTCAACCCCGCCTCAGAGACTAAATCGGGGGTATTAAAAGACTCTGATTTGGCGGGTGATAACCAGCCGATTATCTTTTGGCCCGAGCAATCCTCGAGTCGTTTTATTGAATCCGTGACCAGGAGTCGTTCGTCTTCTTCGCCCAGTCCTCCGTGGTGAAGATGGTCCATATCTCGCCCATGCGCAATGATCTCCCAGCCTAAATTGACACATTCCCGCACGAGGCTTGGTGTACGCGCTGCGATTGCAGCATTAATGGCCACTGAGACTCTCATATTGCGGCGAGCGAGCGCCTCCATAATCCGATAAATGCCAACACGGTTTCCATAGTCTCGAAGCGTGTAGTGGCGCAGGTCCGGGTAGGCCGTCTGCATGGCCCCCGGGGGTTTAAACGGCTGCCCCTTCATATTTAGCGGGAACCACTCCAGAGCGGGAACAATCCAGACCGCGATACGCGCACCTCCCGGCCACTTAACAAGTCTTCTTTTGGGAAGCATCGACCAGTCGTAACGCTCATGGTCCATCCCATATCGGCGGAGTGGCGTTGAGAGATAGTCCTCCGGTAAGCCGCTCATGGCGCTTCTCCCACGGGAGTCCCGGCCATCAAAAATTCATCGTAATGGTGTTCGAGGAAGTGGTTTGCGATTTCTCTGCCGGTTGCCAACCAAACTTTGTCGTGGCCGGTGATGTAGGAAAGGGCCTCCTCGAAAGCGTCAAGACGATAAGGTTGTCCAATTAAATAAGGATGCAACGGGATGCACATGACTGTTCCCGAAGTCTTTCCTTCTTCGTAGAGTCGATCAAACTGGCGTCTGAGAATATCCGCATATCGGCGCGGCGATACAAGATTGACGTTGTAAACGATGGTGTCATTCATCTCAAGTGAATACGGCACGCTCACCAGTCTTCCTTGCTTGACATTCACCGGGGTCGGCTGATCATCATGAAAAAGATCGCAGACATAGGTCAGACCCATCTCGGAAACCAGATCCAGCGTGCGTTCTGTGTACGTCAGGGCGGGGGAGAGCCAGCCATCGAGCTTCTGCCCAGTATGCTTCAAAATAGTATCAATTGAATCTTGTATCACAGCCCGTTCTTGGGCTTCGGTCAGATTGAAAAGATAGCGTGTGTTGTAGGTGCCATGAGAATAAAATTCCCAGTCATGGGCCATACAGGCCTGTATGACCTCGGGATGATGATCACATGTGGCGACGTTTAGAGAAACGCTTCCCCGCATACCGCAGCGGTTCATTGATTCGAGCATTCGCCAAAATCCAACTCGATTGCCGTAGTCACGATAAGAATAATTCACAACATCGGGCGACGGTCGGGCCCAGGGTGCGCGGGCCGGATTGCGTGGTGGATTGAGTTCATAGAACTCAATGTTTGGGGCGACCCAGAAGGCAACATAAGCACCGTTTGGCCACCGAATTACGGGACGGTTTCGATAGGGGTGGTAGTTGAAGTACTTTGGATCCCTCATGCCGGGCCTTTTGTCGTCGATAGTGACTTGACATGAGACAGCACTTCATCAACGGCCAGCACATCAGCGTATTTAACGGCCATGTCATACAGATTGGCAAAATGCGGGCTTTCGTGTTTATCGGCCACACACTCTTCCGCAACGATGGTGCGATAACTGCGCGAGAGACTGTCGACAACCGTGGCGCGTACACAACCCGATGTTGAGCCGCCCGTGACAACAACAGTATCGACACCATGAAAATTAAACACTGAGCCCAGATTGGTTTCAAAGAATGCAGACGCCATGCGTTTATTTACGATGATGTCTTTTTGGAAATCGATCTTAAGCCGATCATCAAATTCCGAGCGTCGTGAGCCCACCTTTATATTTTGTAGGGAATCCGGAGTATTTGTTCGCGTTCCCCAGATGCCGCAGTCCTCTCCAGAATCCATGTAAGCAACATAGGTCCAGACGACCGGAAATCCTTTCGAACGAAACGCAGCAGCCAACGCATTGACGTGCTCCAGCTGTAGCGGATTTGTCTCGTAGGCGGTGGTGAACTCGCCCACCGCGGTATAGGCTTTTTGTAAGTCGATATTGATCAGCGCGGGCATCTTGCCGAACCCGAATCGCTTGCGTGTTGGATTTGCCTTATAGGCCTCGAAAATTTGTCGCGCAGTTTTATCCGATAGTTCCATGGTCTGCCCTGAATCAATGAGAAGCAAATGCTTTATTACCCCTGCCCCGAAAATCCTAAGGGCAATCCCGATATTGACAATTGAGGACTAGGTTTTCATATTCGGAGCAAATTGTTCCATAACTGGAACAATCCTTCCCAACTTTTATCAAGGACAATCCCTATGACCCCGAAAAAATCCATATCGCGCCGCGACATACTGAAAATCGGCGCCGCAGGCCCGCTGTTAGCAGCGCCTGGTCTTCTCCTTTCGCAGCCCGCGCCAGTCAAAATCGGTCTGGTACATCCTGTCAGTGGCGGGCTGGCGTACAGCGGAGGGCAGGGCCGGCTCGGATGTCAGCTTGCGATTGACGAGGTCAATGCCGCCGGCGGTATCAAGTCGATGGGGGGCGTAAGGCTTCAGGCGGTCCTTGGGGACTCGCAGTCGCGCCCAGAGGTGGGAGTCTCCGAGGTTGAGCGTATGCAACAAGAGGGCGTGTCGGCCTATGTCGGGTGTTTTTCTAGTGCGATTGCACTGCCTGCAACGCAGGCTGCAGCGAAATACAACACCCCCTTCCTGATTGACGTCGGGGCATCTGATGCCATTGTGAACCGTGGCTTAAAAAATGTATTTCGGTTTAAACCTGGTTTTGGTAAGTGCGCTGATGATGCGGTAGTTGCGCTTGGCGAAGTCAATAAAGCAGCAGGTGGTATAGCGAAAACCGCTGTCTTAGTCCACGAAGAGTCTGAGTTTGGAACGGGTACCGCCAACCTGATGGAGAGCAAGCTGCCTTCAATCGGCATACAAGCAGTAGAGAAAATCAAGCATGCCAATCCAACCCGGGATTTTAATAACGTTGTGCTTCGAATCAAGTCGCTCAAACCGGACTTGGTCATCATGAGTAATTACCAAAATGAATATGTGCTTCTAGCGCGCACGATGTATCAGCAGCGCGTCGATGTTGCCGCGTTTTTTAGTGTGCTGGGCGGGGGTTTTAACTATCGATTGGTGAAGGAGCAGCCGCAGGTCGCAGAGCATATGATGGACTTCAACCATTGGTTTAGTCCGACGAATCAGCGTGCACAGGCGATGAAAAAGCGGGTTGAATCCACTGGCAACTTGTTTACGTTTGAGGTGTACTGCGGCTACAACGCGGTGATGCTCTACGTTGATGCGCTTGAGCGGGCCAAAACGGCAGGCAAGGAGCAGGTCATTGCCGCGCTGGAATCAAGCACCTGGTCAAATCACTTCATGCCTTATGGCCCAACACGATTTATCAACGGACAAAATCAGGGCGGTAGTGGCGCTTTGCTTCAGGCCACGTCGACTGATATCGAAGTCATATGGCCAGGCCGTTTTGCCTCCAAGAAGGCCGTGTTTCCAAAGCCGAAGATCGGCTAGATGGCTTGATTTCTTAAACGCCTGATTGTCGGCCCCATTTTGATCTGGGGCCGATTTCATCTCTTCGCTTTCATTAGCTGGCCTCTGTTGAGGTGTCTTTGTGGACTCGACCATCTTAATTTCAGCTGCGCTTAATGGCCTGTTGGTTGGCGGCATTTATACGCTTGTGGCTTCTGGCCTGACGCTGATTTATGGGGTGCTGCATATCATCAACTTTGCGCACGGCAGCCTTTTGATGATGGGGATGTTTGGTGTCTATTACCTATTAATTAAATTACGCCTCGATCCCTATATCTCAATCTTCATCATGGTGCCAGCCATGTATGCAATCGGATATGTACTTTACAAAGGGATTATCGGCAAATTTTCAAGCGGAAAAGACGAAAATATTTTATTGATTACGCTCGGACTGTCGATTGTCTTTGAAAATCTTGCACTGATGTTTTTCAAAGGCGATACAAGAACTATCACTGTCGGATATTCCGACACCATGGTGGAGCTCGGCCCATTATTGTTTTCAATGCCAAAGGTGATTTCCTTTTTTATCGCAATGCTGCTTTGTGCATTACTCGGGCTCTATATCAAGAAAAGCAATACCGGCAAGGCCATCCGCGCAGTTGCAAAAGAGCGCATGGGGGCAAGGCTGGTGGGGATCGATGTGGACCGGATTTTTGCGATTTCGTACGGCATTGGAGTGGCCACGCTCGGGGCGGCGGCCTGTCTGCTGATGCCAATTTTTTATGTCTCACCCTACACAGGGCATGTCTTCGTGTTGGTTGCGTTCACGGTTGTCGTGCTTGGCGGTATGGGGAGCTTTCTCGGCGCGGTCGTTGGCGGCTTAATCGTCGGGCTGACGGAGTCATTCGGCGGGCTTTTTCTTGGTGAAAGTCTCGGGCAGATTGGTATTTCTTTAATTTTCATTCTCATTCTTTTGTTTCGGCCTCAGGGGCTATTTGGGGCGCGGGGATGAGACACACACCTGAGCCGATCGTTTGGTCCGGCCACCTGTTGATTCTCGCGGTCGCTTGTATCTTTCCCTTCATATTTTCTTCACCCTTTATGGTGAATTTTGGTGTCCTGGCCTTGTTCTATGCCTTTATTGGACAGTCCTGGAATATCGCAGGCGGGTTTGCCGGTCAGCTGTCGTTTGGACATGTGGTGTTTTTTGGCGCTGGCGCCTATGCCTCGACAATTCTCCAGGTGCGTTTTGGCGTCAACCCATGGATCGGGCTTCCGGTTAGCGCGGTGGCGGGAGGCCTGGTGGGCTGGTTGATTGGGTACTTGTCTTTTCGGGCGGGTCTGAAGGGCTCATATTTTGCTCTCATTACGCTGGCGTTCGCGGAAATGCTAAGAATCATCGCAAATTCTGTAGCGATTACCGGGGGTGGTCTCGGCCTTCTGATTCCAGCCAAACCAAGCGTTGCGAATTTTCAATTTCCCGAGCGCGTCGGCTTTTATTTCACGATCTTAGTACTCGTTACTGTCTCAATTGCGATTGCAATCTGGTTAAAGCACTCCCGGTTTGGTGCGCAGCTGGCGGCCATACGAGAAAACGAGGATGCGGCTCGCGCACTGGGAATTAATGTTTTTAGTGAAAAGCTAAAGATTCTGATCATCTCGGGCGCTCTCGGCGGGATGGGAGGCTGTTTCTTTTCCCAATACTTCTTGTATATCGATCCGATTATTGTCTTCGGCGTTGATAAGTCAGTGGAAATGCTTTTGGTCAGCATGATCGGCGGAGCCGGCACGGTTTATGGGCCCTTGATCGGCGCAGTACTGCTCGCTGCGATTAGCGATACCGCCAGAGTGATCACCAATATTCAGGGGCTTTCCCTTGTCATTTACGGCGGATTGCTCGTCCTCATTATTGCCTTTTTGCCCAATGGCCTTATTGATCTCATACAGCGCCTGATTAGACGCAAGCCAAAATAAAATAGGTCGCGGATGATGCTCGCAGTAAACAATCTCACAAAACGATTTGGCGGACTGACTGCGGTTGATCATGCTTCCTTAATTGTTCCGGATGGAAAAATAATTGCGCTAATTGGCCCTAATGGCGCAGGTAAAACTACCTTGTTTGCCTGCATTGCAGGATTTCTGTCAATTGATGAAGGCGATGTTCGTTTTTTAAATGCATCGGTAAAGGGGCGGCCGGTACACGAGATTGCAAGATTGGGGATGGTTCGCACCTTCCAAATTACGCAGCCGTTTTCGCGGCTAACCGTCCATGAAAATATCGCAGTGGGCGCGTTTCAGCGCTATCGAGACCGCCAAGAGGCGTTCGCCTATGCGTATGAAGTAGCGCAGCAGGTGGGTATGGGATCAATCCTCGAACTCCCGGCCGCTGATTTGACTGTGGCGATGCGAAAACGTCTCGAGTTGGCTCGCACACTGGCAACTGCTCCAAAGCTACTTCTACTTGATGAGGTGATGGCGGGCCTCAACCCGACTGAAATTAGTGAAATCGTCGATGTCATAAAAGATATTCGTTCTCAGGGCGTTACGATTCTCCTTATCGAGCATGTGATGCAGGCGGTGATGGGATTGTCGGAGTACCTGTATGTGTTGTCCTATGGAAAGATCATCGCCGAAGGGCCCCCAGCCGACGTAGTGCGTAATCCAATTGTGGTCGAGGCCTATCTCGGGCATGGCGCCGCCGGGGGGGATCGTCGGCATGCTTGAGATTCGAGGGCTGCACGCCGGCTATGGCAAGGTTGAGATTCTGCGAGGGGTCGATATCGAGATCGGCCAGGGCGAGATCGTGGCAGTTCTTGGCAGTAACGGCGTTGGGAAAACCACGCTCAACAATACGATTTCAGGCCTGAGTCGGCCGATCGCTGGAAGTATTGTGTTTAAAAATGAAGATATAACTCATTTGAGCTCCTGGGAGATTGTCAATAGAGGATTAATTCATGTCCCTGAAGGCCGTAAAATTTTTCCGAATCTAACTGTTCGCGAAAATCTTGAGCTGGGAAGCTATCTCAGAGGGCGTTCACGATGTGATGAAAATCTCAAAAAAATTGTATCGATCTTTCCGCGGCTTGCCGAGCGTTTTGATCAGTTGGCCGGAACCCTTTCCGGCGGTGAGCAGCAAATGCTTGCGATCGGACGCGGGCTCATGTCGGAGCCTGAATTACTAATTCTTGATGAGCCGTCACTCGGGCTATCACCGATTCTCGTTCAAGAGCTCTTTGAGCTGATTCGGCGAATCAATTCACAGGGATTACCTATTTTATTAATGGAGCAAAATGCGGTGCAATCGCTGGGAATTTCACATCGGGCTTACATCATTGAGCTTGGTCAAGTCGCGATGAGCGGTCGGTCAACAGCGCTTGCATCGAACGGTGAGCTGAGAAGAAAGTATCTGGGGCTCTAATGATCAATGGGGCTGCGCTCACTTCGCTGAGTGGTCAAGAGCGACTATTTAGTCCGCTGGATGGGGGTTTATCGCTTAAAAAATATCACCAGGTCTATCTGGTGTTGAGACAGCATTTGATTGAAGGCCAGTTTTTGACTGGGGTTCCCGGTGAAAAGGCATTGGCAGAGAGTTATGGGGTGGGCCGTGTCACTGTTCGTCGGGCCCTTGAGCAGCTTGTTCATGACGGTCTGATCATTCGTAAGGCAGGTTCGGGCACCCATCCCGTTCAGCCATCACAGGTGGGTAGTGGCATGCCGGGTTTGCCGGCCGCAGATGGCCGGCAAACCCGGCTGTCGGGGCTTATGCAGAACATTATTAACGCGAGCCAGGGTACTTCAGTTCGCGTGATCGAGTGGCGGATTATTCCGGGCTCGGGTGCAATCGCGAATTCGCTTGGGCTATCCCCAGGGGAGCGCGTACGTAAAGGGGTGCGGTGCCGTAGTACCGCGCTTGGCCCCATATCGTTGATCACTACGTATGTTCCTTTGGGGCTGGTCAGATCGATTAGGCGGCAGGATCTTGCTCGAAAGCCAATGTTGCAGCATTTGCAGGATTTGGGCATTGCTCTTGGGCGCGCAACGCAGACGGTCTCGGCGCGACAAGCGGATGCCATCGCTGCTCAGGAGCTTGCGGTTCCTCTCGGGAGCGCCCTTTTGTATGTCAATCGCACAGTGTTTGATTTAAAGAATCGACCGGTGCAACTGCTCTCCGGTTTATATCGTCCCGATCGCTATGAGTATGCGATGGAGATTTCGAAAATTGGCAGTGTTGCGGTGCGTGTGAATTCAAAAGAAGTTGTAGAGAGTGCGCAGTAGAGATCGTGATGCGTGCAACCTCAGAATCTCAAACCTTAGCTCAGAAATTGATCGCACGAGCTGCGCGACGACCGTCGGTCGACATCGGCGAGATCGTGACCTGTCATGTAGATTTGGCAATGTTTCACGACTCATCGGGTCCCAGACGACTTAAACCCATGCTGGAGACACTCAATGCTGAAGTCTGGGATAAGTCTCGTGTGGTTTTGGTGATGGACCACTATGTACCTGAGAGAGATGCAGGCTCACGAAAAATAGTTCAAATCGCGCGCGACTGGGCGAGAGATCAAAATCTTCCCTATGTCTATGACGGTATTGGAATCTGCCATGTCGTACTTCCTCAAAAGGGACATATTCGGCCAGGAATGTTTTGCGTTGGCGGGGACTCCCATTCCCCGACGGGCGGGGCGTTTGGTGCTTACATGTTTGGAATCGGCAGTACCGAAATGTTGGGCGTTCTCGTGACCGGCCAAATTTGGGTACAGGTTCCAGAGACGATTGTGATGCATTGGAGCGGACCGCTTCAGCGTGGCGTGATGGCAAAAGACATGATTTTATTAATGCTTGGACGTTTTGGAATGAATGGCGGTAACTATCAAGCCATCGAGTTTTTAGGTGAAACAGTCCAGACGCTTTCGATGCAGGAGCGGATGACCCTATCCAACATGAGTGCGGAACTGGGCAGCCAAGTCGGGCTTATCGCGCCAGATGAAACCACCATAAATTGGCTGAGAAAAGCAGGCGTATCTGATCTTGAAATTGAAGAGATCAAAAGCTTAAAAACCGACGATGATGCCAATGTCACGCGGTATGATTTTGATGCAACTGCGCTGGATCCTCAGATTGCAGCGCCCCACAGCCCCGCCAACGCAACTTCCGTGAAAACGCATCTTGGCCTCGCTTTCGATGTCGCTTATATCGGGGCGTGTACGGGGGCAAAGCTGGATGACCTACGGGCTGCCGCCCACTGCCTGAGGGGTCATCGCATATCAGCCCGCACTCAGCTGATGGTTGCTCCGGCGAGCCTTGAGGATCAGAGGACTGCTGAAGCGGACGGCACTCTGGAGATCCTACGTCAGGCCGGAGCGCAGTTATTGCCAAATGCCTGTGGTGCTTGCGCTGGCTATGGCGCCACGATCCCTGATGGTGCACGTGTTATCGCAACGACGGCGCGCAATTTTAAAGGCCGGATGGGGTCGCCTTCAGCGGAGGTGTTTCTTGCCTCGCCCTATACGGTTGCTGCGAGCGCACTACGTGGAGTCGTTACTGATCCCCGTGAGGTATTGGCTTGACCACTGAGAACTCAGTCCACCGGATCTGGCGGCTTGGGTCCGATATCGACACCGACCAGCTCGCCCCCGGGGCTTATATGCAGCTTGGAATCGCGGAAATCGCCCCCCACTGCCTCGAGTCAGTTCGACCTGATTTCGCCTGCGGCGTGAACCGAGGTGACGTCTTGGTTGCGGGTAATAATTTCGGAATCGGTTCATCACGTGAGCAAGCAGCTGCGGTATTAGTGTTCTTGGGAGTAAAAGCGGTAGTGGCACCTTCTTATAGCGGTCTATTTTTTCGGAATGCATTTAATGTCGGGCTTTTGCTGCTGACCTGCGCGCAGGCAGATGAGTTGCAAGAGGGGGAGCACATTCGGCTTGACCTGAAGACTTGGCAGATTCATTGCGGTGCGCGCCCGCCACTATTGTGTGCACCTGTTCCAGACTTTCTAATGGAAATCGTTTCGGCTGGCGGGCTGCTGAACCATCTTAAGGCCCATCAGAACAATACCAGAGAGGCCCACTGATGCAGTCAATCACTGACCATTGCATCATGCGCGCAGCAGAAATGCCGATGGGTACTCCAAAAATGCCCGCTCTGATTGTGGGTGCGGGTGCCTGTGGGCAGACCGCCGCCATACGACTTCGACAGTTCGGTGTTGACTGTCTCATGCTGGAGCGCGATGCACTACCCAGTGGTTCAACTGCACTTTCATCAGGTTTTATACCTGCAGCAGAGACCGATCTACAGAAGTCGCTGTCAATTCAGGACTCGGTTGAGCAATTCAGAGAAGATATTATTGCCAAATCCGGCGGGCAGGCCGCGAGGCATCTCGTTGAGGTCTACACGGACGGTGTGACCGAGGCGATTAATGCCTTCTGTCAGCATGGCATTGCCTTTGAAATTATTGATGGGTTCCTCTATCCGGGACATCGCGCACTGCGAATGCACGCAGTGCCCCAACGCACCGGTGATGCACTGCTGGCCGCCATTGGCCAGATGGCCCAGGAAATGGGAGCAGATCTAATTGTGCAGGCTAGGGTAACGGAGCTTTGGGTGAGCAATGACAACACCATCATGGGGATCGGCTATCTTCGACCTGATGGTAAAAAAGAGCGAGTTGGGTGCGATGCGCTCTTGCTGTCTTGTAATGGCTTTGGTGGCAATCGCCAGATGGTCAAGGACTTGCTTCCCGAAATGTCCGATGCCCTATTTGCAGGACATGTTGGAAACGATGGCAGTGCAATTACTTGGGGGCAGCAACTTGGCGCCGCCCTCGAAGATCTTGGAGCCTATCAAGGCCATGGATCATGGGTAGTCCCACAGGGCGTGCTGATGACCTGGGCACCGATGACTGCGGGCGCAGTTCAGATTAATAAGCTCGGCAAGAGATTTCATAATGAATTGGCGGGCTATTCAGAGGCGGCGGTTCAAGTGCTAAAACAGCCTGGCCGATACTGCTGGAATGTCTTTGATCAGCCACTATTGGAAATGGCGCGTACCTTTCCCGATTTTATTCAGGCGGAGAAATCTGGGGCATTAAAAATTGCGGAAAATCTTAAGGAACTGGGGGGCGTCATCGACTGCCCTCTGGAAGCGCTCGAGGAAACCTTTCGACTAATAGCGCCTGAAAGCGTCGATCAATTCGGTCGTACGTTTAGTCGCAGTCTTCAGCCGCCGTTTTTTGCCGTGAAGGTTACCGGGGCCTTATTTCATACGCAGGGGGGTCTTAGTATTGATTCTGATTGTCGTGTACTCAGTCAACGCCATGAACCTTTTCCTAATCTCTGGGCCGCAGGTGGCGCCGCACGGGGTGTCTCGGGCAGCGCGGTCTGGGGCTATCTCTCCGGCAATGGGCTCTTAAGCGCGGTGGGCGGGGGCTGGATAGCGGCCACGAGCATGGCAAGCCAGTTAACTGCTTCCCGCAAGGATCGAGTCCAATGAATAGTTCCCGCCCGCCGGTGCTGGCGACCCGACTGGCCCTACCGAAGGCGATTCTGGCGCCCGGCGTCTACGATGCGCTCACCGCCTTGGTGGCGCAGCAGGCGGGCTTTGAGGCGGTTTACTTATCGGGCGCCTCAATTGCGTATAGCCGCCTTGGAAGGCCCGATATTGGTTTGACGACTTCCACAGAAGTTGCCCAATCCATCTCACAAATCACGGATCGGGTTTCCATTCCGCTAATTGTTGATGGTGATACAGGTTTTGGTAATGCCCTGAACACCCAGCGAACCATTCGAGATTTTGAACGCGCTGGTGCAGCAATGATTCAGATTGAAGATCAAACATTTCCAAAGCGTTGTGGGCATCTTAACGGAAAGGGCGTGATCCCAACACAAGAAATGGTTGGCAAGCTACGCGCCGCACTGGACGCGAGAGCGCAGAAATCCACGCTCTTATTGGCACGGACGGATGCACTGGCCGTTGAAGGCCTGGAGCCAGCGCTCGAGAGGGCGGAGCGCTATATTGAAGCAGGTATTGATGCTTTATTTATTGAGGCACTTCGATCAGAACATGAGATGAAAATCGTTTCTGATCGATTCGCAAGCAGAATTCCACTGCTTGCGAATATGGTTGAGGGTGGCAAGACACCCCTTAAATCCGCTGAGGTACTCGAAAAACTAGGATTTCGGATTGTCATTTTTCCTGGCGGCACAGCCCGCGCGGTTGTCCATTGCCTACAGGGTTATTTTGCCAGTCTCATGCTGAATGGCACCACAGAACCCTGGAGGGAGAAGATGCTTGATTTTGAGCAACTCAATCAGGTGATCGAAACGCCGGCGCTTTTAGAAAAAGGAAAAAACTACGATGGTTCAGCGTAAATCAAAACCGATCGGTTTTAAAAACCATATAGCCGCGCAGGATTCCTAACAAGAATCTGTTGGCGAATTTCGGGATCAGGAACCCAGCGCTTAAAGAGATTCAAAAGGTCGGCATCGTTGGGCATGACATGCTTTACCATCACATGTGGCCAGTCTGAGCCCCAGAGCAGTTGTTCAGGATTTGCAGCCATCACTGCATCAACACAGGCACTGATGTCGTCGTAGGGCGGGCCGGGCTGATTCGAGATTCGATAGGGCCCGGTCATTTTTACCCAAGCTTTCCCGGCCCGCAGAAGATCGAGCAGCCCCAAGAACCCTTGGTTATCGACGCCGTATCGGCAATGCATATAGCCAAAGTGTCCGAACACGACGGGTACATTAAGTTGTGAAATTTTAGAGGCAAGATCGGGATAGTCCTGGACATGGGCGAGCAGTTCCAGATGCCAGCCGAGCGGAGCAATTTGATCGACCAAATTACGAAGAAGATTCATCGGTAATTCAGCCCGCTTGTCGGCCACATCGACAATGTTTACTCGAACCCCACGCACCCCAAGGCGATGCATGTTTTCGAGCTCCCGTGCCGTTACATCGTGATGAACTACAACAATCGCCCGCAGAGGCTTTGCTGCCCGCTCAAGGACTTCGAGCAGCGCACGGTTATCTGTTCCATAGACACTCGGCTGAACAATAACGGCGCGATCGACTCCAATTGCATCGAGCTGCGCAAGATAATCCTGCTCTGTGCAGTCGGGTGGCGTATAGACACGCTGTTTGGCAAATGGAAATCGACTTGCCGGGCCAAGAATATGAGCATGACAGTCTGTACTGCCAGCCGGAAGCTCCCAGTCGGGCGGCCGCAGTGTCCGATCTGGCCCTTGGCAGGCGGGCGCCTGTGTTGAATCTGATGGACTCACGGGAGATTACGCTGCCCCCTTTGTGGATTTTCGGCGCTGCTGCGGACCATTACTGCGGTTCAATCTGGGCGGTTTTGGCGATACGCGTATATTTCACCACCTCGTCGCGAACGAATCGTGTGAATTCTTGCTGGGTCATCGGACGAATCGCTATTCCAAGTCGCTCGTACTGTGACTTTACTTCGGCAAGCTGCAGCACCCGATTGATATCCGCATTTATTTTCTGCACGATTACATCTGGTGTTCCTGCTGGCGCCCACACGCCAAACCATAGTCCGATTTCAAAATTCGGATAGCCTTGATCGGCAATGGTCGGCACATCGGGTAGTTGTGCCGATCGCGAACGGGAGCTCACACCCAGCGCCTTCACACGTCCGGCACGTATCTGAGTCAGCACTGTAGACTCCGGTGCCATATAAAACGCTGTATCGCCCATGATCGTGCCCTGAATGGCCTCCGGGGATCCCTTATAGGGAACATGCACCATCTGAATACCTGCGGTCTGATTGAAAAATTCAGCGGCCAGATGAGTTGAACTGCCGACCCCAGCAGAGGCAAATGGCAGCCCGCCTGTGCGGGTTTTAGCGCCACCGACGAGATCCTTTAAGGAGTTGTATGGTCCGGGCAGGCCTGTTACCAAGACATATGGGGTAAAACCGATGTTATTGATATCGACCATTCCCTTGGCAGGATCATAGGGAAGCTTTTTATAAATCGCTGGATTTGCAGCATACGAGGCTGATTGAATCAATAAGGTGTACCCGTCAGGAGCGGACTGCACCACGGCTCCGGTTCCAATTAAGCCGCCCGCACCAGGCCGGTTCTCAATGACGACGGGCTGCTTCCAGAGCTCAGATAGGGCCCGCGCTACGATGCGCCCAGCCTGGTCAGCGCCAGATCCGGGGGTTAGCGGTACGATGACTTTAATGGGGCGATTCGGGTAGGCGTCCGACTGTGCAAATGCAGCACCGCAGAGCGTGAAAGTTGCTACCAATAGTGCGGATAAAAACCTCATGATGCCTCCTGGGGGATGCAATTAGAATGTCTCCGGAAGTCCCTTGGCGGATGCCTCGGTGGCTCGATTGCCCATTTTAGACCTGAGAGCTTCAATGATCCAAAAAATTAAAGTCGGTGAACTTGACGTTGCCTATCAGTTCGACGGACCGGCAGACCGGCCAGTCGTCCTAATGAGTAATAGTTTGATGTCCAACATCCGCATGTGGGACCCAACCCTACCCGCGCTTACAGATCGTTTTCGGATTCTTCGTTACGATACGCGTGGTCATGGACTCACGTCAGTGACGCCAGGGCCATACTCCATTGCCATGTTGGCTGATGATGCGGTAGGTCTGCTGGATGCTTTGAATATTCGTCAGGCGCACATCATGGGCTTGTCCATGGGGGGAATGATTGCGCAGCAGCTGGGCGCCCGCTACCCAGATCGGGTGCTGTCGCTACTGCTTTGCGACACGGCCAGCGAAATGCCGCCACGCAGCATGTGGGAGGAGCGGCTTGCGATTGCCCGCACCCAGGGAATTCCTGGGCTGGTGGACGGCACGATCAAGCGCTGGTTTACTGAGCCCTTCATTCATCGGGCGCCGGGAGAGATTGCCAAGGTTCGCGAGATGATCCTCGGGACGCCCGTTGAGGGCTACATGAGCTGCGCTGGTGCCGTGCGCGATATGGCCCAAACCACGATGCTACTGAAGATTAAGGCCCCCACTCTAGTGATCACTGGCCGTCAAGATCCGGCCTGCACTGTCGATCAGTCAACGGTTTTGCATCGAATGATCAATACCTCCCGCATGGCTGTAATTGAAAATGCGGCGCACCTTTCGAACATTGAGCAGCCCGAGGTTTTTAATCGAGAGGTCCGAAATTTTCTAGAGACGATTAGCGACTGATTCCAGTGTATCTTCGCAGCTTTATGACTTTGCTAACCATGCGGGAGAGATGTCATGTTCAGAAAGTTAAGAGTTTTAGGTTTTACGCTCGCGGTGTCCTTATGTGCTGGTTTGGCAGTGCCCGCCTGGGCTTATCCCGATCGACCCATAAAAATTGTTGTCGCCTTCCCGCCGGGTAGCTCGACAGACATTGTTGCGCGCGCAATCGCGCAGCCCCTCGGTGAGGCGCTCGGTCAGCCTGTTGTGGTCGAGAATCGGGGTGGTGCTGGCGGAAATATCGGAACGATGGCGGTCGCGCGATCTCCCGCTGATGGTTATACATTGTTGATGCACAGCGTGGCGTATTCCGTGAACCCGTCGCTTTACACCAATGCTGGCTATCAGGTCGGCAAAGAGTTGGTGGGGGTAGCCATGGGGGCGGTATCCCCGAATATTCTTTATGTCCATCCCTCGGTGAAAGTGCGAGACCTGAAGGAGCTCTTAGCGCTCGCTAAAACGGAGAAGTTGAGTTACGGGTCTTCAGGCAATGGCACAACCACCCATCTCGGGGCAGAACTACTATTTCGCAATCTCGCTAAGGTAGACATTCAGCATGTTCCATTTACTCCGGCGGCAGCGGCAACTGCCGTGGTCGGAAATCATGTCCCCATCGGCTCGACGTCGATACCGCCGGTTGTTCAGCTGGCCAAGACGGGCCGGGTTCGGCCGATTGCGGTGACGAGTTTAAAGCGCAGTGGCGCTTTGCCCGATGTGCCGACTGTGGCAGAACTCGGCTACCCAGGTTTTGAGGCCAATACTTGGTTTGCCATGATGGCGCCGGCAGGCGTCCCGGCCGTTATCCTCGATCGCTTGAATGCGGAGATTAATCGCATCTTGCAGAATCGGACGATTAATGAGGGGTTCGCTGCCCAGTCGCTTGAGGCCATTCGAATGGGCCGCGCCGAACTAGACGCTTATCTTCTGTCAGAGTCTCGCAAATGGGCAGAGGTGGTGAAGCAGACCGGGGCCAAAGTCGACTAAAGATCATTTTGAACCCATGAAATTAACAAGCTATCTTCGTAATCAAACTGCAAGCTACGGAATTGCAGTTGAAAGCGGAATTTTAGATATTCCTGCAATTGACGCAAATGCTCCGGCGTCAATTGTTGATTTCATTTGTTTGCGTAACGAGCGGCCAAAAGAGTTTTCGCGTCTTCTCGATGCATGCCAGTCCGGTGAGTCAATTCCTCACACTGAAATTCAATTTCTTCCCTGTATTCCTCGCCCAAGCAAGGTAATTTGCTTGGGTGTAAATTATCATGATCACGCTGCGGAGGGCGGAAATAAGGTCGCTGACTATCCCACTATTTTTCTAAGGGGCCCGTCATCGTTACTCGGCCACATGGGCGAGATTCCGGTATCGCACGTCTCCGATAAACTTGATTTTGAGGCAGAGCTTGCGCTTGTAATCGGAAAGTCAGCCCGATATGTCTCTGAGAAGCAGGCGTTGGATTATGTCTTTGGATACTCTTGTTTTAACGATGCCACTTTTCGTGACTATCAACGCAAGACGACCCAGTGGACCATTGGGAAAAATTTTGATGCCACTGGTGGATTTGGACCCTGGATTATTTCTGCAGATGCACTTCCTCCTGGCGCCGCTGGGCTGCATATCGAGTCGCGCCTCAACGGCCGCGTGATGCAGAGTGCGTCAACAGAAGATATGGTTTTCGCTGTTGCTCAGACCGTTTCGTTGATGTCGCAGTGCATGACACTTGAGCCAGGCGATGTGATCCTGATGGGCACTCCAGCCGGAGTGGGATATGCTCGAACGCCACCGGTGTGGATGAAACCGGGTGATGTCATTGAGATTGAAATCGAGAATATCGGCACGCTTCGCAATACGGTTGTCGGTCGCTAAAGGCTGCAAATGCTCTGGAGCGTCTGGCGGGATGCGCATCGCTGCACAACTGAAAAAAGTTTTTGTGGGCTAGCCCCCGCGGGGGCTAGCGCTACTCATTGTGCTTTTAAATTGGCGACTTTGACAATCTGCGCAGCGACCTCCATTTCACTGCGAATAAAAGCATTGAAGGCCTCGGGTGTCATCGGGCTGGGATCGGCGCCCATCTTGGCCATGCGATCGCGTAAATCAGGAGAAGCGAGCGCCTTGAGCGCTTCCTGATTAAGTTTTGTAACGATTTGTGGGGGCGTGCCTGCGGGAACGATCATGCCCACCCAAAGCGTGTAGTCGGAATTGGGCAGTCCCGCCTCGATGCTCGTGGGCACGTCAGGCAAGTTAGCCGAGCGGCTCTTGGTGCTGACGGAAAGCGCCTGCAATCGACCACTGCGCACCAGCGGCAGGGCTGAAGCGAGGGGTGCAAAAAACCAATCGTTTGTGCCGCTAATGACATTGGTCATTGCGTCCGGGGTGCCCTTATAGGGCACATGAAGGGCATCAATGCCTGAGCGCAGGAGAAAGATTTCTGCATTGAGATGGGTTCCGCTTCCCACGCCCGCAGAAGCATAATTAAACTTCCCAGGCCGCGCCTTGGCTGCTGCAATCAAATCCGCCTGAGTCTTCCAGCCCTTGGCTGGATTGACGACCAGCAGATTTGGAATGGCGGCCAGTGCCGTCACGCCAGTGAGGTCGCGGAGCGTGTCGTATCCTAGGCTGGGATATAAGGCCGGGTTTAGCGCATGCGCTGAAGAATGTATCAGCACGGTGTAGCCATCCGCCTCAGATCTTGCGACTTGAGCGGCAGCAATTGTTCCGCCGGCCCCGGGCTTATTTTCAACGATTATGCTTTGGCCCATGTTTTTGCTCATGACTTCGCCAACGCTACGCGCCACAATATCCGTCGCACTGCCGGGCGTAAAGGGCACGATGAATTTAATGATCTTGCTTGGGTATGCCTGAGCCATCGCTGCGCTTGCACCCAGAAGCAGCGCTGTAAAGATCAGTGCCCGTTGAAAATAGTTCATCATTATTTGTCTCCTTTATTTATAGCGACAGTGATACTTTGTTATTTGTGTCTCAAGTAGAACCATTAAAAGCTTTTAATGTGCAGCACCAAGACTAAGAGCTGCAGTAATCTTTTGACCCGAAGATTTCAGTAGATCAAGCTTAGGCTGAAGATCCGGCGAGAGCAACTGACCGTGGCGTTTCCGCCAGCGACCCGCAACCATGACACTGTCGATATTGGCCAAGGTTGTCTGCATGACGACCGTGCTGACTGGATCATGCACGGGTAGCATATTAAGGGCGTCAGCTCGGATCAAGACAAGATCAGCCTGTTTTCCGACAGCAAGCGTGCCGATGCGGTCAAGTTGGCCCAACATGCGGGCCCCCTCAACCGTGACCCAATGTAGCGCTTCGCGTGTTGTCAGCGTTGATGTAGCGGGAATTGTGCCGTGACGTTCTCGATAGGCGACATTATCGAGGCTGCGTTGCATTGCAAGAGCGACACGTGCCTGCGTCAGCATATCGCCACCCAGCACGCTTTCTAAATCAACACCAAGAGAGAGTGTCGTACCAAATTGACGCAACCTGCCGACAATCGGGTGGCCGTGTCCCTGCGTCATTTCGTTTTCAGCTGCCGCCGAAAAACTCATGCCGAGTTCACAGAATCGCTTAAGCTGATCATCGCTCAGCGCGTGCCCATGGACAACATTGATTTGGGGGCCTAAAAGCCCAGCGTTCTCCAGCCGCGCCCAGCCGTCGGGCGTTCGGGCGGGCCCTCCACCCTGATGTAAAGAGCCTACGACATTTAAATCCTTCACCATCTGGAAGTCGTGCAAAGCCACATCCATCGTTGAATAGTGTGGCCCCAAAACCGCAGCATGAACCGTCAGCAGCGCGTGGCCTTGGTAAGTCTTAAGCAAGCGCTCTAGTTCTGCACGGGGATGATGAGTCTCCCAGTAGGGCAGCTGACCTGGCTGAGGATCTGGTTTCGGTGTGCCGTGAAAAAATGCGGCTCGAATACCTGATTCCAGCAGTCCAGTGATCGCAGCGTCGTTGTGCTCTGGGGTCTTGTTGTTATGACACCAGTCGGCCAGAGTGGTCGTACCACAGTTGAGCTGGTTTAAGGCTCCAACCAGGGTTGCAATATAAAGATCCTCCGGTGCAAATACTGTCGCTAAGCCGGCGTGCATTTTCTGAAAGTATTCGAGCAGAGTCCAATTAGCCGCTAGACCACGTAAGCCGGTCTGCCATGTGTGCATATGTGCGTTCACCAGGCCGGGGATCATGATGCAACCCGTAGCATCGATCAGTTGGGCATCGCTGGCATCAATATGAGCATCAATCTCGATGATCGTATCGTCATCGATGAGTAGATCTCCTGCTGGCAGATCTCCGATCTTGTCGAGTGTGACGATTGTGGCGCCACGAATCAGAGTGCGACTCAAGTTCGGCCTCCAAACCTTTCGGCTAGGGTTCTAGCTGGTTAAACCATCTGGAATATTAAGATTAAGCGGCTTGATAATTAGTCCGGCATCTTTGGCTGTTTCTTCGAGCAGTATGGCGAAGTCTACCTCTTCGTGGCCATGACCGACCATTCGTGCTATCGACTCTCTCGTGGCTGCAGCCGCGGGCATTGACACACCATGGGTCTTGGCCGTGCTCATACCCAGGTCCATATCTTTGAGAAGTAATTTCGGCGTGAACGTTACTTGTCCCCAGTTGAGATTACAGAGCACTGGGGTCTTATAGCGCGTATACATTGAACCCAGTACAGAGTCATTGATGCTCTCGAGAAAGACATTGCGCGGTATACCGGCCTTTTCTGCAAGAACTGTAATTTCGCAAAGATTTTGTATGACGACACCAAACATGGTGTTGTGGGCGATTTTCCAGATTCGAGCCAGTTCGCCTTCACCGACCCACATTGCTTTTCGGCACATCGCCTGCAGATAGGGTTCGGCCATATCGTAAAGTGCCTTCGGTCCAGAAGCCACAACCAAGAGTTTTCCTGCCTTGGCGACTTTCGCGTTGCCCGATACGGGCGCGCAAAGATAGGCGATGCCGATCGCTTCAAGCTTGCGTCGAATTTCTGCAGAACCTTCCTGGGAAATAGAGGAACTATCAATGACGACACGCGGCCTATTTTTTACCGTGACCAGGCCACCATCTCCAAAAAGAACTTCCTTGAGGTCATCTGTAGTCGATACCATAGTGAAAACGACGTCAGAGTCAGCTAAGTCAGTCTTATCGGTGACAACTGTCGCGCCGTAATCGACCAAATGTGCCGCTTTTGAGGCCGTACGATTCCAAACATGTACTGGATGACCCGCCTTTAGCAGCTTAGTGACCATCGCCTCGCCCATTCGACCCAAACCAATCCAGCCCACCTTCCGACTCATTTCAACCCCCTTGTGCTCTGCGATAACTCTTGTTTTATCGTGGATAAGAGCTTCAAGTGTAACTACGATTGTTGAGCGAGCTGTGCCGGATCGTGACTGGCATCTTGGTAGGCACAAGTGGAGTTGCCGTCTCGTGCCTCTCTGGGGTCTGAGACACGGCGTTAGGCCGGGGCCGAGGAGACCCAATTGGCGAGGAAACCGCCGATTGGGGTTTGTGAGTGACCACCCGAGGCCCTGCTGCACTCTAGATGACTTATATTGTCGAACTAGGAGGCCAGCATGAACAATCGCTACCGCTGCACCAGCAACTGTACCCTTCACGGTAACCGTAATTCGCGTCGTGGATTCCTTCAGTCGCTGGGAGGTTTGGCGACGATGGGCGCACTGTCCGGGATAGGGTGTGCCACTTCGACCGATGTGGCCAAGCCGCATCGTATCGATGTACACCACCATATTTCGCCTCCGCCATGGGTGAGCGCGCTTAAAAAATTCCGCCTGGATTCGCCGCCGGTCAACAACTGGACGGTTGAGCGATCACTGGATGACATGAATAAGGCGGGTATCGCCACCTCGATGACTTCGCCCACGCTGCCGGCGGTTGGATTTCTGCCTGCCGCTGAGGCAGCTGCTGTAGCCCGTGCTTCCAATGAGTATGCCCGTCGATTGTCGGATCAGCACGTCGGCCGGTTCGGCCTGTTTGCGCTTTTACCAATGCCGCATGTCGATGAGACTTTACGTGAAATTGAATATGCCTTTGACGTGTTAAAGGCCGATGGAGTGGCCTTTATGACCAGTTACGAAGATAAATATCTTGGTGACAAGGCTTTTGAGCCAGTGATGAACGAGCTGAATCGTCGTAAAGCTACTGCATACACGCATCCCAACGAGCCAGCCTGCTGCCGTAACCTTAACTCTGGCGTGCCCTCGGTTATTATCGAGTACGGCACCGATACCACCCGCACCATCTCGAGTCTGCTTTACTCAGGCACGGGTACGCGTTGCCCCAACATCAATTTTATTTTTTCTCATGCAGGCGGAACAGTTACGTCGCTAACCGAACGATTTAATACTCAGGCGGTGCGTCTGCCCCACTTAAAAGAGCGTGGCTTTACATACGACACCGTAATGGCCCAGTTGCGCCGCTTTTATTACGATACAGCCCAGGCCTCCAATCCGATCGCCATGGCATCTCTGGTGAAAATGGTCGACGTCTCACAAATTGTGTTCGGTACTGACTATCCTTACCGTACCGGTATCGAACATGTCACCGGCTTGGCTCCGTTATTCAGTGCGAGCGAACTTCGTGCCATTGACCGGGAAAACGCCTTGCGTATCCTTCCTGCCCGCTGGCGTAGTTGATCCTTGCCTGAAAATCGGGCTAACTCAGTCGATAGCCCGAACCAGACGAATTAATCGTTAGATTTGACATGAACCGTCGAAATTTTTTCGGAATTATCGGGGGTTTAGTCATCTCGTCTATGGTAGTTTTGATTGCAGGCCTGCTTTCGGTGACGGCGCAGGCGACCACATTTCCTGATAAACCCGTCCGTATTGTGATGGGCTTTCCTGCGGGAGGTCCGCTGGACCAGCATATTCGCTTGCTGTCCACTCGGCTTACCGCGTCGCTCGGACAGCCCGTGGTCATCGACTATCGAGCAGGTGCCGGGGGCACAATCGGCGCTCAGTTTGTTGCTCAGTCACCCCCTGATGGCTATACCCTCTTGCTTGCGAATACGGGAACCATGGTCATTAATCCTGCGATCTACACGCAGAAGCCTTACGATACATTGCGTGATTTTGTTCCTGTCGCTCGAACTGCCCAGCAGGCCCTCGCACTTATTGTGAACAATAAAGTGCCGGCAAAAAATCTAAAGGAATTCATTCAGCACGCAAAGGCAAATCCAGGCAAACTCAATTATGGATCTGCTGGAAATGGCGGCATTTCTCATCTGGTGCCGGAGATGCTTAAGACCGAGACCGGAATCTCAATGATCCATGTGCCTTACAAAGGAACAGCGCCCGCCTTCACAGATCTTTTGGCGGGCAACGTTGATTTCATGGCAGAGTCGATTCCGCAAGCGGTGAATCATTTCAAAGATGGCAAGATCCGGGTGCTGGCCGTCACGAGCAATAAAAGGAATTCTGCGCTCGCTGGAGTCCCGACTGTGCTGGAAACTGGAGTCGCTTCGCTTGATGTCGTCGGTTTTTACGGAATCCTGGCCCCAAGAGGCACCCCGGCGGAGGTTGTGCGCAAGCTGAGCCTGGCCTTCAAAGAGGCCCTCGAGGCCGCCGAGAACCAAAAAACGATGGCTGATCAGGGATCGGAGCCCGCCTGGCTTGGCCCCGAATCGTTTACCGCTTTTCTGGCCCGTGAGATGCCGCGCTGGGCACAAGCGGTGAAGGCGGCGGGTGCGAAAATCGATTAGAAACCGTTTGGCCCGACCCCCTAGAGCGACGTTCAAATGCCATATTCTTTGGTTAACACGGATTTGTCTAGACAGCAAGACGGTGCATCTCCGGATGTTTCGGGGTGGCCTCAAGAATCAAGATTCTGAGGCCTGACCCGTCTTTTTCTGGTTCAGTTGCGAGCACTTTTAGTAGCGTTTACGGGGATTATGTTCTGCTCTGTATCGATGACTGGTGCGCGCCAAAAAAGGGGTCCAGGGTTTCGATCCGTCATGAAGACGGACATTCTTTTAGGAGGAAGTTATCTATGCGCTCGTCTCTCATTAAAACGGCGGCCTTGACGGCCTTTTGTGCCAGCGTGGCCGTCTCAGCCCATGCCCAAGAAACTAAACTTGCATTGGGCATGTCGGGATGGACCGGTTTTGCTCCCCTGACACTGGCGGATAAGGCCGGTATCTTTAAAAAACACGGCCTTGATGTTGAGATCAAGATGATTCCCCAAAAGGATCGTCATCTGGCGCTTGCCTCAAAGTCGATTCAGTGTGCAGCAACAACGGTTGAGACGCACGTTGCTTGGAATGCCAACGGCGTACCCATCGTTCAGATCTTTCAGCTGGACAAATCATTCGGCGCTGACGGAATCGCCGTTCGGTCAAATATCAACAAGTTTGCAGATCTCAAAGGCAAGACCATCAGCGTGGACGCTCCGGGCACTGCACCTTATTTTGGTCTGGCTTGGATGCTGAGCAAAAATGGCATGAGTATGAAAGATGTCAAGACCGTAACGATGTCTCCCCAGGCGGCTGCGCAGGCGTTTGTAACCGGCCAAAACGATGCAGCGATGACCTACGAGCCTTTTCTTTCCACGGTACGTGCCAATCCTTCCGCAGGAAAAATCATGGCTACGACTTTGGATTACCCCATGGTGATGGATACGGTGGGATGCGCTCCGGATTGGCTGAAGGCCAATCCCAAGGCGGCGCGAAGTCTTACCAATGCGTATTTTGATGCATTAGAGATGATCAAGAATGAGCCTGCAAAGTCCAATGAAATCATGGGCGCAGCGGTCAAGCAGACGGGTGAGGCGTTTGCAAAGTCAGCTTCGTATTTACGCTGGCAGGATCGGTCGGCAAACCAGAAGTTTTTCGCGGGAGAGCTTCAGGCCTTCATGAAAGACGCGGCCGCGATTCTTCTGGAAGCAGGAGTGATTCGTGGCATTCCCAGCAACTTCGATGCGATGTACGACACCAGCTTCCTTAAGTGAGCAGCCGCAGCACCACGGTTGCATCTGATACACCGGCGGTCGGTCTCGCAAGGGCCAGCCGCCGGAAACGGGCACCTCTAGAGCCAGTCAGCACGGCCGCACGATGGGGCCTAGCGCTGGCCTTTTTCGTTTTGTTTTTTCTCGTATGGGCTTTTTTCACGATCGGGGGCTATGTCTCGCCCACCTTCCTGGCGAGTCCGATCACGATGGTAAGAGAAGGCTGGCTGCTATTTGTTGAATTTAACTTCATCCATGACATCGGCATGACCGTATGGCGAGTGATGGGCGGTTTTATTCTGGCAGCCGTGATTGCCGTGCCGCTCGGGATCGTGATGGGCGCCCACAAGGGAGTCGAGGCTTTTCTGGAGCCCTTTGTGTCGTTCTGTCGATATCTACCTGCCTCAGCCTTCATTCCGCTGCTGATTCTTTGGGCTGGAATCGGCGAGCTGCAGAAAATTCTTGTGATTTTTATCGGGTCTGTCTTTCAAATCATTTTGATGGTGGCCGTGACGGTCGGGGCTGCGCGCAGGGATCTGGTTGAGGCCGCCTACACCTTAGGCGCTTCGCCGCAGGGAATCGTTCGGCGCGTACTGATTCCGGGCGCTGCCCCCGAGATCGCCGAGACCCTGCGCCTCGTGCTCGGCTGGGCATGGACTTATGTCATCGTGGCGGAGTTGATCGGTTCTTCTTCCGGTATTGGCCACATGATTACCGACAGCCAGGCCTTGCTCAATACTGGGCAGATTATTTTCGGCATTATCGTAATTGGTTTAATTGGGTTGATCTCTGATTTTGCGTTCAAGGCACTGAACAGACGGCTTTATGCGTGGAGTTCGCTCTGATGAATGCACTCGGCATCACTGCCTCTAGAGATGGTTGAGGCAATGAATAAGCTCGCCATTCAAGGTGTATCTCGCGTCTTTACCGGAGCCAAGAACACCAAAACGCAGGCCCTCACGCCGATCGATTTTAATGTTCGAGAAAATGACTTTGTTACTATTCTTGGACCATCGGGTTGTGGCAAATCCACCCTGTTACGTATCGTTGCGGGGCTCGACCAGCCGACGACGGGCAGCGTCTTGCTTGATGGACTCCCTGTAGAAGGCCCTGGTGCCGAGCGCGGCATGGTCTTCCAGAGCTATACCCTTTTCCCTTGGTTGACTGTCGAGCAGAACATCTGTTTTGGAATGCGGGAGTGTGGTACTCCAGAGCACGCTCAGCGGGAGCGGGCTGCCTATTTCATCGCCAAGGTAGGCCTAAGGGGATTTGAGCAGCATTACCCAAAGCAGCTCTCTGGCGGAATGCAGCAGCGCACAGCGATTGCCCGCGCTCTGGCCAACGACCCAAAGATCCTGTTGATGGACGAGCCTTTTGGTGCGCTGGATAACCAGACTCGAGTTTTGATGCAGGAGCTCTTGCTGGGTATTTGGGAGTCTGCCCAAAAGACGGTGCTTTTTGTGACGCATGACATCGATGAGGCGATCTTTATGGCCAATCGTGTCGTGGTATTCACAGCGCGACCGGGCCGAATCAAGACCGAGCTCAAGGTCGATTTGCCGCATCCTCGCCACTACACCATCAAGACATCCCCGGAATTCATGGCCCTAAAGGCGCGGCTGACCGAGGAAATCCGGGCAGAGTCCATGGTCGCAGCCGAGCATTGAGTGTGCAACGTGTAGAGCATATGGCATGACTTGAAACAATCTGAACGCGCTGCTGAAGACCATGCCTTTGATGAAATTGAGAATGTGATGAAACGCCACGCCTTCTTTGGGTCCTAGAGTTGATTCCGGGCACTGTGACCTTGGCCCAGTGGCGCGAGATTTATCACGGCGCCGCGCCAGAGCTCGATACTGTCTGCCGGGAAGGGGTGCAGTCGAGTGCAGCCACCGTTGGGCGTATGGTGGCTGCCGGTGACCCCATATATGGCGTTAACACCGGATTTGGAAAATTAGCCAGTGTGCGTATCCCCGCCGAGGACTTGGAGCGGCTACAGCGCAACATCGTGCTTTCACATGCAGCCGGTGTGGGGGAGGACACGGCGCCCCGAGTGACGCGGTTGATGATGGCTTTAAAACTTGCAAGCCTGGCTCAGGGGGCTTCTGGAATTCGCTTAGCCACCCTGGATCTTCTGCAAGCGATGCTCACTCGAGACATTATTCCCGTGGTGCCGGCACAGGGCTCGGTGGGGGCATCGGGCGATCTGGCGCCTTTGTCCCACATGGCCGCCGTCATGATTGGAGTGGGGGAGGCCGATACGCCTGATGGCCGTCTGCCTGCGGCGCAGGCGTTGGAAAGTGTCGGACTGCGGCCGGTGACACTGGGGCCCAAAGAAGGACTGGCGCTTCTGAATGGCACTCAGTTCTCAACCGCTCATGCCCTGGCGGCGCTCTTTGATACTGATGTTTTGTTTCGGTCTGCTCTTGTCACAGGCGCTTTGTCGACCGATGCTGCTAAGGGTTCTGACGCGCCGTTTGACCCCAGAATTCATGCGCTGAGAAGGCACAAGGGCCAGATGGCGACGGCGCAGTCCTTACGCCAATTACTGGCGGGTAGTGCCATTCGATCTTCTCACCTAAGGGGCGATGAGCGCGTGCAGGATCCCTACTGTCTTCGTTGCCAGCCGCAGGTCATGGGGGCGTGTCTTGACCTGTTGCAGTTCGCTGCCTCCATTTTAGAAACCGAGGCCAATGGGGTTTCGGATAATCCGCTCATCTTTGGCGCCGAGCATGGCGGAGAGGCCTTGTCGGGAGGCAATTTTCATGCAGAGCCAGTGGCCTTTGCGGCTGACATCGTTGCGATGGCCATCTGTGAGATTGGGGCCCTGGCCGAGCGTCGTATCGCGATGTTGGTAGATCCAGCCTTATCCGGGCTTCCTGCTTTCCTAACGCCTCAGCCGGGACTGAACTCGGGTTTTATGATTCCACAGGTAACAGCCGCTGCACTCGTATCGGAGAACAAGCAACGGGCTTATCCTGCGAGCGTTGACTCGATACCGACGTCGGCAAATCAAGAGGACCATGTTTCGATGGCGGCACATGCCAGCCGAAGACTCAGACCGATGGTGGACAACGCCCTCAGTATTGTCGCGATCGAGTGGCTGTGTGCGGCTCAGGGCTGTGACTTTCATGCCCCGCTCACCTCAAGCCCTGCGCTTGAGGCTGTGCGGGCCCGTCTTCGAGCTCGCATTCCTCGGTTGACCGATGATCGCTATATTTATCCTGATCTCCAAGTCGTCCTTGGGCTGGTGCGCGAGGGGCAGCTGATTCAAGGGCTTGATCTGCCTTCCTTGGTGTAAATAAATTCTTATTTTTGTTAGTAAGGGGAGCAAAATATGAACGTAAATGATGCTGTGTTCGAAAAAGAAATGGATCCTCGACTCGACACGAGCCGGGTGATACGTGCACCCCGCGGCCCACAACTGAATTGCAAGAATTGGGTCACCGAGGCAGCCTATCGCATGATTCAAAATAATCTCGATCCAGAGGTTGCCGAACATCCTCAGCATCTGGTGGTGTATGGCGGCATTGGCCGGGCCGCCCGCAATTGGGAATGTTTTGATCAGATCCTGGCATCTCTGCGGGATCTGAACGAGGACGAATCTTTGTTAATTCAGTCTGGTAAGCCTGTGGGTGTGTTTAAAACCCACCCGAACGCGCCACGCGTACTGCTGGCCAACTCCAATCTCGTGCCCAAGTGGGCCACATGGGAGCACTTTAGCGAACTCGATCGCAAGGGCCTCTTTATGTATGGGCAGATGACGGCAGGCAGTTGGATTTATATTGGCAGTCAGGGCATCGTGCAAGGAACATTTGAGACCTTCGTCGAAGCGGGCCGCCAGCACTTCAATAACGATCTCTCTGGAAAGTGGATTCTGACAGCTGGCCTCGGTGGCATGGGGGGTGCGCAGCCCTTGGCGGCGACGCTGGCGGGGGCCTGTTCGCTCAATATTGAGTGTCAGCAAGCCAGTATCGATTTCAGGCTTCGCACTCGTTATGTTGATAAGCAGGCAAGAGATGTGAATGATGCACTCGCGTTGATTCAGCACCATACCGCCCTGAAGGAGTCCGTCTCGATTGCGTTATTGGGAAATGCCGCAGAGATACTGCCGGAGCTTGTGCGTCGGGCTAAGGCGGGTGGCATCCGACCCGATATCGTGACCGATCAGACATCGGCCCATGATTTGATCAATGGGTACCTGCCTGCTGGCTGGACAATCCCCCAGTGGAGAGCCGCCCAGAATGATCCATCTCAGCATGCTTACTTAAAGTCGGCGGCAGCGCAGAGTTGCGCGATTCACGTGCGCGCATTGCTTGAGTTTCATGCAATGGGAATACCAACCGTGGACTATGGCAATAACATTCGACAAGTGGCCTTCGATGCGGGGGTGGAGAACGCATTCGACTTCCCTGGATTTGTGCCGGCCTATATTCGGCCGATGTTCTGCGAGGGCAAGGGCCCGTTTCGTTGGGTCGCACTCTCAGGAGACCCCGAAGATATTTACAAGACTGATGCCAAAATCAAGGCGCTCTTCCCACAAAATAAGCATACCCATCGATGGCTGGAGATGGCACGTGAGCGCATTCGTTTTCAGGGCCTGCCTGCACGGATTTGCTGGCTGGGCTTGGGTGAGCGGCATGTGGCCGGGCTGGCATTTAACGACATGGTGAAAAAAGGCGAGCTCAAAGCCCCGATTGTCATTGGCCGTGATCATTTGGACACCGGCTCAGTGGCGAGTCCAAATCGCGAAACCGAAGATATGAAAGACGGCACAGACGCAGTGAGTGACTGGCCGCTGCTGAATGCCTTGCTCAACACCGCAGGCGGTGCGAGCTGGGTGAGCCTGCACCACGGTGGTGGTGTTGGAATGGGTTACTCACAGCATGCGGGCATGGTGATTGTGGCCGATGGAAGCGACGCAGCGGCTGAGCGGCTGGCCCGTGTGCTGGTCAACGACAGCGGCTCCGGGGTAATGCGCCATGCGGATGCAGGATATGACTTAGCGATCCAGACGGCCAAGGGGTTTGGCCTGAAGTTACCGATGGTGCGTTAGTGCAGGCAAGCGTTTTTCATCGGTTTCATCGTGAAGATCTACCATGCGTGCAATGGAAAAATGGCGGCGGCGTCACCCGTGAGATTGTCTGCTACCCGGCAGGCGCGGATTTTCAGTCGTTTGAATGGCGGATTAGCATTGCGGACATTGCGTGTGATGGACCTTTTTCTGATTTTTCGGGTATCGATCGGGTGATTACCTTACTCTCTGGGAATGGCATTCGGCTGGTAAGCCGGCAGGGGGACAAAGGCGGTATTGATCATCTTCTGAGTGATCCGTTTCAGCCATTTGATTTTTCGGGGGATCTTCCAATCACGGCCAAACTGCTTGATGGCCCTTGTGAGGACTTCAATGTGATGACGCGACGCGGTATCTGCACCGCGCAGGTCTCAGTATGTCGGGACTCCGGCAGGCTCGGCCCAGCACCGGCGGGTGTCTTGATGTCCTTGCTCGGCACTTGGCGGCTGAATACTGAAGTGCTCGATCCGGGCGAGGGCCTGTGGTGGCGGGATAAGCACGTCTCATGGGCCGTATCGACCCAGACGAAAGAGGCCATCTTATTGGCTGCACTTATTCATCCGGTGAGGCCATGAGTCTCGGTCCAGCAATGCCAAGCGCCGACGGTGTCTGGACCGATCTTTATCTTGCGCCCGAGGCGACAGGAGAGGGCGAACCGGCTTTTCGCGATGCAGCCATTGTGGTCTCCGGCGGCACCATGGTCTGGATTGGTAGCCAGCGCGCTTTGCCAACACTTTATGCATCCATGCCCCGTCATCTCGGCCGCGGTGCACTGGTCACGCCGGGTTTGATTGACTGCCATACCCATCTTGTCTATGGCGGGCAACGTGCCAATGAGTTTGCGATGCGATTGGCCGGCGCCAGTTACGAAGAGGTCGCTCGTGCTGGGGGTGGCATTGTCTCCAGTGTTCGGGAAACGCGCGCTGCTAGTGAGGACGCGTTATTTGCTCAGGCCATGTCGAGACTTCAGCCTCTTTTGGCCGAGGGTATCTGTGCGATTGAGATTAAATCCGGATATGGACTGAATCTGACCACTGAGCGGGCTCAACTCCGGGTAGCGCGCCGGCTTGGCGAGCACTTCGGTGTGACGGTGCGAACCACATTTCTTGGCGCACATGCGCTGCCTCCCGAATACGCCGGAAGAAGTCAGGCCTATATTGATCTTGTCTGTAAGGAGTTGATGCCGGCACTCGCCTCCGAGGGCTTAATTGATGCAGTGGATGCATTTTGCGAGACCATTGGATTTTCGATTTCTGAGACTGAACAAGTATTCCGGGCTGCTCAGGATTTGGGATTGCCAGTGAAATTACATGCGGAGCAGCTTTCGAATATGGGGGGAGCAGCGCTCGCAGCCCGATATGGCGCGCTCTCTTGCGATCATCTTGAGCACCTTGATGCGGAGGGCATCGCGGAGATGCGTCAAGCCGGAAGTGTGGCGGTCTTGCTGCCTGGCGCCTATTATTTTTTACGTGATACTCATCTGCCGCCCGTTTGCGCGCTGCGTGAAGCCGGCGTGCCGATGGCGGTTTCCACTGACCACAATCCTGGCACCTCGCCGACGCTCAGTCTTTTGTTGATGATGAATATGGCCTGCACGCTGTTTCGGCTGACTGTGCCTGAGGTGATTGCCGGTGTGACCCGTCACGCAGCCCGTGCAATGGGGCTCGCCGAGACCCATGGCTTAATCGGACAAGGCAGACCCGCAAACTTTGTCCTCTGGCCAATAAATGAGCCTGCGGAGTTGGCGTACTGGCTGGGCCACAAACCGATGCCGACTGTTGTGCGGCAAGGCCGAATCACCCAGGGGCTTGATTGATGGCCACCACTGATTTCTTGAAGCAACTGGCCGACGAGATCGGTTCAGATCGGGTTCTGACAGGGGATCGAATTCCCGCACGATGCTACTCCGATTGGAGTGGCGCGGATCCGGTTGCGCCGCTTGCGCTGGTGTGCCCAGAAGGCACTCATGAGGTCTCTAGGATTTTGTGTTTATGCAGTCTGCATCACGTGCCAGTAGTGCCGCAAGGCGGGCTGACCGGACTTGCTGGCGCAGCCGTGCCCCACGCCAATGGCGTCGCCCTTTCTTTTGAGCGTATGAATGCGATCGAATCTTTAGAACCTCACGCAGCGACAGTCTGCGTTCAGGCAGGCGCCACTGTTCAATCAGTCCAAGAGACTGCAACCAAGATGGGTCTGCAGTTTGGTGTGGACTTTGGTGCCCGTGGTTCGGCTCAGATTGGCGGCGCGATCTCGACGAACGCAGGCGGCAATGGCGTACTGCAATATGGAATGATGCGAGAGCAGGTGTTGGGTTTGGAAGTTGTGCTTGCAGACGGTACGGTGTTGCCCATGCTTCGGCCGATGCTCAAAAATAATACGGGTTACGATCTTAAGCAGTGGTTTATCGGCGCAGAGGGAACACTGGGCGTCATTACTCGGGCCATGTTGCGCTTACGGCCTTTGCCACAGGCCAAAACCACAGCACTGGCAGCCTTACCGAATTTTGATAAATCTTTGGCACTGCTGGCTCGCCTTTCAGCATCTTTTCCCGGTGCAATTTCTGCATATGAATTGATGTGGCAGGATTTTTTTGTGACATCTTTATCTTGGCAGAAGCTGCGTGATCCTTTTTCGAAAGCCCATCCCATGACCGTGCTGCTGACTGTCGATGGCCAGAGCGCTCAGGCGCTTGAGTCTGCCCTCGAGTCAGTTCTCGCCGATGCGATGACAGCAGGTGAGATCGTTGATGTGGTGGTCGCACAGTCGCAGCAGCAAACCCGCGCTTTATGGAAAATTCGCGAGGCGACTGCCGAGCTTTCGGTTCATATGCATCCGCCAATTAATTTTGACGTGAGTCTGCCATTGGCCGAAATTGGCCGATTCGCGCAGGACTGCCGCGTGGCATTGTCTGAGCAGTGGCCTGGGCATCAGACGATATTTTTTGGTCATGTAGCGGATGGCAATCTGCACATCTCTACCGACGGGGCCACGGTGGCCCAGGCGCTTCGCGATGTGGAGTCCTTGGTCTACAGGCTAGTGGAGTCTTATGGGGGTAGCGTCTCAGCCGAGCATGGTATTGGCTTACACAAAAAGCCTTATCTCAGTGCCAGCCGAACAGCAGCAGAGGTGAAGGCCATGCGCGCCATGAAGCAGGCTTTAGATCCTGCTGCGATTATGAATCCCGGAAAGGTGTTTGACTGATGTTGCTGCTTTTATCAAGGAAGATTTATTGATGATGAGTGGATCCGCATCTGAAGTCAGTACCCAGGCGTCGCGCCGTCTTTTTGCACATGAGGCCCTACTGCCGAGCGGCTGGGCGAGCCAAGTGCTCTTACAATGGGATGAGCGAGGTCAACTGACATCGGTGCAAACGCAGGCGGCACCGGGCGATGCGCCTCGTGCGCAAGGCCCCGTCCTGCCCGGAATGCCGAATCTCCATTCCCACGCCTTTCAAAGAGCCATGGCGGGTCTGACTGAATATGGACACGCTGCGCAAGACAGCTTCTGGAGCTGGCGAGATCTTATGTATCGCTTTGCGGCGGCAATCACGCCCGATCAGCTCGAAGCCATTGCCACCGCTCTTTATATTGAGATGCTAGAGGCGGGGTTTACTAGCGTCTGCGAGTTTCATTATCTTCATCATGATCAACAAGGCAGACCCTATGCAGATGATCGGGAGCTCTCCCTGTGCCTGCTGCGGGCTGCCCAACGGTCAGGAATTGGATTCACGCTTTTGCCGGTGCTGTATCAGACAAGCGATTTTGGTGATCGCGCACCGCGCTCCGATCAGCGGCGATTCATTCGCCGTACCGACAACATGCTTGCTTTGCTGGAGGCATTAAAACCTGCGTGTGACTCCCAGTGTGCTCGACTGGGGCTTGCCCCGCATTCACTGCGGGCCGTATCTGCCGATGCATTGCAGCAAGTCCTTTTGGGGCTGGCCTCATTGGATCCCACTGCACCGATTCACCTGCATATTGCAGAGCAGATCGCAGAAGTGGAAGCCTGCATGAAGTGGAGTGGTAAGCGTCCCTTGCAGTGGCTTTTGGATCATCACGCAGTGGATGAGCGTTGGTGCCTGGTTCATGCGACCCATATCGACGATCAGGAATGTCAGCGTGCAGCGGCATCGGGGGCGGTCGTCGGACTCTGCCCCACGACTGAGGCGAATTTAGGCGATGGAATCTTCGACGCGCGATCTTGGCGGGCTCTCGGCGGACGTTGGGGGATAGGCTCTGATAGCCACATCGCGGTCAATGCCGCGGAAGAACTTCTGATGTTGGAATACAGCCAGCGCTTGGCGGCCGAGAAACGTAATCTGTTGATCGGTCCGCATGGGTCATCGGTAGCCACCTCCATGACACTGGAGGCGGTCGCGGGCGGCGCACAGGCCAGTGGCCGTCGTGTTGCCGGCCTAGCAGTCGGACAACAGGCGGATTGGGTGATTCTGGATACCGATCACGCCGCGCTCCAGGGTCTGCCCAATGCCGAATCCATGCTCTCAGCTCATATTTTTGCAAGCAGTCGCCGGTCAGCGATTGCCGAGGTCTGGGTAGCTGGCCAGGCACGTGTGCGGCAGGGCAGGCATCAGGACTCGATTGTTGCGAGGTCTGCGTTTCAGGCGGCCCGTGGTCAGCTCATGGATACGCCTCGCCCATGAAGTTCGAGACTTCGGTACCTGCTTTTCGTTTTGTTGCAGGCCAGCGGCCCTTATTAATTTCGATGCCGCATGTCGGCACTTATCTGCCGGATTGCGTGCGATGTCGGCTCACGCAGGAGGCGATCACCACACCGGATACGGATTGGCATTTGGAGCGGCTCTATGAGTTCGCCAATACACTTGGTGTGTCGCTACTTGTGGCGACGCATTCGCGTTACGTGATTGACCTAAATCGGCCGCCTGACGGCAGCAGCCTCTACCCAGGACAGAGCGTAACCGGGTTGTGTCCGACGGATACTTTTAGCGGCAGGCCGCTTTATTTAAGCCCAGCTGACCAGCCGGATCAGCAGGAGGTGGCCCAGCGAAGGCAACGCCTCTGGGAGCCCTACCATACCCAGATCGCGGCTGAGCTGGCCCGCATCCGGACTCAACACGGGGTGGCCGCTTTGTGGGATGCGCATTCAATTCGATCCCGAGTACCGCGCTTTTTTGAGGGCCGTCTGCCCGACTTGAATCTGGGAACTGCAGATGGCGTGAGCTGTGATCCAAGACTTGCGGCGATCCTGTTGGATATTGGTCAAAAGGCCGAAGGCTACACCGCGGTGCTCAATGGTCGATTCAAAGGCGGCCACATCACGCGTCATTTTGGCGCACCCTTGCAGGGAATCCATGCGATTCAGCTCGAGATGGCGCAGTCCGTTTACATGCAGGAGGCTTATCCCTTTGAGTACCAGCCATTGTTGGCTGCAAAGATTCAGCCCCACCTGCGCAGCATGCTGGAAGCAACACTGAATTTTGTCGAGTCGTTTTAAGCGCCCTAAGCTGCTTTTTCCCCTCGAACTCTTGATGGGCCTGCCTTACTTATTAGGCGGCAAGTTCCTCTAGCGACATCTTGAGCGCAGATTCAGGCATACCATCTTTCCAAGGCAAATCCACCGGGTAATCTTTGAGCAAACAGTCATCAGGTAAACAAACAATCGGTGTGAAATTTCGGTGGGCGATATATTCAGGCCGCTTATATCGCCGAATATGATTGCTTACAGCACATAAGCTAAGGTAGACGCTGACGCGATTAAACGGCGAGAGATTGCTGCTCGACGCATGGACCAGACAGCTGTGAAATAGCAGCATCGATCCGGCGGGGCCTTTGGGGCTGACAATGCCACCATCTTTTCCGCCCGCGCGATTCACCAGCTGACTGATCAGTTCGTTACTGATCGTCCAGAGCGGATAACTCGTGGTGGTGAGATCGTGGGATGCGTCAATGACCCCCTTTTTATGGCTACCTGGAATGAACATGAGTGGTCCATTAAACTCATATACATCATCAAGAAAAATCGCTATGTTCATCGCTCGCGGTTCGGGCATTAAATCGTCGTTGAGCCAAGTGCCGTAATCTTGATGCCACTGCCAGACATCGCCTTCAAAAGCCATCTTTCCGTTGATCTTAAACTGATGCATATACAGCTGTTCGTTGAATATCTGCTCAACTGGT
This sequence comes from uncultured Bordetella sp., assembly GCA_964345065.1. Taxonomy (GTDB): domain Bacteria; phylum Pseudomonadota; class Gammaproteobacteria; order Burkholderiales; family Burkholderiaceae_A; genus Lacustribacter. Next base: position 44,980 of record CAYFPT010000002.1, read on the forward strand.
TTAATCATGCGCGGATGGCATGCAAGTCGCGCGAAGGGGCTGCTGTAGAGGTGGGCTGCAAAGTTAGTCCGCACCGCATCACTGTCTTTTTCTCGAACGTTGTAGATCTCCCGCCGCTGGTAGAGTTCTGGTACCGCTTGGGTAAGGGTTTTTGTTTCTTCGGGCGTAAATAGACCAGGAAAAAACAGATAGCCCTCCTGGTTGAATTGCTCGATCTGCGCGGGAGTGAGTTTCATTGCGTTATGCCCCTTGAAGCCGTTAGTATGCCGCTCTGCAAGGCTTCGGACATCTTGCAATGCACCACCCTTCAGTAGGGTTCTGGCGGCTAGTCGGCGCGAGTCGATTGGCATAATATTTCAGCACAGAATAGGTTCATCCCATCCCAAAGGGGGTGAAGATTGGATGTTGACCATGATAAATACAAAGCCGGCCATTAAGATTGATTTTGTCTCTGATATCGCATGCCCATGGTGTGCCATCGGGCTTGGCAACTTGGGCATGGCGATCGCCAGC
>CAYFPT010000002.1:45592-47912 GCA_964345065.1 uncultured Bordetella sp.
CGCATGCCCATGGTGTGCCATCGGGCTTGGCAACTTGGGCATGGCGATCGCCAGCGGTGTCCTGAATGATCATCAATGACCAGTACCTGGTGCAGGGTGCCCAGCCACCCGATGTGTTTCTCGATATTTTCGAGAAATTATTGGAACAGGCCGTTTAAAACTTAATAAAGACCCCTTCATGTCGAAAGAGGAATTCTTAGAATTTCTGAAACTCAAGCAGTTTCCTGAGCCTGTATTGGTCGAACAACCTGCTGATGGTGGGCTTGATGTCCATACCCACGATTTTGAGGTAATCGCCTTGGTGATTGAGGGATCGATTATCGTTTGTTGCGCCGAAATAGAGTCCTTATATGAGTCGGGTCAGGTTTTTCATCTGGCATTCCGTCAGCCCCATTCAGAGCGTTATGGCAGAAATGGCGTGAAGTATCTTGCCAGCCGAAAGTCTTAGCAAGCGGAAGGTGCAGCGAAAACAACGTGGTGAGCGCTGAAGCAGGCGGGTGGCGATTCGGGGAATTAGACTTGGTATTTTTGCCAAGGGCGCCTATCATCGTGCTGCTCGGGTACATAAATTTCACATAGGGGTAGTCATGAAGCTCTCAAACATTCATCCACAACGCTGCCTGACCCAGATCAGCGTATTTTTTCTATTTGCACTTAGCGCTGTTGGTGTACATAGCCAAGAATGGCCATCTCGTCCTGTGAGGTTTATTGTCCCGTTTGCAACCGGGGGTTCGGCCGATGTATTTAGCCGTGTAGTTGCTACTCGGTTACAAGAGACACTTGGCCAGGGATTTATTGTTGAGAATCGACCTGGTGCAGGTTCAATTATTGGAACGGATGTGGTCGCCAAGAGCCCACCCGATGGTTACACCTTCTTGGTCATGTCCAATACCCATACCGTCAACGAAACGCTCATTACATCTAAACCGTTTCAGCTGATGCGAGATTTTCTTCCGGTCGCGCCGATCAGCGAATCGGATCTTGTTCTGGTCGCCCGATCTGGCTTACCCGCATCTTCAGTGGCTGATGTCTTGCGGTCAGCCCGTTCAACTCCGGACGGAATGACCTATGCCTCGTCAGGCAATGGAACTCCCTATCACATGGCCGGGGAGCTTTTAAAGTCGATGGCCGGTATAAAAATTGTTCATGTGCCCTATAAGGGCAGTTCACAAGCGCGTACCGATGTCTTGGGCGGTCAGGTCGATTTAATGTTTGATGCAATCCCGACGATGGTCAGTCAGGTAAATAGCGGTAAGGTCAAGGCTCTGGGCACAAGCGGCCGCGCAAGGTCATCGATCATGCCAAACGTTCCCACGTTATCTGAAGCCGGAGTCCCGGGATATACGGCCACCATATGGATTGGACTAATGGCGCCCCGAGGCACCCCCCCGGCCATCATTAGCCGTTTAAACGCGGAAATCAGCCGAATTACTTCTGACCCGGAGTTGCGTAGCCGTTGGGCAGCACAAGGCACTGCAACGATGAACATGAATGTCAACGAATTCGGAAAATTTTTAAATGACGATATTGCGAAGTGGGCGACAGTGGTCAGGAGTGCGGGCATCAAAGCTGACTAGGTCATGAAATCTATTGCGATTTTGTGCGCTGGTGCGTCACAAGGGCTTGTCACGGGGGCTGCCGAAGCCTTTCGCAGTCAGCTTAATATGGAGGCGGCCGGCCGGTTTGGTGCTGTCGGAGCAATGAAAGAGGCGTTTGCCTCCGGTGAGCCCTGTGATTTGATGATTCTGACGGACACTATGATTCATGCCATGGCCGCTGAAGGGGCGCTGCGAGCTGAAGAAATTACACCGCTTGGCACTGTACAGACGGGTGTAGCCGTCCCGAACGGACAGCAAATTCCAAGTATTCACTCCGCCGCTGCGCTGGCGGAGTGTTTGCACAGCGCAACATCGGTATGGATTCCGGATACAGTGCGCTCAACCGCTGGAATTCATATGCGTAAGGTGTTTGAGGCACTCGGGCTATTCACGGAGTTGATTCCGCGTCTGCGAGAATTTCCGAACGGCGCAACCGCGATGCGGGCGATGGCGGAGTCGTTGGAGTCAGGGGCGATTGGTTTTACTCAGAATTCGGAAATCTTGTTTACCCCCGGTATTACATTGGTCGGCGCACTGCCCAGGGACTTCGGACTGAGCACTGTCTATACTGCTGCTGTGAGTACACGCGCTCGAGAACCAAGTCTTGCAGCGAGCGCCATAGCACTGCTGTGCTCACCAGGTATGGAAAAGCTTCGAAAAGACTGCGGGTTCGATTAAGCGCTTTATTTTTTACTGCTGTTTTGATCCTTCGCCGAGACGCC
>CAYFPT010000003.1:0-21888 GCA_964345065.1 uncultured Bordetella sp.
CGCCTAATGACCCAGGTGCTCTTTCCTGCATCGCTGCCCTCGATTGTGGCGGGCCTGCGGATCTCTGCGGGGCTGGGCTGGCAGTCCTTGGTCGGCGCAGAGCTGATCGTGGCCTCCAGTGGAGTGGGCTACATGATGGTGAAGGGCCAGGCCAGTATTCAGACCCAGATCGTGATGGCCGGCATGATCGCCATTGGCCTTGTCGGTTTGCTGATTGATATTTTGTTGCGCCGTATGGAGCGGCGATTTAATCGTTACCAAGAGGTTCACTGATGGCGGATATACGTTTTGAGGCAGTCCAGCGTGCCTTCGTGCAGGGTGGCAAGGAATTCCTGGCGGTGGGCGGCATTGATCTGGTCGTCGCCAACGAGGAGTTCGTCGCCATCGTCGGGCCATCGGGCTGCGGCAAGACCACCTGCATGCGAATGGTGGCAGGCCTGGATCAGCCCAGCAGTGGCCGCGTGCTGGTCAATGGTGAAGAGGTCACCGAGCCTGGGCCGGAGCGTGCCGTGGTCTTTCAGCAGTTCGCACTGTTTCCGTGGAAGACCGTATTTGAAAACATCGCGTTTGGCCTGCGTGCGATGGGGCTGGGCAAGTCGGAAATTGACGACCGGGTCAATCGATTTATCTCGATGATGGGCCTCTCCGGTTACGAACAGGCCTACCCGCATCAGCTCTCAGGGGGCATGCAGCAGCGGGTAGCGATTGCCCGAGCCTATGTCTTGGATCCGGGCGTTTTGCTGATGGATGAGCCGTTTGGGGCGCTCGATGCGCAGACCCGGGTGGTCATGCAAGAAGAGCTCGTGCGGCTCGCCAGAAAGAACCCAAAAACGGTATTGTTCATTACCCACGCGGTGGAGGAGGCAGTCTACCTTGCCGATCGCGTGGTGGTGATGTCGCGGCGCCCAGGCCTGATTCGCGAAATCATCGATGTGAAATCGATACGCGAAAAGGAACGCTGGGACGACCATCCCAGAATTGAAGACGTGATGGATTTGGGGTCGTTTGTTCATCTTCGGAGCCACATTTGGCGGCTCCTTCGCGAGCAACATCTTGGAGACGATCAGTAATTTTTAAAAGAGGAGACGCAAAATGAAGCACCGTTACAAAATCGCATGTGCCTTAAGTGCGCTGGCTTTATTCGCAGCAAAACCGGCCACTGCACAGGGCAGCCTGACTGAAATTAAAGTCAGCTATCAGCCGGCGCTCTACTGGGCGCTGCCGTTTTACATCGCCACTGAGCGCAACTGGTGGGCTGAGCTGGGCCTAAAGCCGACCTTCAGCACCTTCCCGGCCGGTGTGCCGCAGATTGCGGCCTCGGCTTCGAAATCCTGGGATGTGGGAGGAACCGGTGGGGTGCCGGCAGTATTGGGCCATGTTCGATTTGGCATCCGCACCATTGGACTGTCCAACGACGAGTCGGCCGGCAATGCACTGGTGGCGACGGGTAAGACTGCCGCCGCATTTGCCGCCAATCCCCAGTCCATCAAAGGGCAGACCATTGTGCTGACCGCAAATTCCACGGGTGATTATGCGGTTCAGTCTTGTCTGAAAAAGTTTGGCTTGAATAAGTCGGATGTCACGATGCGCAACATGGGCCAGGCCGAAATTATCTCGGCGATGTCTTCCGGAAATGCCGATCTGGGCGGACTCTGGGCACCCAACATTTACACGGTTGAAGAAAAAGCCGGCGGCCGCGTGATCTGTAGTGGCAAAGATGGTGGCGCCTTTGTACCCGGTGCGCTGATTGTTCGGGGCGACTACGCCAAGGAAAATCCGCAGAATGTGGCGAAATTCCTGGCGGTTTATCTGCGGGCCTGGCGCTGGATGGGCGCGAATCGCAATGAAGCGATTGCGATGATGAAGAAATTCTATGAGCAGGGAGGCACCACGATTTCAGAGGCCTCAATGCGCAAAGAATTTGATACCCGCCCAACCTTTGATCTGGCGGGCCAACTCCGAGTGATGGATCGCTCGAAGGGCAGCTCTCAGATGGATGGCTGGTTTACCGCTATGGCGGAGTTCATGAAAGGCACCGGCGCGATTACAGATGTTCCACCGGCAAACGCCTATATCACCGATGAATTCATCAAAATGGTGAACTCGGACAAGGCCCTTCGGGATTTTGCAAACCGCACAAACTAAGGGGGATGTGGCGGGGCAGTGCCCCGCCACACAAACCCAAAGAGACGACGCGATATGGCAGTAATTTATTTAAAAAAAGCAGAAAAAAATCCTTCCACTGAGACTGCGACGGCCCAGCGGGTCGCCGGTGATATGTTGCAGCAGATTCGCGATGGGGGCGAGGATGCCGTTCGTCGATATGCGAAGGAACTGGATCAGTGGACCGGCGAGATTCTCATGTCGGAAGCGTCGATCAATCGCGCTCTGGCAGAGGTGCCCTCGGGTGTGCGTCAGGATATTGACTTCGCAGTCCGCCAGGTCCATGACTTTGCGGTGGCCCAGCGAAACAGCATTCAGAATTTTTCCGTGGAAGTCCACAAAGGCGTGACCGCCGGCCAGCGTGTTATTCCTGTCAATGTGGTGGGCTGCTATGCGCCCGCGGGCCGTTATGCCCACATTGCCTCTGCCTATATGACAGTAGCGACCGCAAAAGCCGCTGGCGTCAAAACCATCGTTGCCTGCTCGAGCCCCTTTCGCGGCGGTGGCATGCATCCGTATGTCCTCTATGCCTTCAAGGCGGCCGGGGCCGATAAGATCATGACGCTAGGGGGTGTTCAGGCCATTGCCACACTTGCCTATGGGCTATTTACAGGAAAGCCGGCAGATGTTGTGGTCGGGCCCGGAAATAAATTTGTTGCCGAAGCGAAACGTATGCTCTTCGGCGAAGTGGGTATCGATGTGTTCGCAGGCCCCTCGGAAGTGGCAGTGATTGCAGATGACTCCGCCGACCCCGCCATTGTGGCCAGCGACCTCGTGGGCCAGGCGGAGCATGGGCACGAGTCACCCGCCTGGCTTTTTACGAACTCTCAATCCTTAGCCCAAGAGGTGATGCGGCGCGTGCCGCAGTTAATTGATGCACTTCCGCCAACGGCCCGAGATGCGGCTGGCGCAGCGTGGCGAGATTATGGCGAAGTGATTTTCTGTGATACCCGAGAGGAACTCGTCGATGTTTCGGATCGTTATGCGAGCGAACATCTGGAGGTTCATGCGCAAGACCTTGACTGGTGGCTGAGTCATCTCACCGCTTATGGATCACTCTTTTTGGGCGAAGAGACAACGGTTGCCTATGGCGATAAGGCCAGCGGCCCCAATCATGTGCTGCCCACAAAAGGTGCCGCCCGATATTCCGGTGGCTTGTCAGTGCATAAATTTATGAAGACGTTGACCTGGCAGAAAATGACGCGTGAGGCCAGCCGAGACATCGCCGAGGTCACCGCTCGCATTAGTCGACTCGAGGGTATGGAGGCCCACGCGCGAACCGCTGATGATCGGCTTGCGAAATATTTTCCAGATCAGCATTTCGATCGAGGCCAGCCTGTCGAGGTATGAGGCCAGAATCGCTTTTCGATCTGCATGATCGGGTTGCACTGGTTACGGGGGGCAGCAGTGGTATTGGCTTTGCGATGGCCAAGGCGCTCGGACGGGCAGGCGCTTCGGTGGTCTTGGTATCCAGAACGGCTGAAACGCTTGCAGCGCGGGTCCAGGAATTGCGCGACAACATTATTCCTGCGGCCAGTGTTTGTGGAGATGTCAGCAATCTAGAAAAGACAAAAGAACTGGCCGAGCAAGCGGTATCGTGCTTTGGCAAGATTGATATTCTTGTGAATGCAGCAGGCGTGAATCTGCGTGAACCTTTTCAGAGCGTGAGCCCGGCCACCTGGGATCAGCAGGTTAGGGTGCATCTTGGTGCGCCAATGTTTTTGACTCAGGCACTGGCTCCGGAGATGGCCCGCCGTGGCTGGGGCCGGATTCTGCTCATCGCTTCGCTTCAGAGTTATCGCGCGTTTGCGGATAGCGCTCCTTACGGCGCCGCTAAAGGCGGGGTCGTGCAACTCACCCGCGCGATTGCCCAGGAGTGGTCGGGAAAAGGCATTACTTGTAATGCGATTGGCCCGGGTTTTTTCCCAACCGAACTGACCGCGCCGGTATTCAATAATGCCGAGCTTGCTGCCTATCATGCCCAGCGGACCGCAATCGGGCGTAACGGAACCTTAGAAGACCTCTGGGGGGCCACCATCTTTTTCTCAAGCGAGGCCTCGGCCTATATCACCGGTCAGACACTCATGCTTGATGGGGGGTACACCGCCAAATGAGCGCTGATTTTTGCTGAGTCCGATGGACACCCATCCCGCCATGCTGGGGTCTTTGCTGCCGCCCAAAGGCGTGAGGCCACTGAACTTCAGCCCTGGGCCGGCATCGCTTGCTGCTGCGGTTGAGACTGACGTCAAGGCTTTATTTGATGCGCCGCGGATGTGTTCGATGTACCTCTCGCATCGATCTCCTGAATTTCTGGAGATTCTTGCCAGTGCGGTGCAACGTTGCCGGGTGGCGATGGACATTCCTGAACAGTATGAGATTGTGTTTATGCACGGGGGTGGCCACGGGCAGTTTGCGGCCGTTCCGCTGAACCTTTGCCCCAACGGCGATGAAAAAGTAACCTACTTGGTCAATGGCACCTGGTCGAAACGCGCCGTGTCCGAGGCCGCCAAATACTGCCGCCCCATCGTCGTTTCTTCTGAAAACCCTGATGGCTCCTTTACCCAAAATCCATCTTTTGACGGCCTAGACCCCGAATCGAAGTACGTGCATCTGTGCTCCAACGAAACGGTAAACGGCATTGAGATGCACCAGCTTCCAAAGCTGGGGATGCGGGCCCCATTGGTGGTCGATGCCTCCTCGGACTTCTCCACCAAACCCATCGACTGGCTGGGCTGCAATGTCGGCGTTCTGTATGCCTGTGCATCGAAAAACCTGGGCCATCCCGGCGTCACGCTGTGCGTGATTCGCAAGGACCTATTGGGCGCACCCAGTCCGAAGTGTCCGGGTGTGCTCTGCTACACCACGAATATTCGAGAGGGAAATTTGTGGAATACGATTGCCACCTTCAACGTGGAGGTGATCAATATCTACATGCAGTGGTTGATTGCCCAAGGTGGGGTGCATGAAATGCAACGCCGGTCGATCGCCAAGTCTGCCATGCTGTATGACGTCATCGACAACTCAGGGGGTTTCTACACTACCCCAATCGCAGATCCATTGATCCGCAGTCGCATGAATGTCCCCTTTGATGTTGCCGGTGGCGACGAGGAAATCACCCGGGAATTCTTGATACAGTCCTGGGAGCGCGGAATCGTCGGCTTGAGAACACTCACCCCGTTTGGCGTTGGAAAGTATTTGCGGGCCAGTTTGTATAACGGGGTCAGTCTGCCGCAGACCCAGGTATTGGTCGACTTCATGGCCGAGTTTTTGAAGGCCGCTCGCGATACGCCGATCGGACGCGCGCACATGAGAGAGTGAACACTATGAAAGCATTGGTCTACACCCAGCCCAACGAGGTCCGCATTCAGCAGCAGCCGGAGCCGACACTAGATGCTGATGAGGTGATTCTGAGAATTGATGCGGTGGGCATCTGTGGCAGCGATATGCACGCTTACCATGGCCATGATCCACGTCGAAAGCCCGGCCTGATTCTTGGGCACGAGTTTGCGGGCACCGTGGTGCAGAGCCGGTCATCACTTTTTGATCGTGGCGTGCGGGTCACGGGAAATCCTTTAATCACATGTGGCCGCTGCGATTATTGCCAGCAGGGCCGCAATAACCTGTGTGCCAATCGGACCATGGTGGGAATGACGCGGCCGGGCGCTTTCGCCGAATACATGAGTATTCCTGCCTCGTCCTTGATTGCACTTCCCGAGACGATGGACTCGGATACCGCGGCACTGACCGAGCCGGCGGCAACTGCAGTCCATGCCGCTGACCTATCCGTGCGGGCACTACGCCGACCCATACAAGAATGTCGCGTGCTCGTCGTGGGTGGCGGCGCCATTGGAATGTTTACGGCACTGTTGCTGAAGCATTTCGGTGTCCTTGAGTTGGATGTCATCGAGGTGAATCCGTTGCGAAGACAGGCGCTGGCACGAGAGACTCAGTGCAAGGTAATGGATCCCGCAGTGGAACGTTGTGGCGAGAATCACTACGAACTGGTGGTGGATTGCGTGGGTTCTGCGATCACACGATCGACGGCGTTTCAGGCGATTCGACCGGGCGGCGTGATCATGCATGTGGGGCTTCAGGAATGGGCCAGCGAGATTGATATGCGTAAGCTCACCTTAGCTGAGATCACCCTGCTGGGAACCTATACCTACACGACAGTTGATCTACAGAATACCGTTCGATATTTAGATCGCGGAGTGTTCGGGGCCTGTGCCTGGGTGGATCGCAGGCCTCTTGATGAAGGTCCGGCGGCATTCGCGGATCTGCATCATGGCCGCGCGGCCTCCGCGAAAATTCTGTTAAAGCCCGGGCATTGAGCGGCGGACTAGGAATCGCGTAGGGCCCGGCGCAGGATTTTGCCCACATTGGTTTTTGGCAGCTCTGGCCGAAACTCAATTTGCTTGGGCACTTTGTAGTTGGTCAGATATTGCTTGCAGTGATCGATTAAGGCCTCTTTGGTGAGCGCAGGATCTGAGCTTGCAACATAAAGCTTAACGGCCTCGCCGGTCTGATCATCGGGCACACCAATTGCCGCGACTTCGCGCACCGCGGGATGCATGGCGACCACTTCTTCGACCTCATTGGGATAGACATTAAACCCCGAGACCAGAATCATGTCTTTCTTGCGATCGACCAGAAAGACATAGCCTTTGTCATCGACATAGCCCATGTCCCCAGTCTTGAGAAAGCCATCGGGAAAAAAGATTTTTGCAGTTTCATCGGGCCGGCCCCAGTAGCCTGAGGTGACCTGGGGCCCACGCAGGCAGATCTCACCGACTTCGTTGAGTGCAAGTTCTTTGCCGCCGTCATCACGAATTGAGACTTCGGTTGACGAGATGGGCAGGCCAATGGATCCAGAAAAGGGAATATCGGCCAGCGGATTGATCGTGGCTGCAGGCGAAGTTTCGGTCAGGCCATAAGCCTGCGACAGTGCACAGCCCGTCACGGCTTTCCACCGCTCGGCCACTGGCTTTTGCACCGCCATGCCGCCGCCGAGCGTGACCCGCAGGGTTGAGAAATTTAATTTTTGAAAATCCGGATGGTTGAGGAGCGCATTAAAAAGCGTGTTGACCGCGGTAAACGCAGTTACCGGATACTTCGCCCACTCTTTTACAAAGTTCGGAATATCCCGCGGATTCGCAATCAGAAGATTCTGCGCGCCGATACGAATAAACGTGAGGCAGTTCGCCGTTAGCGCGAAGATGTGATACAGCGGCAGGGCGGTGACGATGAACTCTTCGCCCCGGCGCACCACGGGTGAGATCCAATGCTCAGCCTGCAGCACGTTGGCGCAGATATTGCGGTGGGTGAGCACAGCTCCCTTGGAGACGCCGGTGGTGCCGCCGGTGTACTGCAAAAAGGCAATGTCTTCCGCGGTGAGGGTTGGCGCACGGAAAGATTTTCCCTGGCCGAGACTTAAGGCCTGTCTCATCGAGATGGCCTGAGGAAGATTCCAGGCGGGCACGAGTTTTTTAATCTTGCGCACCACGAAATTTACGATATGGCCCTTTGCGCCGAGCATCTCACCCAGAGGGGTCACGATGACATGCCGCACCCGGGTCTTGCCAATGGCCTGCTCCAGCACATGGGCGAAGTTTTCCAGAATCACGATAGTGGTCGCCCCGGAGTCGGTGAGCTGATGCTCGAGCTCTCGGGGGGTATACAGGGGGTTGCAATTCACCACGACCGCGCCCGCGCGCAGGGCGCCAAACAGCGCGATCGGATATTGCAAGACATTGGGCATCATCAGGGCTACACGGTCACCCTTTTGGATGCCGACCGACTGCAGGTATTGGGCGAAACTCTGGCTCTGCTCGTTTAATGCCTGATAAGTGATTGACTTGCCCATACTGATATAGGCCGTCTTGGGCCCAAACTCTTCACAGGCCTGAACAAAAAAATCCGCAACCGAGGTGATGCGTTGGAGTTCAATTTCTGCCGGGACTTGCGGCGGATATTGCTCGACCCAGAGTTTTTGCATGATGCGCTCCTGATTTACAGGGTCTCAAATATACCTGCGGCTCCCATGCCTGTGCCGATGCACATGCTGACCATTGAGTAGGGTTTTCTCTGCCTTCTTGCGCCGTGAATTGCGGTGCATGAACGAATCGCACCTGTTGCACCAAGCGGATGACCCGCCGCAATCGCACCGCCTAAGGGGTTGACCAGCGTGGGATCGAGCTTTAGCTCGCGAATCACGGCAAGCGCCTGGGCGGCAAAGGCTTCGTTGAGCTCGATCCAGCCGATATCCTGCAGTCGAACACCCGCTCTCGCAACGGCCTTTGGAATTGCTGCGATCGGGCCAATGCCCATGATCTCGGGTGCAACGCCTGCGACCTCAAAGGCCACAAAGCGCGCAATCGGCGTCAGGCCGTGGGCCTTGATTGCCGAGGCCGAGGCCACGAGCAGGGCGCCCGCGCCATCTGACATCTGCGAGGAATTGCCCGCCGTCACTGAACCCTTTGCATGAAAAACGGGCTTGAGCTTTGCGAGTCGTTCGAGCGTTGTGTCGGCCCTTGGGCCCTCATCTTGATGCATCCAGGACCGCTTGAGTCGCGGCTGTGCAGATTCGGGATTGGGAAGATGCGCGACCACCTCATACGGCGTAAGTTCATCAGCATAGGCGCCCTCGGCCTGGGCCTTACAGGCTTTTGTATGGGAAGCGAGCGCGAATTGATCCTGATCATCGCGGCTGACTGACCATTGGCGGGCAACATTTTCTGCAGTCATGCCCATGCCATACGCAATACCAAGATGGGCATTGTCTTCAAAGACCACCGGATTCATGGCCAGCTTATTGCCCATGATCTGCGGCATGGCGCTCATGGATTCGGCGCCAGCGGCCAGCACGAGATCGGCCTCACCCAGCTGAATGCGCTGGGCGGCGTAGGCCACTGCCTGAAGCCCCGACGCGCAGAAACGATTAATCGTAATGCCGGGCACGGATTGGGGCAGGCCGGCAAGCAGCAGTCCTATGCGGGCCATGTTCATGCCTTGCTCGGCCTCGGGCATTGCACAGCCAACGATGACATCGTCAATAGCATTGCGATCCAGCTCAGGTAAATCACTGAGGCAGGCCTGAAGCGCGGCGGCCAGCAGGTCATCGGGCCGGGTGGATTTCATCTGTCCGTTTTTCTTGCCGACTGGAAGTCGCTTGGCGGAAACGATATATGCCTCTTGGCGTGATGTGCTCATGATGATTGCCTTGGTGTCAGTTGCGCAGGGGTTTGCCGGTGCTCAGCATGTGTTCGATGCGGGCCTGGGTTTCGGGGGTTTTCAAAAGATCGACAAAGAGCTGACGCTCCACGCGGATCAGCCAGTCTTCGTCCACCCGGGTGCCAGGATCGATATCGCCACCGCAGAGCGCGGTCGCTGCCGCGTGGGCGACTTTGTAGTCGTGATCACTGATCATCTTGCCTTCATGCATATTGACCAGCATCAGCGAGAGATTGGCGATTCCTGTGCGGCCTGCCACTGGCACGGACTGTGCAATGGGTGGCGTGAAGCCGAGCTCGGCGCGATTGCGGGCAGCGCGCAGGCCAGCATAGAGCAATTCATGGGCATGAAATACGGTGGCATCTTGCGGCTGAGCAAAGCCCATTTCGATTGCCTGGAGACTGCTTTTGGCGACCTTGGCCATTGCGATCGTGGTGAAGATCTGCTGAATAAATGGAAAAACCTCGCCCGGTGTCGGACTGCGGGCAGCCCACTGCGCAGCACGGACTGCGAACTCTTTACAGCCACCACCCGCGGGAATAACACCTACGCCGGCTTCGACCAGCCCGGTGTAGGTCTCCAGATGCATCACCCGCTGCTGGGCATGCATCAGAAATTCGCAGCCACCGCCCAGCGCGAGGCCCTGGGTCGCAGCAACCGTTGGCACGCGTGCATATTTGAGGGCCTGTGAGGCGGCCTGGAATTGGGCCACGATCTGCTCGAGCCGGGTGAACTCCCCCGCTTTGCAGGCCTGGGCGACTTGTTTTAAGTTTGCGCCGACACAAAATGGCGGCTCATGCCAGAGCACGAGACCATCCAGTTCGGCCTCTGCCATCGCAATGCACGCCATCATGCCGGCAAGCACCTCATCGCTGACGGCGTGCATGGTGGATGTGAAAGAGAGAATCCCGATTCCCGCATCCACATCGGGCAGGCGCCAAAGCCGGACTTCTTTGTTTTGATAGAGGGTCTCGCCCGCGGTCTGGCTGATCGGCGCCGTGCTGGGCCTGGCCTGCTCGCCAATGAGCCGCTCGGGAAATAACTGCCGGCGATAGACTTCAAGGCCTGATCGACCGCGTTGAGCGCCAATGGCGGGCGCCCAAGATCCCTCTGGCTGATGGACGCCGGTGCGTGCTGGCGTTAGGCACCAGTCGGGCAGCGCTACATTACTCAGTGTTTTGCCGGCCTTGCGATCTGCCTCAATGGCTTGCGCGATCGTGGCCCATCCCGCCGCTTGCCAGAGCTCAAAAGGCCCATGGCTCCAGCCAAAGCCCCAGCGCATCGCAAGATCCAGATCTCGGGCGTTATCGGCGATCTCGTGCAGGTGCACGGCGCTGTAGTGAAAGACATCGCGAAAGGTGGCCCAGAGCAGCTGGGCCTGCGGGCGGGGACATTGGATTAAGGCCGCAAATTTTTCTGCGGGCTGTCGCAGCGCCAGAATCTTTTCAACTTCCGGATCAATCTGGCTATCTGTTTTTCGATACTGGCCAGCCGCATAGTCGAGCACCAGAAGTTCTTTCCCTTCTTTTTTGTAGAGGCCGCGGCCCGATTTTTGGCCCAGGGCGCCTTCCTGGATGAGTTGCTCAATCCAGGTGGGCAGCTTGAAAAACGCATGCCAGGGGTCTTGGCGCAGCTGCTCGCGTTTGGTGTGAACGACATGGGCCAGCGTGTCGATACCCACCACATCAACGGTGCGATAGCAGGCGCTTTTGGGCCGGCCGATACGGGGGCCGGTGAGCGCATCCACAGTGTCAAGGCCCAGGCCAAGCCGTTGGGTATGTTCCATGGTGGCCAGTAGCGAAAATACGCCGATGCGGTTGGCAATAAAGTTAGGCGTGTCTTTGGCGCGAATGACAGATTTGCCCAGTGTGTGGACGAGCCAAGACTCCAAGGCATCCAGGCCCTCTGGCTGGGTCTCGTCGCAGGCAATCAATTCCACCAGGCTCATATAACGGGGTGGATTGAAAAAATGCATGCCACAGAAACGTGGCCGAAGCGCAGGGGGAATCTCGGCCGCCAGCGCACGCACCGACAGCCCTGATGTGTTCGAGGCAATCCACGCCGAAGGGCTGCAATACGGCGCAATCTTTGCATACAGGCTGCGCTTGATTTCCATGCGCTCGGCGACGGCCTCAATGATGAGCTGGGCCTCAGCAAGCCGTTGCAGATGATCATCGAAGTTATTGGACCGAATCAGGCCGAGCACTGCGGAGCTGGCAAGGGGTGCTGGCTCGAGTTTTTTTAGCCGCGCTAAGGCTGTGCTGACGGTCTGATTGCGATCCTCGGCGGGGCCGGGCAGATCAAAAAGATCGACTGCGATACCCGCATTGGCCAGATGGCCAGCAATCTGCGCGCCCATGACGCCGGCGCCAAGTACGGCAACACGCTGAATTCGAAACTTATTCACGAATGCTCCTTGTTTTATTCCAGTTCAGCGGCCCGCCCCGAAAAGGAGCAAAGCCGGTGCTAAAGATCACTCCAGCATCGGCCAGATCAGCATCTGCAATTACACCTTCTTGCACGAGGGCCTCGGTTCGATCGACCAAGGGTGCAATCAGGGACTCCGCAAGGCCCTCAGGGATTGCAGCAACGTCGCTGCGATTCGCAATGGCCCCTTTTGACCATTCATAAAAACCACGGCCTGATTTTTTACCCAGGTGGCCCTGCTCGACCCGCTCCATGAGGCATTTCGGTGGTGATGTGACATCGGAGAGCTGCCGGCCTGCGGCAAGCGCAATGTCCAGGCCCACGGTATCGGCCAGTTCGATCGGGCCCATGGGCATGCCAAAGCGTCGCATCGCGGCATCAATGACGCTGGGGGCAACGCCGTCATCGAGCTTGCGCATGGCGCCGAGCATATAGGGCGCCAGCACCGCATTGACCAAAAATCCCGGCGCACTCTTAACCGGCAGTGGCAGCTTATCGATGCTGCGGACAAAGGCCGCCGCATCTGCAGCCGCCTGGGGTTTTGTGCCAGGTGCGGCAATGACTTCGACAAGCGGCATCATGACTACAGGATTGAAAAAGTGAATGCCGACCAGTCGAGAGGGGTCAGCCAGTGCTGTGCGAAGATCCTCGATCCTGAGACTCGAGGTGTTGGTGGCGAGAATCGCCCCCGGCTTTAAACGGGGCTCAATCTGCTGAAAGAGCGCGTGCTTGGCCTGAAGATTTTCGAAAATTGCTTCAATCACGACATCCGCATGCTGAATCCCTTCGCCGGTGGTGTCGGGGATGAGCCGATCCATCGCGGCCCGCCGCAGCAGCGGATCACGCAGCCGTTTTTTAAAGAGCGCAGCTGCCCGGCCCATCGCTGGCGCGATTCGGCTGATGTCTTGATCTTGCAGGGTTACGGTAAGGCCGCGAAGCGCTCCCCAGGCCGCGATGTCCCCGCCCATGGTGCCTGCGCCAATGACATGCAGATGTCTTGCCTTAAATGACGACTCCTTGCCAAGAGATTTCAGCCGTTCCTGCAAAAAGAAAACCCGCAACAGATTTTTAGTAGTCGGCGAGCCGATGATGGTCTGCATCAGCTGTGGCATTTTTAGCGGATCGCCATCCGTTTTTTGCCAGAGATCGATGATGGCGTAAGGCGCAGGATAGTGTTCAGGCCGCGCTTTTTTTGCCACTTGTTTTTTTGCCATGGCCGCGATGATCGGGCGCAGGAGCGGATGATTCATCAGCGCCGGCAGGCCGGAGGGCCGATGCGGCGGCCTGCCCGATCGAATCAGCTCGGCGGCAGATCGCTCCATCAGCCGCGGGGGCACCGCAAGATCGACAAGACCAGCACGCTTTGCTCGGCGGGCATCGAGTGTCTTGCCGGTGAGCATCATATCGAGGGCCGCCTGCGGCCCGATCAATCGTGGCAGTCGCATCATGCCGCCCCAGCCGGGCACAATGCCCAAGAGCACCTCGGGCAGGCCGAGTCGTGTGGCCGGCTCATCGACGGCGATGCGATAGCGGCAGGCCAGTGAGATCTCCAGGCCACCGCCCAAGCAGATGCCACGAATCAATGACAGCGTGGGATAGGGCACGGCGGCCAGTCGATTAAACAGATGCCATCCCCGGGCGATGATCTCCTGGGCCTGCTGCGGCTTATCCAAGGCTTTGAATTCTTCTACATCTGCGCCAGCGATAAAGCCCGATTCTTTAGCGGATTGAATGATCATCCCAGTAGGCGGCTTGAGATCGAATTGATCAAGCTGTGCGGAAAACTCAGCGAGCACCTCAGCGCTAAGTTTATTCATGCTGGCCCCGGCTGTATCCAGCCGCATCCAGGCAATGCCATGGGCATCGATTGTGAGATTCCAGTGCCGCATTACAGGGCCTCCATCAGAATGGCGCCGCCCTGGCCACCGCCAATACAGATGGCGGCAAGGCCACGACGCTGCTGCTCTCGTGCCAGCGCGCGGGCCAGGTGCAGGGTGATGCGCGTGCCGGAGGCCCCCACGGGATGGCCAATCGCGATTGCACCGCCGTGGATATTGAGCCGAGATTCATTCAGCGTGCCGGCGGCCAAGCCCTCAAGCTGTGGCAGTGCGGTGCGCAAATACTCGGCATCCGCCATTGCGCGAATGCAGGCCATCACCTGCGCGGCAAATGCCTCATTGATTTCCCAGAGATCAATATCCCGATGCTGTAATCCATGTCGATGCATCAGTGGCAAGGCGGCATGCACAGGCCCCAGCCCCATTTCTGCGGGATCCAATCCCGCCCATTGAAGATCGATGAGCCGCGCCATCGGCTTTAGCCCGTAGCGTTGGACGGCCTGCTCAGAGGCCAAGAGGCACCAGGCGGCGCCATCGGTGACCTGAGAGCTATTGCCTGCCGTGATGTTGCCGTAAGGTTTATCGAATACGGGCCTTAGTTTTGCAAGGCCCTCTAAAGAGGAATCCTCACGAACACCGTCATCCACCGCATAGATTTTTCCTTTCTCATCCAGGATCGGCACGATCTCATCGAAGGCCTGCGATTTCAGGCCGGCTTGAGCGCGCTGATGACTGCGCACTGAAAACGCATCCATCTCGGCGCGGTTGATGCCGAATCGGTAGGCAAGATTTTCTGCGGTCTGGCCCATCGATAAGCCCACAACAGGATCGGTGAGCCCCCGCAGCAGTGCAATGACGGGGGAGAGCAGCTGGCCGGGCTGAAGCCGCAGAAAATGCTGAAGCTTCGCAGGAACTGTTTTTTTTGTGGCCATCTCGGCAAACCAGCGCACCATCACATCGGAATACAGCAGCGGGGTACGCGAAAGTGCATCCACGCCACCGGCCAAGACCAGATGAGATCGGCCGAGTCGAATCTGAGACATCGCAGAGTCGATGGCCTGCAGTCCTGAGGCGCAGTTGCGCATGACTGTCCAGCCCGTAACCGCATGGCCGCAGCCCATGCGCAACGCAACGACACGGCCGATATTGACTTCATCGGGCGCCGGTGCTGCACAGCCGAGAATCACCTCATCGCAGTCGGATGGCGCAAAAGGCTGGCGCAGCAGTAATGCGCGGCCCGCCTGCGTGGCCAAGTCAGAGGCACTAAAAGGGCCCGGCCCACCGCGCGCTTTTAAAAAAGGCGTGCGGGCGCCGTCGACCAAATAGACCGGGGCTGACTGGGCCTGCATCAGGCCGCCCTTGCGTGCAGTGAGGCGGCCGCTGTCGGGGTGGCAGCAGACTCTGCCGATGCGGCGTGAATTTCAAAGGGAAAATCATCGACATGAATCACACGATCCCGCAGAACATCGCGGCGTTTGAGCACTGCTGATTCTTCGGCGGTAATGATCCCCCGGTCCGCCGCGAGCTGGCCGATATCTCGGACATTCGCAAGCGGCTCTGCCTTAAAGAGTCCTTTCTTCTCGGCAGCGCGGATCTTCGCCTCAATCGGTTCGGCTGCCAGTACTGCCGCGAGCGCGTGTTCAATGGCGCCCACGGCGTCATGTTCGTCGTGATGCACGAAACAAATCGGCGTTAAGCGATCACGGGCCGCACCCGGATTGGCCAGAAGTTGCGCAATTCGATGGCCGAGCTGATCCGAGGCCGCACGCGCCGTGATGCCCCACGGAAAGAGCAGCCCGCGCAGCAGTCGGCCCACCAAACGATTCGGGAAGTTTTCAAATACGCCGGCAAAGGCCCGGGCGATATTCACTTGGCAGTCCTGCAGGCACCAGCGGGCGAGATCGGCATCTTCTCGAATCCGGCCCTCCATCTCGTAGCGCTTGAGCACACAACTCGCCAAAAACAGATGGGCAAGGATGTCACCCAGCCGTGCCGAGAGCCGCTCTTTGCGCTTTAAGCTTCCCCCGAGCATGAGCATCGTGATGTCAGCGAGAAATCCGAATGCGGCTGCGTTGCGGTTCAGGTCCCGCATCGCTTTGCGCATCTCGACGGGGCCTTGGCCGCCGGGCCCGGCAAAACGGGATGCCGTCAGGCCGTGCCAGATGGCGCGGACACCATTGGCGATCGTGTAGCGGACATGGCCCCAGAAGGCGTGATCAAAATCGCTCAGGCCCTGGCCGCGATCCGGATGCTGGGCGGCCTGCATCTCTTTGAGCAGATAGGGATGGCAGCGAATTGCGCCCTGGCCAAAGAGAATCAGGTTTCGGGTGAGCACGTTGGCACCCTCGACGGTGATGCCAATTGGCATCTGCTGATAGGCAAGGCCAAGAATATTCGATGGCCCAAGGCAGATGCCCTTGCCACCCACAATATCCATGCTGTCTGCCAGTACCTGCCGGGCGCGCTCAGTGACGTGATATTTTGCAATCGCTGAGACCACCGATGGCCGCTGACCCAGATCGATACTTGCGGCCGATAGCGTGCGTACCGCATCGTTGAGATAGGTATAGCCTGCAATGCGGGCGAGCAGCTCCTCGATGCCTTCAAACCGCGAGATGGGGGTTTTAAATTGATTGCGAATTCGCGCGTAGCCGCCAGCAACCCGCGCTGCCAGCTGGGCCAGTCCGGCATTGGCCGAGGGCAGCGAGATCGCACGGCCCGCCGATAGACACTCCATCAGCATGCGCCAGCCCTGGCCGGCCATTTTCGGCCCGCCGATGATGAATTCCAGCGGCATGAAGACCTGATCCCCCTCGGTCGGGCCATTCATAAAGTAGGTATTCATGGGAATGTGGCGGCGGCCGATTTCAACACCGGGATGGTTGTGCGGCACGAGTGCGCAGGTAATTCCTAAATCTTTCGTGCTGCCCAGTAAGCCATCGGGATCGTAGAGTCGAAAGGCCAGGCCAAGAAGCGTGCAGACTGGTGCCAGCGTGATGTAGCGTTTATTCCACGTGACCCGCATGCCGAGTGTTTCTTTGCCTTGCCAGAGGCCTTTGCAGACGATTCCAAAATCGGGAATCGCTGCAGCATCCGATCCCGCCCAAGGACTGGTGAGCGCAAAGGCGGGAATTTCTTCACCGCGGGCCAGCCGTGGCAGGAAATAGTTCTTTTGTTCTTCGGTGCCATAGTGCAGCAGCAATTCAGCCGGGCCCAATGAGTTGGGCACCATCACGGAGATGGCCAGTGGCGATGAGCGTGTGGAGAGCTTGGCAATGACTTGGGAGTGGGCATAGGCCGAGAATTGTTTACCGCCATAGGCCTTGGGAATGATCATGCCCAAAAAACCTTTCTGTTTAATGAAGTCCCAGGCGGCTTTGGGCATGTCGAAATCTTTGAAGTTGACTTGCCACTCATTGACCATCCGGCAGGCCTCCTCGACGTCGTGATCGAGAAAGGACTGCTCTTCCGCAGTGAGCTGGGGCCGTGCGATGGCCGAAAGGCCCTTCCAGTTGGGCCGGCCACGAAACAGATCCGCCTC
Organism: uncultured Bordetella sp.; assembly: GCA_964345065.1. Lineage (GTDB taxonomy): Bacteria > Pseudomonadota > Gammaproteobacteria > Burkholderiales > Burkholderiaceae_A > Lacustribacter. The sequence goes on from CAYFPT010000003.1 coordinate 17,200, forward strand.
CCACCAGACCGTGCCTGCCTCGAGGGCTGCCCGCTCGGTTTCTGACATCGACGGCAGGGCGGCGCGAAATCCCTTAAAGATGGCCGCTGTCAGTAGCCGCATGCGCAGTGGCCTCACGGCGAAAACAGCCACAGCAGCTGCCAGAAGAATAAGAAGCACTAGGGTCAACGGCATGGCGTTTTCCTCTCGGGTGGGTCAATGGATTTGGGAAGGGGTGCACGCAGGCCGCCGATGAGAAAACTCATCAGTCGCTCGCTGAGTTGATCCGCATCGCGGGCTTTTTTTCGGGCCGAGCGCGGCGCCTCAGCGCTTTCGGGCTCGGTCCAGCGGGCCACGAGTTTTAGGCTGTCGGTGCCCGCAATGGCATAGGCGGTTGCACCCAGCATGAAATGAAAGCGCCAAATGATTTCTGCGCGGGGCACATCGGGCAGGGCCCGAAACAGGGCTGACTTGTAGCGCTCCAGCACATGCTGATATTCATCGGCTAAAACCGCCCGAATGAAATCGGCAGGCTCGGTCATTGTGCGGCCCAAGAGCTTGAGGAAGGTCGGGCCGCTTTGCGGCTCTTCTTTGGCAATGCGCAGCAGCGTGCCGAAAAATGCCTCAAGAATTTTGCTGGGTTTGAGGGGTTTTCCCGCTGCAGCTTTTTCAAGCGCATCGAGCGCGATCAGCCGCTCGCGATTCACCCGATCCAGCCGCCGGCGCAAGACTTCCTGGACCAAGGATTCCTTGCTGCCAAAGTGATAGTTCACGGCGGCAAGGTTGGCACCGGCCTCGGCCGTAATTCTGCGCAGCGAGGTGGCCTCAAAGCCATGCCGCACGAAGAGCCGCTCTGCGACGTTGAGCAGCCGCTCGCGGGTCACGGCGGTGCTGGCCGCCGACAGGGGGAGTCCGGTATCATTCATACGTTCGTTTGAATTGAACCCGGGGCCGGGAATTTTTGCAAGGCGCCGGACTTGGGAAAGACCCTAGAGAGGAGACTCAGTTTGCCGATTCCACAATCCCTCGCCCAGCTGCGGCTGCCGCTGATCGGCGCGCCGTTATTTATCGTCTCCAATCCTGAACTGGTCATTGCACAGTGCCGGGCGGGGATTCTGGGCGCCTTTCCCGCGCTCAACGCCCGGGAGCCCGGCGAGCTTGCCCAGTGGCTTGAACAAATTCAGCAGGCCCTGGCCCAGCCCCAGCCCGCCGGCTGTCCCTATCCCGTGGCGCCCTTTGCGGTCAATCAAATCGTGCACCCCTCGAACCCGCGGCTCGCGGAAGACATCGAGCTGGCGGCGCGTTATCGGGTGCCCATCATGATCACCAGCCTGCATGCGCCCACGCCCGTGGTGCAGGCGGCCAAGACCTACGGCGGACTGGTCTTTCATGATGTGATCAGCCTGCGACATGCGGAGAAGGCCATTGAAGCGGGTGTGGATGGCCTGATTCTGGTGACTGCAGGGGCGGGCGGCCATGCGGGGCCCTTAAATCCTTTTGCCTTTATCGAAGAGGTGCGAAAAATTTACTCGGGCACCATCATTCTCTCGGGCGCGATGAGTCGTGGCCACCATATTCTCGCGGCCCAGGCGATGGGTGCTGATCTTGCGTATATGGGCACACGATTCGTGGCTTCCGCCGAGGCCCGTGCAGTTCCTGAATACAAGCAGATGTTGGTCGAGTCGGGCGCCGAGGATATCGTCAGCTCGTCAAGCTTTACTGGCGTATTGGGAAATTATCTGCGCGGCAGTATCGTGCGGGCCGGTTTAAACCCTGATGAGCTGATTCAATCCGATAAATCGAAAGTGGATTTTGCCAGCCTGCGTAAAAATGCTGGCCAGAAGGCATGGAAAGATATCTGGGGCGCGGGCCAGAGTGTGGCGGGTATTAACGCGGTGATGCCGGCTGGGCAGATTGTGGATCAACTGGAGCAGGAATATCGCGCTGCCCGTCAGCGTCTTGGTGGCGCGCGCTGAGTTCAGGCTGCAAGGTGGCATGGTCAATGCCATGCCGATCCCGCAGCATCTGCTGCGCGGCCTGCAGCACCTCGGGCCAGTGCGCAAGGCTATCGACCTCGAGATGGGCTGTTAGGCTAATTTCGCCCGGCATGGTTTCCCAGATGTGTAGGTTGTGGACCCGAACCACTGATCGCATGGCTTGAAGTTCGACGCCGACGGCTTTGAAATTCACAGAGTCGGGCACATGCTCCATCAGAATCCGGGTGGAGCTGCGAAGCAGGCTGAGTGTCGACTTCAGAATCAAGACGCAGACCAAGAGTGAGAGCAGGGGATCAATCGGCGTCCATCCTGTGGCCGTGACCACTGCCCCGGCCATGATGGCAGCGATTGAGCCCAGCAGATCGCCCAGCACATGAATCAGCGCAGCTTTTGAATTCAGATTGCCCTGATCTTTTGACAGCAGCCAGGCCACAACCAGATTGACGGCCAATCCAATTGCAGCGACCGCCATGACCGTGATGCCTTCGACATGATGCGGCTGCTGGAATCGGTCGATTGCCTCCCAGGCAATCCAGATCACCATGGCCAGCATCGCGAGGGAATTGACAAATGCCGCGAGGGCTTCGGCCCGGCCATCACCGTAGGAGCTGGTCTCGGTTGGCGGCCGCCGCGCAATCATTTGCGCGGCCAGTGCGAGAAACAAGGCAGTCGCATCCGTGATCATGTGGCCCGCATCGGCCATCAGGGCCACGGAGCCCGACCACAGTGATGCCAAAAATTCCACTGCCGCAAAGCCCACCGTGAGCGCAACGGCCCAGCCCAAGACCGTCACATTGAGCACGGTCCGGGCGTGGCCGCGGGTCGTGTCATGGATGCTGTGGCCATGCAGGTCTTGATGGCCTGCGGGCAGCGGTTTAGACATGGGGGCGTGAGGATGTGACATGGGACTGCGATTTCAGTTCGCGTTTCAGTTCGCGCAGGGTGTGATCAACGGTAGGGTACCGAAGGCGCGCGCGGAGTTCGCGGTGGACCCGTGTGGATTTCACGCGTCGTGACTCCGCAAGAAATCCCATCATCATCGGATGGACAGCGCCTTGTGCCGCGAGGGATTTCATTTCCGTGCGCGAGATGCGTGGCGGCCGGGCAAGGCCGATCGCGTCAGCGACTGCATCAAAGTAATCTGCCATTTTCATTTCGGTCTCATCGACCGCATTGGTGATGCGGCCAGGCCTGCCGCGAAACAGTGCGATAAGAGCGATTCGTGCAAGATCATCGGCATGAATGTGATTCGTGAAGACATCGTCTTCGGGTCGAAGCGCTGGCTGCTGGGCGTGGAGTCGCGCCGTGGGTAAGCGCTCGTGGCCATCGTAGATGCCCGGCACGCGCAGCACGTGGGCGCCGAGCGGCCGCAGGGCCCGCTCTGCATCCAGCCGACGCAATGACCTTGGCTGATGTGTCTGGCAGCGGCTGGTCTCTGAGACCTCGGCTCCCTGATGGTTTCCGTAAACGCCAGTGGTACTGAGATAAACCAGCGGCATCGCAGACGCGCAGGCACGCAGTGCGCACGCCAGATCTCGGGCCCGGCGGTCAATGATTGCCGCTTTTGTCTCGGAGGTCTTGGGCTCAGCCGTCGGCAGATAGACGATTGCCGCCTGCAGTATTGGCGTAATGCGGCGAACCAATGGTCGATGATCGAGATCAAGCCCAAGCGCGCTGTGTCGACCCGAAAAAAATGCGGGCCGAATTTGCGGTGCGATGCGCTGGGCAGAGGTGCGGCCCACCACGATTAGCCGGGGGCCATGCTGCTGGGATGGGCGCGATAGGCAGAGCTCGAGTGAGCGATGTGCCACATCGCCAAAGCCGACCAAGCCAAGCCGTAGGCGTCGAAATTGTCGTGGCAGTGCCATTGCTTTACTTTAAGGGCGCCGAAAAACAAAAAACCCTTCGATGACTCGAAGGGTTCTTGGCGGTCTTCCCGTGGGCGATTTACTTCACGGTCAACACGTATTTCGCCATGGTCAGGGCATCTGCATCAGAGACCTGGGGGTGAGGAGGCATCGGAACGGGACCCCATACGCCCTGGCCACCGGCCTTGATTTTCTTGGCCAGTTTATCGGCAGCGCCGCCATCGGCAGCATATTTTGCTGCGACGTCTTTATAGGCAGGGCCGACCAGTTTTTTATCGTTGGCATGGCAGGCCGTGCAGTTGAATTTCTTGAGCAGCTCGGGCGAGGCAAAAGCAGCGCCGGCGGAGGCCATCATGCCTGCGGCGACGGTCAGAGCGACAAACTTACGCATAGATACTCTCCTGTTGAAAAACTAAGCAAACACCGCGATTGTAGCCGCAAAACCTGTCTAGCCGCGGATCTCGGGCTGAGAGAGCTCGGGGTCGGTGACCGCACCACGGCTTGCCGAGGCCGCGAGCTTTGCGAATTTCGCCAGCACTCCGCGGGTGTAGCGGGGTTCGGGCGCACGCCAGGCTGCCTTGCGGGCCGCGAGTTCGGCTGCGCTGATATTGAGCTCAATGAGTTGCTGGTGGGCATCGATGGTGATGGGGTCACCCTCTTTGATCAATCCGATCGGCCCGCCGACTGCGGCCTCGGGGGCTACATGGCCGACGACCATGCCCCAGGTGCCACCCGAGAAGCGGCCATCGGTGATGAGGCCCACGCTCTCACCCAAACCCGCGCCAATCAACGCGCCGGTGGGGGCCAACATCTCGGGCATGCCAGGGCCACCCTTGGGGCCGAGG
>CAYFPT010000003.1:21898-36176 GCA_964345065.1 uncultured Bordetella sp.
TCGGTAATGAGGCCCACCGATTCGCCCAGGCCCTGGCCGATCAGGGCCGATGTCGGAGCGAGCATCTCGCGCATGCCGGGCCCGCCGCGGGGCCCCTCGTAGCGGATCACCACCACATCACCAGGCTTGATCGCACGCTCCATGATGGCCTGCATGGCGGCATCCTCCGAGTCGAAGACGCGGGCAGGCCCAGTAATGACTGGATTTTTTAGGCCGGTAATCTTGGCCACACAGCCCTCGGGCGAGAGGTTGCCTTTCAGAATGGCGAGGTGGCCCTCGGCGTAAAGCGCCTTTTCAATCGGCAGAATCACATCCTGATCCGCGCGGGGAGCGGCAGGAATATCGCGGAGCATCTCCGCAACTGTTTTTCCGGTGATGGTCAGGCAGTCCCCATGCAAAAGCCCTGCGCTGAGCAGAATTTTCATGACCTGCGGAATGCCGCCTGCGCGATGCAGATCGGTCGCAACGTAGCGGCCGGAGGGCTTTAAATCGCAAATCACCGGCACCCGCCGGCGGACACGCTCAAAATCATCGATATCCCATTGCACGCCCGCTGAGTGGGCGATTGCCAGGAAATGCAGCACCGCGTTGGTGGATCCGCCGACGGCCATGATCACGGCAACCGCATTTTCGATGGATTCGCGGGTAATGATGTCGCGCGGCCGAATGCCTTTGGCAATGGCCTGAACCAAAACCTGCGCTGACTCGGCTGCACTGGCAATTTTTTCTTGGTCTTCGTTGGCCATGGTGGAGGAGTACGGCAGGCTCATGCCGAGGGCCTCAAAAGAGGAGCTCATGGTGTTGGCGGTATACATTCCGCCGCAGGAGCCCGATCCCGGACAGGAGCGCTTTTCAATTTCTTTAAAGTCGACTTCGTTGAGCCGGCCTGCGGTGAATTCACCGACCGCCTCGAAGGCTGAAACGATGGTGAGGTCTTTGCCTTTGTAGTGGCCGGGTTTGATGGTGCCGCCGTAAACATAAATGGCAGGCACATTGGTGCGGGCGATGGCCATCATGCCGCCGGGCATATTCTTATCGCAGCCGCCAATGACCAGCACGCCATCCATCCACTGGCCATTCACGCAGGTCTCAATGGAGTCGGCAATGACTTCCCGTGAGACCAATGAATATTTCATGCCCTCGGTGCCCATGCCAATGCCATCTGAAATGGTTGGGGTGCCAAAGAGCTGGGGGTTCGCGCCGGCCGACTTCAGCGCAACCACAGCAGCATCGGCCAGGGGCTGCAGGCCGCTGTTGCAAGGCGTGATGGTCGAGTGGCCATTGGCAACGCCGACCATGGGCTTATTCACAAAGTCGTGCTCCTGGTAGCCCATGGCGTAATACATCGACCGGTTCGGCGCACGGGCCACCCCTTCGGTCACCATGCGCGACCGCTCGTTAAGTCGTTTGGGCGGGGTCGGGTTCGGCTTGGCCATGGCACGGGTCTCCTCGGGAGGAATCAAAGGTTATATTGTGCCGTATGGCGCCATCGGTTCTGGTTCATCCGCAGTTTGATCCCATTGCGATTTCATTAGGCCCACTCGCGATACGCTGGTACGGACTGATGTATCTCGTGGCCTTTGCTGCAGTCCTGATTTTGGGCAGGTGGCGCATCAAGGCATCGGGCGCAGCCTCGGCAATGGATGCACGCGGCTTAGATGACCTGCTGCTTTTCGGCGTGATCGGTGTGGTGCTCGGGGGCAGGCTGGGTTACGTGTTGTTTTATAAGCCGAGCTATTACCTGCAGCACCCTGAGGAAATTCTGGCGGTCTGGCAGGGCGGCATGGCCTTTCACGGCGGCATGCTGGGTGTGATCGCTGCGATGGGATTTTTCGCGTGGCGACGTCGGATTGAATTTTTTCGTATAGCGGATTTCATCGCGCCGCTGGTGCCCTTAGGCCTTGCTGCGGGCCGACTGGGAAATTTTATTAATGGTGAACTCTGGGGCCGGCCCGTTGAGGCGGCACTGCCCTGGGCGATGATTTTTCCGCAGGCGGGCAATCTGCTTGCCCGCCATCCTTCGCAGCTCTATCAAATGCTGCTCGAGGGCCTGCTGCTGTTTGTCGTGCTGTGGCGCTTTTCCGCTCGCGCTCGGCCTCTGGGCGCGGTGTCGGGATTGTTTCTTCTGGGCTATGGCCTGGCGCGCTTTTTGGCGGAGTTTGCGCGCGAGCCGGATGCATTTCTCGGGGTGCTGTCCCTCGGCCTGACCATGGGACAATGGCTGTCCTTGCCCATGATCGTGGTGGGTGCTCTGATTCTGATGTGGTCTTATCGGCGATCAACATAACGTGGCGCAGTCTGAACATCATGCCGTTGGCAGTATTGTCTGGGCCTCGACGCCGCCCGTTGCCCGGGTCACGCTGTCGAATGCCGGCCAGTTAAACGCGATCTCGATTCAGATGTGGCGGGAATTACGGCAGTGTTTTGAGGAAATTTCTGCCCGCACCGACTTACGCCTTGCGGTCATTTCAGGCCAGCAAAGTGCATTTGCCGCTGGCGCAGATATCTCTGAATTTGCTGAGCAGCGCATGAGCCGAGAGCAGGTCCGGGCCTATCACGAAGACATCATTGGGCCCGCACTTCGCGCGATTGTGCATTGTCCGATACCCGTCGTGGCAGCCATTGATGGGGCCTGTGTCGGCGGTGGGCTGGAGATTGCCTGCGTCTGTGATCTTCGGCTTGCCACTGACCGCAGTCGCTTTGGTGTGCCGATTAATCGGCTTGGCTTTCCTATGGCCCCGCAAGAGGCGGCTGCTTTAGTGGGCTGTGTTGGCGCGGCAACCGCACTTGAGCTTTTGCTGGAAGGCCGGCTGATGGATGCTGAAGAGGCCTATGACAAAGGCCTGGTCAATCGCGTCGTGCCGCAATCGTTATTTGATGAGGCATTAAACACACTGATGCAGCATATTCTGGCCGGTGGGCCTGCTGCTGCCCGGCGACACAAGTGGTTGATCCGTCGGCTGATGGAGCTTGCCCAGGGGCCCGGGTTGACTGCCGGTCAGCACGATGCGAGCTGGGATTTTGCAGACTCTCAGGATTATCGGCGCGGCATCAGCGCGTTTCTGAATAAGACCAGTCCTGACTTCCAAGATGACTAAAACCGCAGGCTTGATATGAGCAATCTGTATCGCGTTTTGGAATCGCAGTTCCCTCGGGCGCCTGGCCGCTGTGCGTTTGAAACGCCGGATGGCCGTTATTACACGTTTGATGACCTGCGCGCAGGCAGCGCCAAGATTGCCAATTGGCTGGCCTCGCTTGGAATTGCCCGCGGCAGTCGCATTGCGGTTCAGGTCGAGAAATCAGTCGAGGCGGTGATGCTGTACCTGGCCGCCTTGCGCAGCGGCATGGTGTTCTTGCCATTGAACACCGCATATCGAGAGTCCGAGATCGGCTATTTCATTGCGGACGCCGAGCCTGCGGTGGTCGTCTGCAGCCCCGCCAATTTCTCTTGGGTTGAGCCGATCGCCCGGGCCAATGGCTGTCGCCATGTCATGACCCTGGGTGAGTCTGCTGATGGCAGCCTGATCCAGGCCGCAACGCCGCAGCGGGCATCGTTTAAAACCGTCAGCAGCAGGCCCGATGATCTTGCCGCGATTCTGTACACCTCAGGCACGACCGGCCGCAGCAAAGGCGCCATGCTCAGCCATCGGAATCTGGCTTCGAACGCCCGCACGCTGCAAAAAGCCTGGCACTGGCAGCGTGGCGATGTGCTGCTGCATGCCTTGCCCATTTTTCATGTGCATGGCCTGTTCGTTGCCCTGCATGGTGCTTTGATCAATGGCAGCAAGACCCTATGGTGCGCGAAGTTCGATGCGGATCAGATCATCCGGCTTTTGCCGCGGGCAACGGTCATGATGGGCGTGCCCACCTTCTATGTTCGGCTGGCGGCGGATGGCCGTCTGACACGATCGTTGGTGAAGGCCGTGCGGCTATTTATTTCGGGATCGGCACCGCTTTTAAAGGAGACCTTCGAGGCCTTTCGCGCCAAGACTGGCCATGTGATTTTGGAGCGCTACGGCATGAGTGAGACCGTCATGCTGACTTCGAATCCCTATCAGGGAGAGCGTCGCGCGGGAACGGTTGGCTTTCCCTTGCCGGGGGTTGGACTGCGTTTGGTGGATGATCGCGGCCGCACTGTGCGACATCGCAGGCAGGGCCGATCCGAAATCGGCGCTGTGCAGGTCCGTGGTCCCAATGTGTTTTCGGGTTATTGGAGGATGCCCGAGAAGACCCAGGAGGAATTCACACCCGACCGCTGGTTTCAGACGGGTGATATGGGGCAGTGGGATGCCGATGGCTACCTGCATCTTATCGGCCGAAGTAAAGACCTCATCATCACCGGCGGCTATAACGTCTACCCGAAAGAAATTGAAATGCTGATTGATGAGATGGCCGGTGTGGATGAGTCTGCAGTGATTGGTATTCCGCATCCCGATTTTGGCGAGGCGGTAACGGCTGTGGTGGTGGCCAAGCCCGGCGCATCCTTAAATCCGCAAACAATGATCGCTGAGATGAAGGCCCGGATTGCCAACTTCAAGGTGCCCAAAGCCATTCACATCGTGCAAACCTTGCCCCGCAATGCGATGGGCAAGGTTCAGAAAAACATCTTGCGTGAGCAGTTCAGCTAGTGGGTCCGGCCCATGCGGTGGCGGGCCGATTGCTTAAGGCAGCCGCTCGACGATGGCCTCGAGTTTTTCCGAGGCCAGCTGCAGCCGCTCACCCATGGCCCGATGTTCAGCGTTTAGCTGGGCATTTTGATTACGCAGCCGAGTATTCTCCTGGCGCAGTTGATTCACGACCGCAACCAGGGCATCGGTTTTATCGGCCAGGGCAGTTAATTCATTGAGCATGGCGCCAATGTTACCAAGCGGATCGAAGGTGGAATAATCCCGACCATGAAATTTCTTCAGTTATTGGTTTGGCTGCTCATCTCGGCAACGTCTGCGGCGCAGGCACAGGGACTGCTTCAAAAGGCCCAGCAGGGGGCCGACGCCGTCGCCCCCGCCGAGGGCATGACCCGGGTGGGCCAGTTACAGGCCGGACTGATTGCCGAGCGTAAGGCGGTGGCGGCGGGCCAGAGCCTCTGGGTGGGCTTGCGTCTGGTCCACGATGAACACTGGCACACCTATTGGAAAAATCCAGGAGATTCGGGATTACCGACACGGATTGATTGGCGTTTGCCGGCGGGCTGGAAGGCGGGTGCGATTCAATGGCCCACGCCGAAACGCTTACCGGTTGGGCCGCTGGCGAATTTTGGCTATGAAGGCGATCTGCTGCTGGCAGTGGAACTGATTGCGCCTTCATCGATTGCTGCCCGCGAGGTTGTTTTGCAGGCCCAGGCCAGCTGGCTGGTCTGCAAAGATGTCTGCATCCCCGGCGAGGCATCTTTGGCATTGCGATTGCCCGTGGCAGCCGATGCAAAATCAGTCGAGGCCGCTGCGGATGCGCCGTTATTTGCGGTCGCACGGGAGCGTCTGCCGAAAAAAGATCCTGGCCGGCTGATGGCCGCCCATCTCGTGGATCGCCAGCTGGTTTTATCGTGGCCAAAATCGGATGCAGATGAAGCGGCAGGCCTGTTTCTGCCCTACATCGAGGGCCTTATCCTGCCGGCTGCTGCGCAGCGGCTCTCGAAAACAGAGCAGGGCTGGCGGCTGGATATCCCGCTCGGGGAGTCATCGACTGCCGCGGTTGAACAGGTTAAAAAAACCAAGCTGGTCGAAGGCATCTGGGTGATTGGCACGCAGCCGGGACTCGAATGGCGGGCTGCATTTTCGAATCAGCCGCCGCCGGCTGCAGTCAGCGTGGTCTCCGAGGGCCAGACCGCAGCGGCTGCGGCCCCAAGCGCCAAGCCCTCTGCCGGCTTGGTCAGCAGCGCATTCTGGTCAGCCTTGGGTGCCGCATTGCTGGGGGGCCTGATTTTGAATCTCATGCCCTGCGTTTTTCCGGTCATCGGATTGAAGGTGCTGTCGTTTGCTGAATCAGCGCATGCGACATCAATCACCGTGGTGCGGGCCCTGTCATTTTCGGCCGGTGTGATTCTGACTTTTGCTGCGTTGGGCCTGTTTTTGGTGGCCCTGCGCAGTCTCGGTGAGTCTGTTGGCTGGGGCTTTCAGCTGCAGAATCCCGCGGTCGTCTTGGGCTTGATGCTGTTGTTTGTGTTGCTCGCGCTTAACTTGTTGGGCGTATTTGAGATGGGACTGCTTGCGGTTCGGGCCGCGAATTTAGGATTTGCAGATCGCGCGGCGGCCCAGGCCAATGCGGGTGGCGCATTTGTATCGGGTGTGCTGGCGGTGGTGGTGGCCTCACCCTGCACGGTGCCCTTTATGGGCAGTGCAATTGGCTTTACGGCGACAGCGGGTTTCTGGGAAACCCTCTTGGTCTTTACTGGCCTTGGCCTGGGCATGTCGCTTCCGTATTTATTGATGGCCTTTCTTCCCGATCTGTTGAAAGTGTTGCCCAGGCCCGGCCCCTGGATGATGACCTTTAAGCAGGTCATGGCCTTTCCCATGCTGGCTGCCGCGGCTTGGCTGATTTGGGTGTTAGCGGGACTGCAGGGCCCCGACCGCGTATTGACTGCATTAATGGCGGCCCTTGCGCTGTCGTTGCTGCTGTGGATTTATGGCCGATTCCTGCAGCAGGGTAAAGCGGGTCCGATCTCTCTGGTTGGGGTGCTGCTGGCGTTTGTGTTTCTAGTGTTAACGATGGTCTGGACCTTGCGCGAGGCACCGGCCAGTGTGCTGCGTCCATCAACTGCGGCTGCATCATTGACGGAATCCGCCGTCGGTGGAAGTTCGCCGGCAGTCTCGGCCGGCACGTTTCGCTGGCAGGCCTGGGCCCCTGGATTGGCTGAGCGGCTGGCGCTGCAGGGCAACCCCGTCTTTGTGGATTTCACCGCCAGCTGGTGCATTACCTGCCAGGCCAATAAGGTCCGCGTGTTACAAGGCGATGCCGTGATGAAGGCATTTAAAGAAAATCGCGTGCAGGCATTGCGGGCTGACTGGACCCGTCAGGATCCGCAGATTGCCGCCGAACTGGCCCGGCATGGGCGTAACGGCGTGCCCCTGTATCTCGTTTATCGGCCGGGTGAAACCAAGCCGCGCATCCTATCGGAGTGGCTCACCGATCGGGAAGTGATCACGGCGTTGCGTTAGCGCCGCCCCAGTGGCCTTACTTCAGGCCTAGCACATCCTGCATGTCATAGAGGCCCGCAGGCTTTTGCATCAGAAATAGCGCCGCGCGCAGTGCGCCCTCGGCGTAGGTCGCGCGCGAAGAAGATTTGTGGGTGATTTCAATGCGCTCACCCGTGCCCGCAAAAAGCACGGTGTGATCGCCCACGATGTCGCCGCCACGAATGACCGAAAAGCCGATCTCTTTGGCCGGGCGCGGGCCCGTGTGCCCCTCGCGGGCATAGCGTGCGTCTTTGCTGAGATTGCGGCCAGCCGCCTGGGCAACCACCTCGGCCATTTTGAGTGCTGTGCCCGAGGGCGCATCCACCTTGTGCCGGTGGTGGGCCTCGATGACTTCGATATCAAAGCCCTCGCCAAGATAGCGGCCCGCAGATTCCAGCAGCTTTAAGGTGATGTTCACGCCGACACTCATGTTGGGCGCCATCACCGTGGGATTGGTTTTACTAAATGCCGCAATTGCTGATCGGCCTGCTGCATCAAAGCCGGTGGTGCCAATCACTGCCCGCACACGGTGCTGGGCGCAGGCCTTCAGCAAATCCAGCGTGGCTTCAGGCCGCGTGAAATCGATTAAGACATCCGTGGCCCGCAAGGCGGCCGCGGGATCTGCGGAGATTGCCACGCCGCAGGACTGGCCCATGAAGTCGCCCGCATCTTTTCCGATCATCGGGCTGCCGGGCTGCTCTAGGGCTGCGGCGAGCGTCATCTGCGGATGGGCGAGCACCGCCTCAATCAGCATGCGGCCCATCTTTCCGGTTGCACCTGAGATGGCGATTCGTGTGGCGTTTGTCATGATGATTTAACGCGCGGGCCGTGACGGCAGCAGTTCCTCGCCGCCCTCGCGAGGCAGCGGATCGCCGCCCCAGGATTCCAGCGCATCGTCTTTGAATTGCACGAAAAAGCGGCGCCGATCCTGTCGGCCGTCGCCACGCTTGAGCTTGAAGACATAGTCCCAGCGATCGCTACGAAAAGGATCGATTAAAAGTGGCGTGCCCAGCACGCCACGCACCTGTTCACGGCTCATGCCTTTATTGAGCTGGCCGACCATGGATTCTGTAATGTAATTGCCCTGGCCGATATCAATTCGAAATGGTGTGAGCCAGTTCGGAGGATTTTCGCGAAGATTGGTCAGGCGGTTATTTTTTGAGGCGCAGCCCGCAAGCAGCACCGCGCTGGCCGCGGCCGCAAGCAGCGTGCACTTGAGCCAGCCCTGGCGGGCGGCCTGCGGGTCTTCGCTAGGGCCTGGGTTTTTTGTCGACATAGGCCGCTATGATACGGCCCATGCCCGGCGCCCATGATCTAAAAACAACCGGCCTGAAGGTCACTGCGCCCAGGCTGAAGGTTCTGGATATTTTTCATCGGGCGAGTACACGGCATCTCACGGCCGAGGATGTCTATCGGGCACTGCTGGCCGAGGCCGTCGATATTGGCCTGGCCACCGTGTATCGCGTCCTGACCCAGTTTGAGCAGGCTGGAATTCTCTCGCGCAGCCATTTTGAGTCGGGTAAGGCGGTCTTTGAGCTCAACGAGGGATCCCATCACGATCACCTGGTCTGCCTGGACTGCGGCCGGGTGGAAGAGTTTTGTGATGCCGAGATCGAGGATCGGCAGCGTCGGATCGCCCGAGAGCAAGGATTTGAGCTTGCCGATCATGCACTTTCTTTGTATGGCCATTGCCAGCGCGAACACTGCCCTCATAAATCCGTGGCGAGTGTCGCGGCTGCGCGTTTATCAAAGAGTAAGTAGCGAGCGGGCGTGATCGCGCGAGGTCTTCTCCGCGCCTTCATCGCCAAGCATACGGGCGATTTCATCAACCCGATCTTCAGCACTTAAAGGGGTAAGTGCGCTGACGGGTGGGCCGGCCTTTGATTTTTTCTTTGAGACACGCAGATGGTGATGGCCGCGCGCTGCAACCTGCGGCAGGTGGGTGACGCATAACACCTGGCGGGACTGGCCGAGTCCGCGTAAGAGTTCTCCAACCGTATGGGCCACATTGCCACCAATGCCGGAGTCCACTTCATCAAAGATTAAAGTGGGAATTTTGTTTGACGATGCGGTGACCACCGCGATCGCGAGGCTGATACGGGCCAACTCACCGCCCGAGGCGACACGGCTCATCGGATAGGCCACACCCTGGCCATGGTTGCGCAGCATAAAGATGACATCTTCAAGTCCGTGGCCCGCCGGTTTTTCGCGGGCTTCGCAGGCCGCCTCGAATCGCATCTCGCCCATCGCGAGCTGGGCAAACCACGCGTTCACGGCCTCAGAGAGCGATTGACAAGCCTTCTGGCGCTCACGCGAGAGCCGCCTGGCCCGCTGATCGTATTCCTGCTGCGCCTGCGCCAATGATTTTTTAAGGGCCTCGGTGTCGGCCGCCTGCGCTGCCCGGGCCAGTTCCTCTTGGGCGGCAGTTAAAACAGATAAGAGATCCTCGGGCCGGGCTTTCAGTTTTCTGGCCACGCTAAAGATGGACTGCACGCGCTCTTCGACTTCGGTGAGACGATCGGGATCAAGATCGCTTTTATCGAGATAGCGCTGCAGGGCATCGGCGGCCTCTTGCAGCTGAATCACGGCAGATTCAAGGGCCTGTGTGGCTGGCGTAAGCCGGGGATCTTTATCGGTCAGACTGCCCAGCCGCTGCTGCAATTTTTCGAGCTGTGTAACGATCGACGGATCATCTTCAGCGATTTGTTGAAGCGCTGATTGCGAGCTTTGAAGAAGTTCTGCAGCGTGAGAAAGCCGCTTTTGTTCTTCCGAGAGCACCTCCCATTCGCCCGCCGAAAGGCGCAGCCCATTGATTTCTGAGACCTTCCACTCCAGCTGATCTCGAATCACCGCAAGGGCCTGGGCCTGCTGCTCCGAATCGGCGATTGCCTGCTCAAGCCGCTGCACCTCGCGCCATTGGAGCCCGAGTGTTTTTGCAGACTCGGTCAGGCCGGCATGTGCATCGAGTAACACGCGCTGGGCCTGTGGCCGCAGCAGGGCCTGATGGGCATGCTGGCCATGGACATCCACGAGCTGCTCGCCGATTTCTTTGAGTTGGGTTAGGGTCGCCGGCTGTCCGTTGATCCAGGATTTCGACTTTCCCGCCGCATCCACCACCCGACGAATCAGCAATTCATGGGGATCTTGGTCAGAGTGCAGCTCTGCCGCGGTCAGCCAGGCCTGTGCCTCCGGGGCATTGGCGAGGTCAAAGCGTGCACAGAGATCGGCTTTTGCTGCTGCCTCGCGCACGACAGCTGCATCACCGCGGCCTCCGAGCAGCAGATCAAGCGCATCAATCAGAATTGACTTGCCGGCACCGGTCTCCCCGGTCATGACGGTGAAGCCCTGGCTAAAGTCCAGATCGAGCTGCTCGACAATTACGAACTGCTGCGCGGACAGCGAGACAAGCATGGCGTGTCGTGATGGCTAGTGGGTCTCGGTCGGCGGAAGGGGATCGGGCCGGCCTGCAAACAGGGGATTGGTGCTCCAGTGCAGTTTGCGGCGGAGCATGGAGAAATAGTCATAACCCTTGGGATGCAGCAGCCGCACTTTGTGGGGCCCCTGACGGACAACAATCTTGTCGCCATCTTGTAGCGAGGTCAGGGCCTGCATATCGCAGTGCAGGCTGGTGCCGGCACCATCATTGATCACCACCTGCACTTCGACCTGTTCGGGCAGCACGATGGGCCGGCTGGAGAGGGCCTGCGGGGCGACCGGCACCAGGGTGATGCCGGCTAAGCCGGGATGCAGGATGGACCCCAGGGCCGAGAGCGCATAGGCCGTGGAGCCCGTCGGCGTTGAGATGATTAGACCATCGGCCCGCAGGGTGTGCAGGTAGTGGCCATCGACAAACACTTCAACTTCCACCATGCGACTGACTGCGCCGCGGCTGATCACTGCATCGTTTAATGCGGGTGCATCAAACACTGCCGTTCGAGCTGTCGAGCCTGGCGCTTTACGCATCACGGCGACCTGCAGCATGGCCCGCTCTTCTTTCACGTAGTTACCCGCAATGACTGCGGGCAATTCAGATTCCACTTGCGAGATATCCAGATCCGTCATGAAGCCAAGACGGCCCTGGTTCACACCAATTAAAGCGATTCCGGTAGGCGCTAACTGGCGCGCAATGCCAAGCAGGGTGCCATCACCGCCAAGGATTACGGCCAGATCAATCCGCTCGGCCAGCGCATTCAGGCTCGCCTGGCCATCGCTTTCGGCTGCGGTGAGGCCAGCGCTTTTCGCCGTTTCGTTTTCGACCCACACCGCGCAGCCTTGCTGCCGAATGCTCGCAAGGATGCGCCGAAGCGGGGCGCCCAGGCCCTCGGTCTGTGGCCGGCCGAACACACCTACGCATCGAAAGGGAGTCTGGCCTTGGCTCATGCCTGTCATTACACCATAGGAGCAGGGATGGGGAATAATGCGGCCTATGCTAGATGATCGGTCCCGAAACCTCTTAAAAACCTTGATCGAGCGTTATATCGCCGAGGGCCAGCCGGTGGGCTCGCGGGCGCTGTCAAAGTTCTCGGGCCTTGATCTTTCGCCGGCCACGATTCGCAATGTGATGGCCGATCTCGAGGAGATGGGCCTTGTGGCCAGCCCGCACACTTCGGCGGGCCGAATTCCGACGCCGCGCGGCTATCGTTTGTTTGTGGATCGTCTGCTCACGGTGCAGCCGATTAAGCCCGATCAGGCGGCCATGCTCGAGGGCCAGCTGCAGGCGGATGCGCCCCAGCGGGTGATGACACATGCTGCACAGCTTTTATCCAGCCTCTCAAGCTTTGCTGGCGTTGTGGTGACGCCGCGGCGCGCAGGTGTGTTTCGACATCTGGAGTTTCTGCGGCTCAGCGAGCGGCGTGTGCTGCTCATTGTCGTCAGCCCCGATGGTGATGTGCAGAACCGAATTCTCCAGACGGACCGGGATTATTCTCCCGCCGAACTCACCGAGGCCGGCAATTACATCAATGCCCATTACGCTGGCCTCGATTTTGAGGCGGTGCGGGCCCGGATCAAAACCGAGCTTTCTGAATTGCGCAATAACATTTCTTCGCTCATGACATTGGCAGTCGAAAATGGTGAGGATGTATTTTCCGCAGGCAATGATGGCGTGCTGGTGTCGGGGGAGCGGCGGCTGTTGGATGTTTCCGATCTCTCTGAAAACATGAGCCGCCTGCGCAAGCTTTTTGATTTGTTTGAGCAAAAAGCCGCATTAGCACGGCTGCTCGAATCTTCATCGCGCGGCCAGGGCGTACAGATTTTTATCGGCGGGGAGTCCTCCTTGGTGCCAATCGAGGAGCTTTCGGTGGTGGCAGCGCCTTATGAGATTAATGGCCGAGTGGTCGGCACGCTGGGCGTGATTGGCCCGACCCGCATGGCCTATGAGCGCGTGATTCCAATTGTGGATATCACCGCAAAATTGCTTTCAACCGCCCTCAGCCAGCCCGCGCAGGGTTAGCACCGGCCAGCCTTTTTTGTTTGATGAATCCCACACTGCGACCTGAGCCCGACTATCAGCATGGCAGTGCCCTACGTACTGGGGTCTTGCTGATTAATCTCGGCACACCCGATGCACCCACTGCGAAGGCCTTAAAGACTTATCTGAAAGAGTTTTTATCGGATCCTCGGGTGGTCGAGATTCCGCGGCTGGTCTGGTGGCCGATTCTGAATGGAATTATCTTGACGGTTCGGCCCCAGAAGTCGGCGGTGAAATACGCCAGCATCTGGATGGACGAGGGCTCACCCCTTCGGGTCTACACCGAGCGGCAGGCCCAGGGCCTGCGGGCAGTGCTGTCGGCCCGAGGAATGGAGGTCAGCCTTGAGGTGGCCATGCGTTACGGCAACCCGAGCATTCCCTCTGCATTGGCGGCGTTACGCGATCGCGGAGTCCGTCGCTTATTGGTCCTGCCGATGTATCCGCAGTATTCATCAAGCACCACGGCAACCGCCTTTGATGTGCTGTTTAAGGAGTTTGCCGCCTTTCGTAATCAGCCCGATTTGCGATTGATTCGCAGCTTTCACGACTACCCGCCCTATATCGCTGCATTGGCCGAGCAGGTCCGTCGGCATTGGCAGGCGCATGGCCGCGGCGATTTGCTGCTCTTTAGTTTTCATGGGGTGCCGAAGCGCTCATTACTGAAAGGGGATCCCTATCATTGTGAGTGCCATAAAACCGCGCGGCTTTTGGCCCAGGACCTGGGGCTGACGGATTCGCAGTGGCGGATTTCATTTCAGTCGCGCTTTGGCAAAGCCGAGTGGTTAAAGCCCTACACCTCAGAAGTTATCGAGAGTCTGCCCGGCCAGGGCGTGAAAATTCTCGATGTGATGTGTCCGGGCTTTCCTGCTGACTGTCTCGAGACACTTGAAGAGATCGCCATGGAAGGTAAGGAAGAATTTTTAACCGCGGGCGGCAGCCAGTATCGCTACATCTCCTGTATCAATGATGAGCCGGCCGGCATTCAGGCCCTTGCCGATCTGATCGCGCTGAATCTCTCGGGCTGGCCAACCGGTCAGGACGCGCAGCAGGCGGCTGGCCTCGAGCTCCAACGGCTTCGGGCAAAGGCCCTCGGAAGCGCCAGCTAGGGCTTGGCGGCAGGCGGCTGGGCGCCGCAGCGCCATCAGGCCTTGTGTGGGCCTTGAAAAACACTATGGCCGGCCCAACCTTCCGAGCCATCGATGCGTTTTTGCGGAACCCCTATGCCTGACTCAACTGAGAAAAAAACACCCGAGGACACCATCACAGCCCCGAACGCCGAGCCATTGGGGCCCGAGGCTGCCGCGTCTGCGTCTACAGAGGAGTTGGCGTCTGAGCCGGCCGCGAGCCTTCAGGTCCAGCTCGAGGAGGCGCAGGCCAAGGTCAAGGCCTGGGAAGAGGAATATCTTCGGGCCCGCGCCGAGATGGAAAATCTTCGCAAGCGCAGCGCCCAGGAGGTGCTAAACGCCGGCAAATTTGCGATTGAGGGGTTTGCCGAAGCGCTTCTGCCGGTGGCCGACAGCCTGGAGATGGCCCTGACCCTTGAGCAGCAGACCCTCGAGGGCCTAAAAGGCGGCGTAGAACTTACCCTTAAGCAGCTCCAGCAGGCGTTTCAAAAGGGCCGGCTAACAGCGATTCATCC
>CAYFPT010000004.1:0-35005 GCA_964345065.1 uncultured Bordetella sp.
TGTCTGCCCAGCAGAAGGTGGACCTGCTGGGCCGGGTGGAATCCATGGCCCGCCGCCGCGACCCGCGTGTCATTCAGGTGATGGCATCGCTGGCGGGTGAATATGATGTAGTGATGGTTTTGCGCAGTGATGGATTGATGGCCGCTGATGTTCGGCCATTGGTACGGCTCTCGGTTACGGTGATTGCCGAACACAAGGGCCGGCGCGAGCAGGGCAGCAGCGGCGGTGGCGCCCGGCGTGATCTCAGCATGTTTACTGATGCGCTGATCGAACACTATGTTGATGATGCAGTCCGCCAGGCGATTGTGAATCTCGATGCGCGGCCTGCGCCAGCAGGCACGATGCCCGTTGTGCTGGGACCGGGATGGCCAGGCGTGTTGCTGCACGAGGCAGTGGGCCACGGACTCGAAGGCGACTTTAATCGTCGCGGCTCATCAGCCTTTGCCGGCCGGATCGGCCAGCAGGTGGCGGCCAAGGGCGTTACCGTCGTTGATGATGGCACCCTGAAAGATCGGCGGGGTTCTCTGAATGTTGATGATGAAGGCCACGCAACGCAGTGCAACGTTCTGATCGAAGACGGCATCTTGCGCGGCTATATTCAGGATTCTTTAAATGCCCGCTTAATGAAGGTCGCGCCGACCGGAAATGGGCGGCGCGAGTCGTATGCCCACCTGCCCATGCCGCGCATGACCAACACCTATATGCTGGCGGGCAAAGAAGATCCCAAGAACATCGTGGCCTCCTTGGATCGGGGGCTGTATGCGGTGAATTTTGGCGGTGGACAGGTCGATATCACCAGCGGCAAGTTCGTATTTTCAGCCTCCGAGGCCTACTGGGTGGAGGGCGGGAAAATTCAGTATCCCGTCAAAGGCGCCACCATTATTGGCAATGGGCCCGATGCGCTGACGCGGGTCACGATGATCGGCCGTGATCTTGAGCTGGACTCAGGCGTTGGCACCTGTGGCAAAGAGGGCCAGAGTGTTCCCGTTGGCGTCGGCCAGCCAACGCTGCGGATCGAGTCTCTGACGGTCGGGGGTACCGCCGGCTAAAATAGCGGCATGACCTCATTTCCTGCCGATACCGCCACGCCGCGCACCGACGATCTCCGCATTCGTGAGATCAAGGAAGTTGCCCCACCATCGCATCTGCTGCGTGAGTTTCCGGTATCCACATCCGCAGCACAGCTGGTCAGCACAACGCGTCAGGCGATTCATCGGATCCTTCACGAAATGGAGGATCGGCTCTTGGTCATCATTGGCCCCTGTTCGATTCATGATCCCAAGGCGGCCCTGGAATATGCGGGCCGATTACTCGAACAGCGGCAGCGCTATGCGGCAGATCTTGAGATTGTCATGCGGGTCTACTTCGAGAAGCCGCGGACAACGGTCGGCTGGAAGGGCCTGATCAATGACCCGAGGCTTGATGGCAGCTACGACATCAATCTCGGCCTGCGCACCGCACGCGAAGTCTTACTGCGTATCAATGCATTAGGCGTGCCTGCGGGCACCGAATTTCTTGACATGATTTCGCCGCAGTACATCGCGGATCTGGTGGCCTGGGGCGCAATTGGTGCCCGCACGACGGAGTCGCAGGTCCATCGTGAACTCGCCTCTGGCCTGTCATGCCCGGTGGGATTTAAAAATGGCACCGATGGCAATCTGCGAATCGCGCTGGATGCGATTAAGGCGGCGGCCCACCCACACCATTTTCTTTCTGTGACCAAGGCGGGCCATTCGGCAATCGTCTCCACAGGCGGCAATGAAGACTGCCATGTCATTTTGCGTGGCGGTAAGGCGCCGAACTACGATGCCGCGAGTGTGGAGTCCGCCTGCAAAGACTCCGCTGCAGTCAATATGGCCTGCCGGCTCATGATCGACATGAGTCATGCCAACAGCAGTAAAAAACCTGAGAATCAACTGCAGGTCGCCCAAGACATCGCTGATCAGCTGTCATCCGGTGAGCGCCGCATCTTTGGCGTGATGGTGGAAAGCCATCTCGTCGGCGGACGCCAGGATCTCGTGCCGGGAAAGCCTCTCATCTATGGGCAGAGCATCACTGATGGCTGCATCGATTGGCAGGGCAGCCTCTCGATTCTCGAAAACCTCAGCCAGGCCGTGCGGGCCCGCCGGCTTCGGCTGGCTGCCGCTTAGGCCGAGCGGCCACCGCTGCCGTCGCGATCGCGACGCCAGAGCACATCGTGTCCTGGCCCCTGGCATTGTGGGCTGCGATTGAGCCGTCGCGCTGTGACAAACAGCAAATCCGATAGTCGATTGAGATACTGAATAATTTCGTTGCGCACCGGAGAAGCAGTTCTGAGGTGGACTGCGCTGCGCTCTGCGCGTCGGGCGACCGTGCGGCAGACATGGGCCAGTGCAGAGGCCCGGCATCCTCCCGGCAGAATAAATTCGGCCAGTCGAGGCAACTCGGTATTCCAGGATTGAAGGGTTTCATCCAGGCCTGCAATGCGGGCCTCGCGCAGTAGCTCAAAACCCGGAATCGAGAGTTCACCGCCGACATCAAAAAGATCATGCTGGACCTCAATGAGTACCGCGCGGACCTCGGCGGGCAGGTCCTCGGACAGCAGCACGCCGATGGTGCTGTTGAGCTCATCGACATCGCCGATCGCGTTGATGCGTGCGTGGTCTTTGGAAATGCGGCTTCCATCACCCAGGCCCGTGGTGCCATCGTCGCCAGTGCGAGTCGTAATTGCGGAGAGACGATTGGCCATATGGGGGTAACGGGCTTGCGCTTGCTCTAAAATGACCGGATTCTATCGAACAACCACTGCGTTCAAATGCAGTGGCCCCATTAAAAGATGAATGCCCCCAGAGAACTCCACCTTGGCGAGTTGCGTTTCGCAGATTTCACCCAGCCAATGGCGCCCGCCAAGCGTGATGCCCTGATTCGTGCGCTCGGGCAGGTGGTTCCCGCAAAGGATCTGCTGTGGTCCGATGAGGCCCTAAAGCCCTATGAATGCGATGGCCTGGCGGGCTATCGTCAGATGCCGTCGGTGGTGGTGCTGCCCACTCAGGAATCACAGGTGGTCGAAATCCTTCGGATCTGTCATCAGATGGATGTGCCGGTGGTGGCCCGGGGTGCGGGCACTGGCCTATCCGGGGGCGCAACACCGCATCGGGGTGGCGTCGTGCTCTCGCTGGCCCGTTTAAACGCGCTGATCAGTATTGATCCGATGGCCCGAACGGCCCGGGTGCAGCCCGGCGTGCGCAATGCGGCAATCTCTGAGGCCGCGGCCCCCTTCGGCCTGTATTACGCGCCGGATCCATCGTCGCAGATCGCCTGCTCAATTGGCGGCAACGTTGCGGAGAATTCCGGCGGCGTGCACTGCCTGAAATATGGCCTGACGGTTCACAACGTGCTGCGTGTTCGGGCCGTCACGATGGAAGGCGAGATGATCGAGTTGGGAAGCGAGGCCCTGGATGCGCCGGGGCTTGATCTCTTATCGGTGGTGATTGGCTCCGAGGGCATGCTGGCCGTGGCCACTGAAATCACCGTGCGACTGATTCCGCGGCCCCAGCTGGCACGGGTCATCATGGCCTCGTTTGATGATGTGGAAAAGTCAGGCCAGGCCGTAGCTAGCCTGATTGCGTCCGGAATCATTCCCGCGGGCCTCGAGATGATGGATCAGAAAATGACCGCCGCCGTCGAGCAGTTCGTGCATGCGGGATACGATCTGCAGGCCAAGGCCATCTTGTTATGTGAGTCAGACGGCACACCCGAGGAAGTCGAAGAGGAAATCGGCCGCATGAAGGAAGTGCTGCGTTCCAGTGGCGCCACCGATCTCAAGGTCTCTGAATCCGAGGAACAGCGGCTGCGCTTTTGGTCCGGAAGAAAAAACGCTTTTCCGGCCGCAGGCCGTGTCGCCGCTGACTACTACTGCATGGATGGCACCATCCCGCGGGCCAAGCTCGGCGAGATGCTCAATCGCATTGCCGAGATGGAGGCCCGTTATGGTTTGGGCTGCTTAAATGTTTTTCATGCGGGTGATGGCAACCTGCATCCCTTAATTTTGTTTGACGCATCAAAGCCGGGTGAATTTCATCGTGCTGAACTTTTTGGCGCTGAAATTCTCGAGGCCTGTGTGGAGTATGGGGGCACCGTAACGGGTGAGCATGGCGTGGGCCTGGAAAAGATCAACAGCATGTGTGTTCAGTTCTCACCCCAGGAGCGGATCGCATTTTTTGCAGTCAAGCGCGGCTTTGATCCTGCGGGCCTGCTGAATCCCGGTAAGGCCATCCCCACACTCTCGCGCTGTGCCGAATACGGCAAGATGCATGTGCACCGCGGCGCATTGAAGTTTCCCGATCTGCCCCGCCTCTGATGTCGCCCCCCACGCCGTTTGATCCTGACTGGCTGCGTCAGTCCTCTGAGATGATTGTTCAGGCGGGCCGAATGGGCCAGTCGCTGACCCTTCGTGGCCAGGGCTCAAAGGATTTTTATGGCGGCCTGCCGGCGGCCCACCACCCGGTACTCACGACACTGCCCCACACAGGAATCGTCGACTACGATCCGGCGGAGCTGGTGGTGGTGGCCCGCAGCGGCACGCCAATTCAAGAGCTCGAGTCGGTCCTGGCCAAGTCGCAGCAGATGCTGGCCTTTGAGCCGCCGCGTTTTGGCGGCCGGGGAACAGTCGGCGGCATGATTGCATCGGGCCTGTCGGGCCCGCGCCGGGTTTCGGCAGGTGCTGCAAAAGATTTTGTATTGGGCATGACGGTGCTGGATGCGCAGGCGCAGGCCCTGCGTTTTGGGGGCACGGTGATGAAAAACGTTGCTGGCTACGACATGTCGCGGCTTCACACCGGCGCGATGGGCACACTTGGTCTGATTGTGGATGTGTCATTAAAGGTCTTGCCTGTGCCGCCGGTGGAGGCCACCTTAATCTTTGAGGCCGCAGCCCAGGAGTCCATCACCTGGACCAATACGTGGGCGGGCCAGCCGCTGCCGATTGCCGCGACTTGCTGGTGCGATGGCCGTCTTCACATCAGGCTTGCGGGCGCCTCGGCTGCGGTGCGGGCGGCCCGAGAAAAGCTCGGTGGCGAGCTGATGGCTGAGCCTGCCGCCCGTGATTTTTGGGCCAGGCTTCGCGACCATGGCCATGATTTTTTTGCGGTGAATTCGGCTGCGCCCGATCATCATCTCTGGCGCCTCTCCGTGCCATCGACGGCCCCGCATTTCGATGCCGTTACGGATCCCCAATGGATTGAGTGGGGCGGCGCATTGCGGTGGATAAAGACCCGTGCATCCGCGGCCGTGCTGCGGGCCTGGGCATCGGCGCAGGGCGGCCATGCGACATGTTTTCGTGCGGCCTCCGACACCATTCGGCAGCAGGGCACCTTAACGCCGCCTGATGCAGCACTGATGAAAATTCATCAACGACTGAAACAAGAATTAGACCATCAGAGAATTTTTAATCCAGATCGGCTCTACCCCGGGCTCTAAGGAATTTTTGTTGTCATGGAAACGACGCTTGCTCCTCGCTATGCCCAATCGCCGCAAGGCCTCGCCGCCCAGGAGATTCTTCGGCGCTGCGTGCACTGCGGATTTTGCACCGCGACCTGCCCGACTTATCAGATTCTTGGCGATGAGCGCGATGGCCCCCGCGGCCGCATCTATCTCATTAAACAGATTGCCGAGGGCGCCGATGTTGGCCGCGAGACCCAGGTCCATCTCGATCGTTGCCTGACCTGCCGAAACTGTGAGACTACCTGCCCTTCCGGCGTGGAGTACGGCAGGCTCGTCGATATTGGCCGTGAGTGGATCGAAGACCGTCTGCAGCGGCCGCGGACTGAGCGCTGGGTGCGGCAGCTATTAAAAGCAGGCCTCACCTCATCCTGGTTTGGGCCAGCCATGCGGCTGGGCCAGCAGGTTCGCGGCCTGCTGCCGGCATCACTGAAGGCAAAAGTTCCTGCCTATCGGCCGCCCGGACCCATCCCCCAGCGTCAGCATGCGCGCAAGGTCATTTTGTTAAAAGGCTGCGTGCAGCCGGCGATGATTCCGGCCATTGATGCCGCCACACAGCGTGTCTTAGATGCCCTTGGCATTTCATCGCAGATCGTGCCCGGCTCAGGCTGCTGCGGGGCCATTCGCCATCATCTCGCAGATGCCGAAGGTGGCTTGGCCGATGCCCGTCGCAATATTGATGCATGGTGGCCGCAGGTGAGTGCCGGCCAGATTGAGGCCATCGTGGTCAATGCCTCAGGCTGTGGCGTGATGGTGAAAGACTACGGCCATCTTTTAGCTGACGACCCCGAATATGCGCAGCGGGCAGAACAGATTAGCCGTCTCGCTAAAGATCCGATTGAATTACTCGAGGCCCTGAGCGCACGTCTTCAGTCAGCATTGATGCCGAGCCTGCCGGCACAGCGGGTCGCATTTCATCCGCCCTGCACGCTGCAGCATGGCCAAAACATCAAAGGCGCTGTGGAGCGGCTCTTAACCGCCTTGGGCGCCCAGCTCGTGCCGGTGGCCGACCGCCATCTCTGCTGTGGTTCAGCGGGAACGTATTCGGTCTTGCAGCCAGAGCTGTCTCAAGAATTAAAGGCCCGCAAACTCACTGCTTTGATGGCCAGCCAACCCGAAGTGATTCTCTCGGCCAACATTGGGTGCATTACCCATCTCGAGTCGGGCACCAAGACTCCCGTGCGCCATTGGCTGGAGTGGATTGACGAGCGGCTAAAGTCTAAGCCGGCGTGATGCTGCCGAGTATGCGGGGGCCGACAGCGCCCGTGACGGTGGGGCAGTTGCCCGGCTGTCCCATGAGTGTGCGGCTGGCAAGCCAGGCAAACGCTGCGGCCTCGATGGCCTGCGGCGACCAGCCAATCGCTTCGGTGGACTGGACCGGCAAGTCACGGCCCGCTGCTTTTCGGATCGATTCCGAGAGCCGCTGCATCAGCGCGGCATTGCGTGCACCGCCACCACAAATCAGGACCTGATCACACAGGGGCTGCCGTTCATTCTTGGCAAGCCGCTCCAGACGCGCGATTTCATTGGCAATGCTATCGGCCGTCAATGCAAGCAGTGTTGCTTGCACATCCTGCGCGGCAATGCCTGCAAATGCCGACTGACCTAAAAAGCCATCTATCCATGCGGCATTGAAAAGCTCACGGCCGGTGCTGCGTGGCGGCGCGTATGCAAAAAATGGATCGCCCAGCATGGCCTTCAGCAGCAGCTTGTGGGCCTGGCCGCTTTGGGCCCACTGCCCATTGGTGTCAAAGGCCTGACCCAGATGGCGCTCGGTCCAGGCATCCATCAAGAGATTGCCCGGCCCAGTGTCGTAGCCCAGGAGCATGGGCCCCAGCCAGGTGATGTTGGCGATGCCACCAATATTGATCACGGCGCGCAGCGTTTTGGGGTCTGCAAAGAGGGCCTGATGGAAGGCGGGCACCAAGGGCGCGCCTTGGCCTGCGGCGGCAATGTCCCGGCTGCGGAAATCCGACACCACCGTGATGCCGGTCGTCTCTGCGATGCGGGCGGGCGCATTCAGTTGAATTGAGTACCCCAGCCGCGGCTGATGCCGCAGGGTCTGGCCATGCACGCCGAGCGCAATGACATCCCGGCTGCGGATATCCAGATGGGCCAGGCCTTCGAGCACGGTACGGCTGATCGCATCGGCAAAACTATTGGCCACCAGTGAGCTGCGATGCAGTTCATCATCGCCGCGCTGTTGTAATTCAAAAAGCGCCTCTCGAAGGGCCGCATCAATCGGCCGAGAGAAAAATCCGCGCAGCGAAATGTCTTGCTGAACCTGGCCGAGCGTTACCGTCTCTCCCATCTGCAGGACCGCGATGTCAATGGCATCCATGCTGGTGCCCGTCATCACGCCGGCGATGAATTTCATGGCCTACTGGGCCCGGGCCGTATTCACGTTATCAAGAAGCGATAACCGGCCTCGTAGATCGGTTGCCGCCACTTCAAAACTTTTCAGCGCACTGCCGGAGAGACTGGGAACCTGCGGATTTTCCGCGATGATTCGGCTCGGATCCACATGCCGGCCATTGACTCGCAGTTCATAGTGCAGATGGGGGCCGGTGGCCCAGCCGGTGGTGCCGACGAATCCGATGACCTCACCCATGTTGACATTTTTACCTCGCACCATCTTGGGCGCGTAATCGCTAAGGTGGGCATACAGCGTGGAGTAACGTTCATTGTGTTTGATCTCCACCGTGTTGCCGTAGCCGGTGCTCCAGCCCTTCGACACGACAACACCATCGGCCACACTGCGCACCGGCGTGCCATAGGGTGCGGCATAGTCAAGACCGCGATGGGCCCGCGGATCACCGAAAAGCGGATGCAGGCGATAGGTTGTGAATCCCGATGACATCCGTGTGTAGCGCAGCGGCTCAGCGAGAAATCCGCGTTTCACCGAGCGGCCCTGGGCATCGTAGTAATTGCCCTTGCCGGTTTCGGGATGCTCGAAGTACAGGGCCTCATAGGTCTTTTGCCCGGCCTCAAATCGAACCGCCAGGAGTTTGTAAGCCCCAATGTCGCGGCCTCCGACCAGCTGATTTTCATAAATCACGCGCACGATGTCGCCCGAACTCACCTGCCGGCGGAAATCAAGATCCGATTCAAATAAGGTCACGACCTGCTCCGTGATGGCCTCGGGCACACCCGCCTCATCCATGGCGCCGTAAAAGGATCGGCCCACCTGCACGGAGCGGTGCTCGATTCGCATCTCGGATCCCAGTCGCGCGACGCGGGTCGTGAACTGGCCTTCGCCTGTCCGCTCGACAATCCAGGCATCCAACTTATTGAGCAGCTGCAGTCGTAACAGCCTGCCCTCCAGGTCGGTTCTGACCAGCGCAGTCTGTCCCGCACTGTTGCGCAAAATGGCGGCGGTGCGTGCGTCTTTGCGTAGGTATTGCCGGGCATCCCGATCCTCCACGCCGAGCCGCTCCAAGAGGCCGTCAAACGAATCGTTTTTTCGGACCTCGTCTTCGCGGGTCAGCTCAAGGCCATGCGCAGCCAGCGCCTTCATCTGAAGTTCAAGGGCCTCGGGCTTGATTTCGATGGCGACCTGCTGATTCAGCACCCGCGATTCGGCCTCCGAGATGCCCGATAAACCAAAGGCCGTGATGGCGGCCATCATCACGCCAAAAACGGCCGGGCCAAGTGTCCAGAGGCGCTCCGGGCGCCGAAGAATGAGCCTGCGCATAAGGGCTAAAATTCTAGCCTTTTCCCCCTGCGAGATCCCCTTGAATTCAGCAACTCAGTCCCCGGTTTCAGGCGCCAGCGGCGGCCCGTTGCCTGAAATGTCCCCGGCGGTGGCCCAGGCGATGCAGACCGTGATGCGTGGCGGTGAAGAATTGCTGGTCGCCAGCGAGTTTGTCGACAAACTCACCCGCAGTGAACGTACGGGAAAGCCGCTGCGGGTGAAGCTGGGCCTGGATCCGACCGCGCCCGATTTACACCTGGGCCACACGGTGGTGCTCAATAAGCTGCGCCAGATGCAGGATCTTGGCCACACCGTCATTTTTCTGATCGGGGACTTCACCGCCTTGATTGGTGATCCGACGGGCCGCAACGCCACACGGCCGCCGCTGTCGCCAGAAGAAATTCGGGCCAATGCCCAGACCTATTTCAATCAGGCTGCGCTGGTGCTGGATTCCGAAAAGACCGAGATTCGTTACAACTCCGAGTGGAACGATGCCCTGGGTGCGCGCGGCATGATTACCTTGGCGGCCCGCTACACGGTGGCCCGCATGCTGGAGCGTGATGACTTCACCAAGCGGTATCGGGGCGGCACGCCGATCTCGGTGCACGAGTTTCTTTATCCGCTGGTGCAGGGCTATGACTCTGTGGCGCTGCAGGCCGATCTTGAACTCGGCGGCACCGATCAGAAATTTAATCTGCTGGTGGGCCGGGAGCTGCAGCGCGAATACGGCCAGGAGCCGCAGTGCATTCTGACAATGCCGCTGCTCGTGGGCTTAGATGGCGTCGAGAAGATGAGCAAAAGCAAGGGCAATGTTGTGGGCCTGCTGGATGCGCCATCGGAGATGTTTGGCAAGCTGATGTCCATTTCCGATGGGCTGATGTGGAATTATCTTGAGCTCTTATCGTTTCGATCCTTGACCGCCATCGCCGCCCTGAAGGCCGAGGTGGCGGCGGGCCGAAATCCTCGCGATGTCAAAGTGGATTTCGCAATGGAAATTGTCGAGCGTTTCCATAGCCGTGCGGCGGCGATTAAGGCCCTCGAAGATTTCGAGGCCCGTTTCAAACAAGGTGAGATCCCCGAGGACATCGCTGAGATGGCGCTCTCCGGTGCGCCCATCGGCATTGTTGCCGCCTTAAAGCAATCTGGCCTTGCGCCTTCGACCTCTGAGGCGATTCGTAATATTGAGCAAGGTGGCGTGCGCATCGACGGTGAGAAAATCGTCGATCGGCAGCTGCAGCTCTCGGCGGGCACCTATGTCTTGCAGGTAGGAAAACGCAAGTTTGCTCGGGTGAGCATTTCCGCATGAATGCGCTGAGCCACCCGCGGCCCGATCGCCCCGTGCTGATTGCGGGGCTGATTGCGATTGTCGCGGTCTATTTTTTAATTCTTGTCGGCGGCACGGTGCGGGCAACGGGTGCAGGCATGGGCTGCCCGGATTGGCCGCTGTGTTTTGGCCAGCTGATCCCGCCGACGGATGAGTCGCAGCTGCCGCCCGACTGGCGTGAACGCTACGCAGATCGGGGCTACGACAAGGCGCCCTTTGACCCCGTCAAGACCTGGATTGAGTATGTCAATCGCCTGGTGGGGGCCATGATTGGCCTGCTGATTATTGCCTTTGTGGTGACCGCCGCACGTTTTCGCAGAATCGATCCACCGGTTTTTTTCGTTGCGGTGGCCGCCCTGCTGGCGGTGGCGTTTAACGGCTGGCTGGGCTCCAAGGTGGTCTCAAGTAACCTCAAGCCCGTGGTGATTTCCTTGCATATGGCCGGTGCCTTTGCGGTGCAGATGGCCTTAATTTATGCCACCACTCGGGCCTGCCGTGATCGGCTTTCGGCCCGGGTGACCGAGGCCGCGGGCGGCGGCCTGCCCGGATGGTTTCGGCCGCTGCTGCTGCTGACGATTGCAGCCCTGGTGGTGCAAATTATTTTGGGCCTGCAGATCCGCGAGAGCGTGGATCTGATCAGCCGCAGTGCGACCGACCTCGAGCGCAATCAGTGGATTGAGTTGGTGCCCCAGATTTTTTATGTACACCGATCATTTTCTTGGGCGATTCTGCTGCTGGCGGCCGTCCTCACGTTCAAGGTGATGCGCTCGCCGCTGCGAAAAACCGTGGTCGGCCGTGCGGCGATCGGCCTGGTGCTGCTGATTGTTTTTGAAATGCTGCTGGGCGGCGCTTTAAATCATCTGGGCTTTCCCATGATGGCCCAGCCGGTGCATTTGCTGACTGCGCATTTGATTTATGGTGTGCTCTGGTTTCAATGGTGCCTGCTGTCTGTGAACTCCCAACCCGCCCCTCATCTGAATAGGAAGGCCTATGTTTGATCGTCAAATCCCGCTCGCCCAACATGACGCAGAAGTTGCCGCAGCCATCGCTGCGGAAAATAAGCGGCAGGAAGATCATATCGAGCTGATTGCTTCGGAGAACTACGCCAGTCCGGCCGTGATGGCGGCGCAGGGATCGCAGCTCACCAACAAATATGCTGAGGGCTATCCGGGCCGACGTTATTACGGCGGCTGTGAGCATGTGGATGTCGTCGAGCAGCTGGCCATTGATCGGCTCAAGAAACTCTACGGCGCCGAGGCCGCCAATGTTCAGCCGCATTCGGGTGCCCAGGCCAATCAGGCCGTATTTTTTGCATTCCTCAAACCCGGTGACACGATCATGGGCTTGTCGCTGGCTGAGGGCGGCCACCTGACCCATGGCATGCCGCTGAATATGTCGGGCAAGTGGTTCAATGTGGTGCCCTATGGTTTAAATGCGAAAGAAGAAATCGATTACGACCAGATGGAGTCCTTGGCACGGCAGCACCGGCCCAAGCTGCTGATTGCAGGGGCTTCGGCCTATGCGTTGAAAACCGACTGGGGCCGCTTTGCCGCGGTGGCCAAAGAGATTGGTGCAATTTTTATGGTGGATATGGCCCATTATTCGGGCCTCATCGCTGGCGGTGTTTATCCGAATCCTGTACCCCATGCTGATGTGGTGACCTCGACCACCCACAAAAGCCTGCGCGGCCCGCGTGGCGGCATCATTCTGATGAAGGCAGAGCACGAAAAGGCCATCAACAGCGCGGTATTTCCGGGCCTGCAGGGCGGGCCCTTGATGCATGTCATCGCCGCAAAGGCGGTGGCCTTTGGTGAGGCACTGCGGCCAGAGTTCAAGGCCTACTCGAAGTCCATCATTCAGAATGCGCAGGCGTTGGCCGAGTCGTTGGTGGCCCGTGGTCTGCGCATTGTGTCGGGCAGAACCGAAAGCCACCTCATGCTGGTGGATCTGCGGGCAAAGCGCATTACCGGCAAGACCGCAGAGGCTGCCCTTGGGGCCGCCCACATCACCGTGAATAAAAACGCGATTCCCCATGATCCTGAAAAGCCGATGGTGACCAGTGGCATTCGCCTGGGAACCCCCGCCTGCACCACCCGGGGTTTTGGGCCCGAAGAAATGCGCCAGGTCGGTAATCTGATTGCCGATGTCCTCGAGGCGCCCGAAGATGGGGCCGCCATCGCGCGCGTGCGCAGCCAGGTTGCCGCGTTAACAGCGCGCTTTCCGGTGTATCGCTAGGCCAGGATCGAATTCGCCATGCGCTGCCCTGCCTGCGCATCGGATGACACCCAGGTCACGGAGACTCGGGTCTCCGATGATGCCGTCGAGATTCGCCGCCGCCGCAGATGTCTTGCCTGCGGCCGTCGATTCAAAACCGTCGAACGCATTGAGGTCTCGCTGCCCACGGTGGTGAAAAAAAATGGTGCACGCCTTGAGTTCGATGAAAAAAAACTGCGTGCAAGCCTGGCCTTAGCGCTGCGCAAGCGGCCAGTCCCCGCTGAGATTCTCGATGCATCAGTGCGAAAAATTGAAGAGCAGCTCGCCGCCAGTGGCGAGCGCGAGGTTGCAACACAGCGCATTGGCGAGCTGGTGATGGCGGAGCTGCGAAAGCTGGACAAGGTTGCGTACATTCGATTTGCTTCGGTCTACCGCAGCTTTCAGGATGTGGCCGAGTTTCAAGAACTCGTTGCCGAGGTCAGCCCCCGGGCGGCGGCCAGACGCGGCCTCAAGAAAAAGAAATAGCGGCGCCGTGTACACGCCACAAGACGAACACTTCATGCGCGAGGCGCTTGCATTGGCGGCGCTCGGCATGAACACCACATCGCCCAATCCCCGTGTTGGATGTGTGCTGGTGAAGGCCGGCGAGGTGGTCGGCACCGGCTGGCATGAGCGTGCCGGCAGGCCACATGCCGAGGCCCTTGCGATCGCACAGGCCGGATCCCACCGCGCAGCGGGATCAACGGCCTACATCACGCTGGAGCCGTGTAGCCATTTCGGACGGACCCCACCCTGCGCAGAGGCCCTGCGGGCTGCGGGTGTGGAGCGTGTCATTGTCGCCATGCAAGACCCGAATCCGCGCGTGTCAGGACGCGGCATGCAGATGCTGCGTGATGCAGGAATTGATGTGCGATGTGGGCTGCTGGCCGAGCAAGCCGCCGAATTAAACCCCGGCTTTATTCAGCGCATGACCATCGGCAGGCCCTGGGTCCGCGCGAAAGCCGCGATGTCACTGGATGGCCGCACGGCGCTGCCCAACGGGGCCAGCCAATGGATTACATCGGCCGCCGCACGCGACGATGGCCACGTCTGGCGGGCGCGGGCCTGTGCAGTGGTCACCGGCATTGGCACCGTGCGCAAAGATGATCCCCAGATGACCGTCCGCGCCATTGAGACTGCCCGTCAGCCCCTGCGTGTGGTTGTCGATACGCGATTTGAGATTGATCCGCAGGCCCGCATTCTTCAAAGCGGCCAGGCCTTGATTGCAGTCTGCGTCGACCTGGCCCTTCCCGTTTATCAGGAAAAAGCCCAGGCCCTGCGTGATCGTGGCCTCGAAATCATCACGCTGCCCGCATCGCCAGACTCTGGAAAGCTAGACCTTCACGCGCTGATGTTGGCCTTGGCGGCGCGGGAATGCAATGAGATTCATTTGGAGGCCGGTGCCCATCTCAGTGGCGCGATGATGCGGCTTGGATTGATTGATGAGTGGCTGATTTATGTCGGACCGACGCTGTTGGGCGAGGGCATGCCGTTGGCATCTGGTGTGGGCCCGTGGACCAATCCTGAGCAGGCCCCACGCTGGCGTTGGAAAGAGCATCTCGTGATGGGTGATGCGCTGCGTCTGCGCCTGGTGAAAAGCGGACCGCAGGGCTAGACTGCCGCCATGTTTACGGGAATTGTTCAGGCAGTGGGCCGCATTGTTTCGGTCCAGCCCGCTGTCACGGGCTGGGCAGGCGATTCACCCGGCCTGCGCATTGCGGTGGATGTGGGCAGCCTGACGGCTGACGATATTCAGATCGGCGATTCGATTGCAATTAATGGCGCCTGCATGACCGTCGTATCCCGCGAGGGCAAGACCCTGCAGATGGATGTCTCGCGTGAGAGCTTAAATCGAACGGCAGGCCTGGACCATCCCGGCCCGGTGAATCTTGAAAAAGCGATGCGCGCTGATGATCGGTTTGGCGGCCATTGGGTCAGTGGCCACATTGATGGCACCGGCACCGTCAAGGCGATCACACCCCAAGGGGAGTCGCATCGACTCGATGTGCAATTGCCGCTTGGCCTGGCCGCTTATGTGAGCGAGAAGGGCTCAATTGCTTGCGATGGCGTGAGCCTCACGATCAACACCGTCGCCGATAGCCCCGATGGCTGTCATATCAGTATCAACATTATTCCCCATACCTGGCAGTCCACGGTGCTGCAGCTTCGGCGGCCCGGCGACCGGATGAATATCGAGGTCGATCAAATCGCTAAACAAGTTGAGCGTATCCTTCACCGCATGCAGCAGGCCCCACGATGACCCCCGCCCGAGAGCTCTCTGATGCGGACGTACTGATTGCCGAATTACGTGCGGGCCGCATGGTCGTGCTGGTTGATGATGAAGACCGCGAGAACGAGGGCGATCTGGTCATGGCAGCCGCCTGCGTATCCGCCGATGCAATTAACTTCATGGCCAAGCATGGCCGGGGGCTGATCTGCCTCACATTGACCGAGGCCCGCTGCCGTCAGCTCAATCTGCCGCTGATGGTCAACGAGAATCGCTCTTCGCATGGCACGGCATTCACGGTCTCGATTGAGGCCGCCAGCGGCGTGACCACGGGCATCAGTGCTGCAGATCGTGCGACCACGATTGCCGCGGCGGTGGCCGCGGACGCCCGGCCGCAGGATCTTGTGCAGCCCGGCCATATTTTTCCCCTGATGGCCCAATCCGGTGGCGTCTTGGCCCGGGCCGGCCATACCGAGGCGGGCTGTGATCTGGCGGCTTTGGCAGGCTTTGAGCCTGCTGCAGTGATTTGTGAAATTTTGAAAGACGACGGCGAGATGGCCCGGCTTCCCGATCTGGTCGCATTTGCCAAGATCCATGGATTAAAAATCGGCACGATTGCCGATCTCATTAAATATCGCAGCGCCCACGAGAGTCTGGTCTCGCGGCTTTCTGAGCGCGCCATTCAGACCGCCCATGGGCCATTTCGTTTGATGGTCTATCGTGACCGTGCGGCCCGTCAGCCCCATCTGGCTTTAGTGCTGGGCACACCAGCCCATGACCGTGAGTGTCTGGTTCGGGTCCATGAGCCGTTCACGGTGATGGACGCGCTGGACACGGGCCCTACCTCGCACAGCTGGGGCCTGGCGCAGGCCTTGCAGGCCATACAGCGTCATGGCGAGGGAGTCGTCGTGTTACTGAATTGCGCGATCTCTGCCGAGGCGTTGCTGGAAAACGCCGTGGCATCGGGCTCGCCTGCTGCTGGCCCTGTGAAGTCGGTGGCGGCGGGCCAGAGTGCCCAGCTGCGCAACTATGGACTGGGGGCAGCGATTTTGCGGGATATCGGCGTCGGAAAAATGCGGGTGTTGTCGCAGCCGAGAAAAATGCCGAGCATGATGGGTTTTGGTTTGGAAGTGACCGGTTATCTTGGCGGAGAAGTCCATGAATGAAATCAAGGTCGATCTCGATGGCGAAGGCCTTCGAATCGCAATCGTGCAGGCAAGATTTAATGAAGCCGTGGGCCAGGCCCTTCGGGCATCGTGCCTTCAGGAGCTGGTCCGGCTGGGCGTGGATCCCAACGATACATTTCTCGCCACAGTGCCCGGTGCGCTCGAGATTCCATTGACCCTATCGCAGCTTGCGGAGACTGGCCGATTCGATGCCTTGATTGCCTT
The DNA here is from genome assembly GCA_964345065.1 of uncultured Bordetella sp. Lineage (GTDB taxonomy): Bacteria > Pseudomonadota > Gammaproteobacteria > Burkholderiales > Burkholderiaceae_A > Lacustribacter. The sequence continues at coordinate 16,368 of CAYFPT010000004.1, forward strand.
AGGTGCGGTCATTCGTGGTGAGACCTACCACTTCGAAGTCGTCTCTAATGAATCGGCCACGGGCATTGCGCGGGTCGCGCTTGAGTTTCATATTCCGATTGCCAATGGGATTCTGACCACCGAGGACGACGCACAGGCCATGGCCCGGGCCGATGAAAAAGGCCGCGACTGTGCGCAGGCCGCCGTGGAGATGGCGAATCTCTTGTTTGCGATTGACGATCAACTCAGCGGCGATGACGACTAGCCGGCCCGATTCAACTGCCCGGGGTGCCCGCAGGGCCTCGCGCAGTCTGACGGTTCAGGGCCTGTATCAGTGGCTGGTCTCCGGTGAAGATGCCGGTGCAATCGATGCATTTTTGCGCGAGCAGCAGGCGTTTAGCCGATGCGATCAGGAATATTTTGATCGCCTGCTGCATGGGACGATTCGCGAGAGCGCTGCCTTACGTGAAACATTTTCATCCCAGTGTGATCGGCCTTTGGCCGAGCTCTCTCCGGTGGAACACGCCATCTTGCTCTTGGCAACCTACGAGCTTTTGCATGCGCCAGAAGTGCCGTTTCGTGTGGTCATCAATGAGGCGATCGAATTGGGCAAATCGTTTGGTGGCACCGATGGGCACAAGTACATCAACGGCGTGCTCGATAAGCTGGCGGCGACCGTGCGACCCCATGGCTAATCTGGGTGAATTCGAATTCATCGCACAACTGTTGCAAGGCCCGGCGGCCCAAGGCCAGCCGTTTTATCAGCATCCGCTCGCCCTCGGCATCGGTGATGATGCGGCACTGATTCCCCCGCTCGGCGCCCAGGAGCAGCTGGCGGTGGCCAGCGATATGCTGATCGAAGGCCGGCACTATCTTGCCGACTGCGATCCGCGGTCTTTAGGCCACAAGGTCTTGGCCGTGAATCTATCTGACCTTGCAGCCATGGGCGCTCGGCCTTTGGCCTTTACCTTGTCGGCGGGCCTGCGTGAGATTCGCAGGCCGTGGATTGAATCCTTTATCGATGGGATGCTTTGCCTGGCCCGTGAGTCGCAATGTCCGCTGGTGGGAGGCGATACGACTGCCGTGGGCCCGCGGGCACCGGAAGTATTTTCAGTCACCGTCTTGGGTGTTGTTCAGGCGGGCACGGCATTGCGACGCGATGGTCTGCAGCCGGCCGATGACCTCTGGGTCTCCGGCCATCTGGGCGATGCGGCCTTTGCACTTGCGCAGGCCATCAATGACCCAAAATTGAATTCACCGCAGCCGCGTCTCGCGCTGGGGCAGGCGCTTGTGGGCCGCGCATCGGCAGCCATTGATATCTCGGATGGACTGCAGTCCGAACTGATGCATTTGCTGAGCGCGGCACAACATCGTGCGGTGCAGCCGCAGCTTCTGCAGGCCAATGTGAACTGGCCGCAGCTGCCGCTTGGGCCTTTAGTGCAGCAGGCCACTAAAGCCGGCAGGCTAACACCATCACAGGCGGCGGGCCTTGCAATCACGGGTGGTGATGAATACGAATTGCTCTTTGGAGCGGCCCCGCGTGAGCGGGCCCATCTTCAGGCGTTGGGCGCGCAGCTGGGCCTTGCGTTGACGCGCATTGGCAGCGTGGAAGTAAGCGATACGCCAGGCGTGCGCTGGCGGGATGCCGCAGGGCAGCCGCCCCCCGAATCTCTGCAGGACATGATTGCGCGTGGCGGATTCCGACATTTCTAATCAGAGCGGAGTGCCTGCCGCATCCCCTGCACGGCCTGCGCAGCGGGTGGGCCTGCTGTCGCATCCTGCGCACCTGATCTCATTTGGATTTGGCTGCGGATTTTTTCCTCACGCCCCCGGCACGGTCGCAACAGTCTGGGCCTGGATTGTATTTTTGATGATCGACCCGATCATGACGGACTTCTCCTGGGCGGTATTGATCGCATCGGGTGTGGTGATGGGCGCAGTTGCATGCACGGTGACCGGCCGTGCCCTGGGAAGGGCCGATGATGGGTCAATGGTCTGGGATGAGATTGTGGCGTTCTGGCTTGTGCTCTGGATTCTGCCCAAGGCCAGTGATCCTGCCGGCATTCATGCCATGGGCCATGTGCCGGAGTGGTTGATTGAGGCGGTGGGATTTGCGCTGTTTCGTTTTTTTGACATCGTGAAGCCCCCTCCGATTCGCACCATCGATCGTCTGAGCCGAGACGGCTGGGGCGTGATGCTCGATGATCTTGTCGCGGCGGCCTACACCCTGCTCAGTTGTGCTGTGTTGCTGCGGCTTGCCCATCTGCTGGAGGCGTGGTGGCGTTAAAGCAAAACGAAGTGGGCCGGATTTCGGACGATCTCGCGTTGGTACTGGGGCTGGCAATTGGCTTGGGCCTTCTGCGGCACCGCGGCCGATTGATGGTGGCGGAGTCCTGCACGGGCGGACTGGCCGGCCACTGGATCACTGCGATTGCGGGGTCAAGCCGATGGTTTGATGGGGGCGTCATCAGCTACGCCAATGCGGTCAAGCAGGGACTCCTGGGAGTTCAGGCCGAAACCCTGCAGCAGCAGGGTGCGGTCAGTCTGCAGACGGCTGCCGAGATGGCCCAGGGCGTTCGCAGTCAGCATCGAAGGATGCTGTCCGACCCCGCCAAGCACATCCCCGAGAGCCTGTTTGCGTTTTCGATCACCGGCATTGCCGGCCCCCAGGGGGCCCAGCCCGCCAAGCCTGTCGGCACGGTCTGTTTTGCCTGGGCGGGCCCGCAGGGTGTGCGGGCAGAGCAGCGGTTTTTCTGGGGGGATCGGGCGGAAATTCAGCGGCAGGCTGCGGCCTGGGCCATGGCCGGGCTTTTCGGTGAGCTCTGCCGGGCCAGGGCGCCCGAGGCCTAAGTCTTTTTGCGGATAGCAGGCCGGGCGGTCGGTTTTTTAGAATGGCGCTACCCCTTGTAACCTGTTTTTATATACAGTAATATTTCTCCATCGCCGGCCCAGCTTCTAACCCCAATCTCCCAAAGGATCCGCCCCCATGCAAGATAAACAAGACCCCAAAAACCGTGCCGAAAAAGCCAAGGCGCTGCAGGCCGCCTTATCCCAAATCGAGAAACAATTCGGCAAAGGCTCGATCATGCGTATGGGCGAAAACGATGTCGCCCCGGATATTCAAGTCGTCTCAACCGGCTCCCTGGGCCTGGATCTGGCACTCGGTGTCGGCGGCCTGCCCCGCGGCCGGATTGTCGAAATCTATGGCCCAGAGTCATCGGGCAAAACCACGCTCACACTGCAGGTCATCGCCGAGATGCAGAAAATCGGCGGCACCTGCGCCTTCGTGGATGCCGAGCATGCCCTCGATACCCAATACGCCCAGAAACTCGGCGTCACCCTCTCCGAGCTGCTCATCTCACAGCCCGATACCGGCGAGCAGGCCTTAGAGATCGTTGATGCTCTGGTCCGATCCGGCTCGGTGGATCTGATTGTCGTGGACTCCGTTGCTGCCCTCACACCCAAGGCAGAGATTGAAGGCGAAATGGGCGATTCACTGCCCGGCCTGCAGGCCCGTCTGATGTCACAGGCCCTGCGCAAGCTCACCGCCAACATCAACCGCACCAATACCCTCGTGATTTTCATCAACCAGATCCGCATGAAGATTGGCGTGATGTTTGGCAATCCCGAAACCACCACCGGCGGCAATGCGCTGAAGTTTTATTCCTCGGTGCGTCTTGATATTCGGCGGGTGGGTTCCATCAAAAAGGGCGAGGAAGTCACCGGCTCTGAGACCAAGGTCAAGGTTGTGAAAAACAAAGTCGCACCGCCCTTTCGGTCGGCAACCTTCGACATCCTCTATGGCGAGGGCATCTCCCGAGAGGGCGAGATTGTTGATCTGGGCGCAGAAAGTGACATTGTTGAAAAATCAGGCGCCTGGTACAGCTATAACGGTGAGCGCATTGGCCAGGGCAAAGACAATGCCCGCGAGTTTCTGCGCCAAAACTCGGATATCGCTCTAGAGATTGAAAACAAACTGCGCGAAAAGTTTGGCGTTAATGCGCGTCCCGCAGGCGAGGCGCAAGCTGTCGCAGAGCAAGACTGACCCCCTTTCTTCAGCCGCCCTTCGGGCGAGGGTGCTTGCTGCCCTCGCCCGAAGGGAGCACTCCCGGCATGAGCTGGAGCGAAAATTTCTTCCGCTGGCCCAGAGCGCCCAAGCCCTCGCAGAGATTCTAGATTCACTTCAGCAGCAGGGCCTGCTGTCCGATGCACGCTTTGCGCAGTCGGTTGCGCGCATCCGGGGCGCACGGTTTGGCGTACGCCGCATTGCATTTGAATTGCAGCAAAAGGGCGTTGCAGGGCATCACGCTGCTGCCGCCATCGATCAGCTCACGCAGACCGAATCCGATCGACTCCGAGAGGTCTGGCAAAAAAAATTTGGTTCGGCTCCGGATTCATTTCAAGAGGCCGCTCGGCAGCAGCGGTTTTTGCAGCAGCGCGGTTTTCCCACTTCATTAATTCGCGACTTTTTCCGGCAGTTTTCCCGCCGCTGATGGCGGCTTAGGCCCCGTTGCGGCGCGGTCTCGCAGGGCCTGCGTGCTAAACTGACCCGCAAAAAACGGGAGGCAGTTGAGCATGAAAATTCATGAATATCAGGGCAAGGAAATCCTGCGCAAGTATGGTGTCGCCGTGCCCCGCGGCACCCCGTGTTTTACGGTCGATGAGGCGGTCAAGGCGGCCCAGGGCTTAGGCGGGCCCGTCTGGGTGGTCAAGGCCCAGATCCACGCGGGCGGGCGGGGCAAAGGCGGCGGCGTGAAAGTCGCCAAATCCCTCGATGAAGTCAAGGCCCATGCGTCGGCGATCCTGGGCATGCAGCTGGTGACCCACCAGACTGGCCCTTCGGGACAAAAGGTTCGGCGTCTGCTGATCGAAGAGGGCGCCGATATCAAAAAAGAACTCTATGTCGCCGTGGTCACGGACCGTGTCAGTCAGCGGGTCTGTGTCATGGGTTCAAGTGAAGGCGGCATGGATATCGAAGCAGTGGCGGCCACCCACCCCGAGAAGATTCACAAGATTTTTGTGGACCCCCTGGCGGGATTCTCCGATGCGCAAGCCGATGCGCTTTCCAGCAAGATCGGCATTCCGGCGGCATCGATCCCGCAGGCCCGCTCGGTGCTCAAGGGCCTGTATCAGGCCTTCTGGGAAACGGATGCCTCGCTGGCAGAAATTAATCCCTTGATTCTCACCGGCAATGGCAATGTGATTGCGCTGGATGCAAAATGGAATTTCGATTCGAATGCGTTGTATCGGCATCCTGAGATCGTGGAGATGCGTGATCTTGACGAAGAAGACCCCGCAGAAATCGAAGCCTCGAAATATGATCTCGCCTACATTCAGCTGGATGGCAACATCGGCTGCCTGGTGAACGGTGCCGGACTCGCAATGGCCACCATGGACACCATCAAGCTCTATGGTGCCGAGCCCGCAAACTTTCTGGATGTCGGCGGCGGCGCATCAACAGAGAAAGTCACCGAGGCCTTTAAGATCATGCTGGGCAACCCGAAAGTCAAGGCGATTCTGGTCAATATCTTTGGCGGCATTATGCGTTGCGATGTGATTGCGGAAGGCGTCGTTGCAGCCTCGCGGACCGTCGGATTAAAGGTGCCACTGGTCGTGCGAATGAAAGGCACCAACGAGGATCTCGGCAAGAAGATTCTCGCCGAATCGGGCCTGCCGATCATCACGGCCGACACCATGGCCGAAGCCGCGCAGCGCGTGGTCGATGCCACGAAAAAAGCATAAGCCCTGGAGCGCCAACTATGTCGATTCTGATTAATAAAAATACCAAAGTCATCACGCAGGGCATCACGGGCAAAACGGGTCAATTTCATACCCGGATGTGTCGCGACTATGCCAACGGAAAAAATTGTTTTGTCGCCGGCGTGAACCCGAAAAAAGCGGGCGAGGATTTTGAAGGGGTGCCGATTTACGCGTCAGTGAAAGATGCGAAGGCCGCAACAGGCGCAACCGTCTCCGTGATTTATGTGCCACCGGCTGGCGCAGCCGATGCCATCTGGGAGGCCGTCGAGGCCGACCTCGATCTGGTGATTTGCATCACCGAGGGCATTCCGGTGCGTGACATGATGGTCGTGCGCAACAAAATGAAGGCCAGTAACACGCGGACCTTACTGCTGGGGCCCAACTGCCCCGGGCTGATCACGCCGGATGAGATCAAGATTGGCATCATGCCCGGCCACATCCACCGCAAGGGCCGGATTGGCATCATGTCGCGGTCAGGCACCCTGACCTATGAGGCTGTGGGCCAGGTTACTGAGCTCGGCCTGGGGCAATCCTCTGCTGTCGGCATTGGAGGCGATCCGATTAATGGTTTAAAACATATCGATGTCTTAAAGCTTTTCAATGATGATCCCGAAACCGATGCGGTGATCATGATTGGTGAGATCGGCGGCCCCGACGAGGCCAATGCCGCCCAGTGGGCCAAAGACAATATGAAAAAGCCGGTCGTTGGATTTATCGCTGGCGTGACGGCGCCCCCCGGAAAGCGGATGGGCCATGCGGGCGCCTTGATTTCGGGCGGTGCCGACACGGCCCAGGCCAAGCTCGACATCATGGAGGCCTGTGGCATCAAGACCACCAAAAATCCATCCGAGATGGGCAAACTGCTGAAGTCCGTGCTCTGATCCCCAACCGTCTATCCGACATCGAAAAGGCGCACTGACATGGAAACGTTCAGCACCGAGTTCTGGCTGGCACTTCTGCAGATTATCTGGGTCAACATTCTGCTTTCGGGTGATAACGCCATTGTGATCGCCCTGGCCTGCCGCAATCTGCCGGAAAAGCAGCGCAAGCTGGGCATCTTCTGGGGAGTGCTCGCGGCCGTGGTGCTGCGGATTGTGCTCACGATCTTTGCCGTCAAGCTGCTCGAGCTGCCCTATCTGAAATTCATCGGCGGCCTGCTGCTGGTCTGGATCGGCATTCAGCTCATCGGACCTCAGGATGAAGACGGCCACGAGGTGGATGCCAAGGGCAGGCTCTTTGATGCCATCAAGACCATTCTCATTGCCGATCTGGCGATGTCTTTAGATAACGTGATCGCCGTAGCAGGTGCCGCCAAGGGCGATGTGTTGCTGCTGGTGATCGGCCTGGCGATGAGCATTCCCCTGGTGGTCTGGGGCAGCAAGGTGGTCATGGTCATGATTGAGCGTTTCTCCTGGACGATTCTGATTGGCGGTGCCCTGCTGGGCTATCTGGCCGGCGAGATGATCGATACCGATACCGGCGTGGGGCCCCTGCTGCATGTCACCATGGGCTTTCCGGAGCACTACATGCCCTACATTTGCATGGCGCTGGTGGTGAGCATTGGCAAGTGGCTGGTCTGGCGGCAGGGCAAACGGGAAGAGCATTCGGTCGGGCCTTGAAAGCACCTTATTTTGTGAACACCCTTTTTTGTCAACATCATTGGACACCACGATGAATCCACCCGATTCCAACTCTCGAACCATTCTGAAGACCATGGCCTTCGTCGGCATCGCGGCCCTGGTCGTCGCGCTGCTGATTCGATAGTTCTCCGTGGTCATCGGGCTATTCCCGATAAAAAAGTCTTCCCTTCAAGCGGCGGGTCGATTACACTTCGGCCCGTAGTCCCTCCAGGGGGAGTAGTTCGGCAGGGCGCCCGCCCTGCCCGGTCAGATCGTCATTACGGTGCTCCACACCCGGTCTGCCACAGCGCACTGCGCTGGAACGAGACCTTGTGTTTATTCACTTTGTCCGTTCACCAAGGAGCTCCTTATGGAACTGTTTTCTGCTGAGTTTTTTTACGCGCTTGCCGCCATCATCGTGATCGATCTGGTGCTGGCCGGCGATAACGCCATCGTCATCGCCCTGGCGGCCCGCAACCTTCCCGAGAAAGATAAGCACCGCGCCATCGTCTTTGGCACCATCGGCGCCATCGTCATCCGTTCCTTGATGACACTCGGTGTGGTCTGGCTGCTGAAGATCCCTGGCCTGATGTTGGTCGGCGGCCTGCTGCTGTTCTGGATTGCTGTGAAATTGATTGCCCCGGGCAACGAGGGCGACGAGCATTCGCCTGCCGCCACGACCTTCTGGGGGGCCATGAAAACCATCGTGATCGCCGATGCGGTAATGGGTGTTGATAACGTGCTTGCAGTTGCTGGCGCAGCCCACGGCAGTTTTCTGCTGGTGGTGCTGGGCTTGCTGATCTCTATTCCCATCGTGGTCTGGGGCAGCAAGATCGTGCTGAAGCTCATTGAACGCTATCCGTCGGTGATCTATATCGGTGGCGGTGTGCTGGCCTTTACCGCCGCCAAGATGGTGCTCAACGAGCCCATGATCGAGGCCTGGGCCGATGCGCTTGCCGCCTGGATCCACTGGACCATGATCGTGGTGTCGGTGGCGGCAGTGATGGTTCTTGGTGCATGGCTCAAAGGCCGCAAGCCTGCAGCAGCGTCATATTCGACAGCCGATACGCAAGAGGTTGAGGCAGCCCCCCGCCCACTTCCCGAGGCAGATCGACTGTCAGCCGCTAAGGTTGAACGCATCATGCTGGCCGTCAATGGCTCTGCCCAGGCCTACGAGGCGGCCCAGCACTTGGCCCGTCTGCCGGCCAGCGTGAGTGCCAGGGAAATTCATCTGGTGTATGCGTCTCCCCGGCTGCCGATGCATATTGGCAAGTTTCTGTCCTCATCGGTCCGGCGCCAGGCTGCGCAGGATCGGACCCGTGAAATCTACGACACCGTGCGGCGGGCATTTGCAGCCAGCGGCGATCAGATCGTTGAACATCAGCTGCGCACGGTCTCCCCCGGCAAGGCCATCAGCCGGCTGGCCAGTCGGCTGGGCTGCTCTCGGATTGTGATCGGGACGCGCCGTGAGTCTGCCCTGATTCGGCTCGTCAGCAATTCAGTGACGGCGGGTCTGCTGGAGCATGCGACCGTGCCGGTCGAAGTCATCTCCCGTGGCGAGGCACCAGGCTGGATGCGATTCGGAATTCCGGCAGGGCTGGGCGCCTTGCTGGCGCTCCTGGTTGCGGACTGATCAGATCTCCAGGTTGTCGATCAGCCGAGTGGCGCCGAGCTTCGCGGCGCCCAGCACGACCAGCTGCTGCGGCTCGGCCAGATCGGCGGCCTCCACCTGCTTGAGGTCCGCGCGCCGGCGCACGGCGATGTAATCGGTCTTCCAGCCTCGGTGGTTGAGCACCTGCCGGGCGGCCGATTCCAGATCCGCCACATCGTGAACATTGATCTGGCATTGGGCCACGCCCTGGCGCACCCGGTCGGCGGTCTGCTGCAGTGTCTTGGATAGCCAGACGGCCTCGCCACGCTCATCGGCACTCAGGTAACGATTGCGCGAGGACATGGCCAGCCCATCGGACTCACGAATCGTTTCAGCAGGAATGATTTCCGTTGGAATTGAAAACTGGCTGCACATGCGGCGAATAATCATCAGCTGCTGATAGTCCTTTTTTCCAAATACAGAAACCTGAGGCTGCACGCACTGAAATAGCTTCATCACGACCGTGGTCACGCCAATAAAAAATCCAGGCCGAAATTCGCCTTCCAGAATGTCACCCAAATCCTGGGGCGGGCTAATTCGATATTCCTGGGGCACGGGATACATTTCCCGCTCATCGGGCGCAAACAAGACATAGACACCTTCTTTTTCGAGCTTTGCGATGTCATCGTCCAGGGTCCGCGGATATTTATCAAAGTCTTCATTGGGGCCAAACTGCAGCCGATTCACAAAGATTGAGGCCACAACCGGATCCCCATGATTTGCTGCAAGCCGCATCAGCGATAGATGGCCCTCGTGCAGATTGCCCATGGTGGGGACAAACGCGGTCCGCAGCTGCCCCCTGAGCTGGGCCCGCAGTTCGGAAATGCTACGGACGATTTTCATTCGGAGTTAGTGGGCGTTAAAGAAAGCCCGCCGCCCTTTAAAGCTGGCAATCTGAGCGATCAGCGCATCAAAATCTTCATCGCGCTCAATCGGATTGAGCTGCTCGGTGTTGATGATCAGCAACGGCGAGGACTCATAGTGGTGAAAAAAATAAATATACGCCTCGGAGAGCCGGCGCAGGTAATCCTCGGACATGTTCTGTTCCATGGGAACCCCCCGCTGATGGATCCGCTCGATCAGCGCATCGGCGGAGGCCTGCAGCAGAATCACCAAATCAGGGGTCGGCGCCTGCGGCCGCTGGGCGTCATAGATTTTCTGATACAGGCTGAGCTCTTCATCGGAAAGGGTCAGCCGCGCGAAAAGCGGATCCTTCTCGATCATGAAGTCACTCACAATATTTTCGGAAAACAGATCACGCTGTGCGACTTCCCGCAGCTGATCAATGCGCTGAAAAAGAAAAAACAGCTGGGCGGGCAGCGCATAGCGGCTGCTGTCGCGGTAAAACTTTGCAAGAAAGGGATTCTCCTGTGGCGCTTCCATCAGCGGCACGTAGCCGAAACGCTCCGCAAACTTCATTGCCAGGCTGCTCTTGCCAACACCGATTGGCCCCTCGATGACGATCGAGCGAAAGCGATTGGCCCAGGCCGGCCGGGATGCCGTGAAGTTCGCAGGCATATTCATGCGGCTATTGTCTCACCAGCGCTCCACTTCATTACGGGCCGCACTCGAGAGCCGCGAAATCCATACTCCTGCGGGCTCGAGCATTTCTGCCTCTGGCGGACCCAGCAGGACTTCACGATTCAGCTCGCATAAGGGAATGAGCACAAAGGCCCTGAGATGGGCCCGCGGATGGGGCACGATCAGTCGCGGCTCACAAATCCGCACCGTCTGCATTGCAATCAGGTCACAGTCCAGTGTACGCGGCGAATTCCAGCCTGCCCGAGTGCGGCCGAATTCGCGCTCAATGGCCAGCAAACCATCCAAGAGCGCCGCTGCCGAAAGTTCGCAAGCAACTTCGATAACCGCATTGCAGTAGCTGGGGCCTGGCGCATCGATCGGTACAGTTCGATAAAGCGCTGATGATTTCAAAACGGTGATTCCCGGTACGCCGCTGATGCGTTGGATTGCGGATGCACAGGCGGCATCGGGCTGGCCGAGGTTTGCGCCCAGGCCGATGTAGGCGGTGATGGCGCCCATGCTTAATCGGATGGGCCGGAACCCGCCGATGTGTTGCCTCCGGGCTTGCGCCGCCGACGGCGTCTCGGGCTGCCGGCGGCCAGCCGATGCGACTTGGTCTGGGCCATCAGCTGGCCGCGTTCATCCGCGTCCGCATCAAGATAGGCCTGCCACCACTGGGCAAGTGCTGCATCACACAGGCCAGCCTCTGCCCGCAGCAGCATGAAATCATAGGCTGCACGAAAGCGAATGTGCTCCATCAGCCGGCTGATTGTCGCCGGCTGGCGCTTCTCGAAGCGGGGCTGCATCAGCCAGATTTCGCGCATATCCGAGACATAGCGCCGCTGAATCGCCAAGGCATCAAGCTGGGTTTCAATCACCTCATCAATGGCGGCGTTAAGCGCAGGAATCAGATGCTCGCCCTGGCCATGCCGCTGCAGCCAGCGTTCGTTCACTAAATTCCAGAGCAGGGCAGCAAATAAAAATCCTGGCGAAACAGGCTTGCGATCATGGATGCGGGCATCAGTGGCTTTCAGTGCCCGCGTGACGAAATCCAAGCCGCGCGGGTCACGATGTTCGAACACCAGGTCCAGCAGTGGTAGGCAGCCGTGATGCAGCCCCTCTGCCCGTAACTGTGTGAGGCCCTCCAGGGCATTTCCAGAGTGCAAGAGTTTGAGCATTTCATCGAAAAGCCGCGCATTGGGCACATTGCGAATCAGATCGGCCATCTCACGAATTGGGCGGCGGGTTGCCCGATCAATCTCAAAACCCAGTTTTGCCGCCAGCCGCACTGCCCGCAGCATCCGCACGGGATCCTCGCGATAACGATGCTCAGGATCCCCAATCATTCTCAGCATCCGGCCTTTGAGGTCCTTTACACCATGGTGATAGTCCAGCACCTGGTCACTGACTGGGTCGTAATACAAGGCATTGACGGTGAAATCACGACGGGTCGCATCCTCGTGCTGCTCACCAAAGACGTTATCGCGTAGCACGCGCCCATGTTCATCGAGTTCGATATCGTCGGATTGAAGTGCACGAAAGGTCGAGACCTCAATCGTCTCGGGTCCAAACATGACATGGACCAGCCGGAATCGCCGTCCGATGATGCGCGCCCGCCGAAAACTCCGTTGAATCTGCTCGGGCTCGGCGTTGGTCGCGACATCAAAGTCTTTTGGCCGTATCCCGAGCAGCAGATCACGAACGGCGCCGCCCACGACATAGGCCTTAAAGCCTGCCCGCTGCAATTCCTCAACGGTACGGCTGGCGGCATTGGAGATCAGCCGGCGATCAATGCCCAGTCGGCTGCCTTTGTGAATCTCGGGCTCATGAGCGGGCGCTTTTGATCGGCGGAGGGCCTTCATGGACAGCCGGCCCGGGGCGAGTCGCGAAAGATTTTTAAAGAGTTTGCGAATCATCCGGGCCTAGTCGCCTGTGCTTTCGGTCCGATTAAACAGATCCAGAACATCCCAGCCCTGGGCCTGGGCGTGGGCGAGCAGCCGGGGGTCGGGATTCACGGCGACCGGCGAGCCGACGCGGGCCAACAGGGGCAGATCATTCATAGAGTCACTGTAAAACCACGACTCAGAAAAATCGGTCAGGCCAAGGCCCTGCAGGGCAAGCCACTGTTCAACCCGAGTCACTTTGCCCTCGCGAAAGCTGGGCAGCCCCGCAGGCTTGCCGGTGAAATTACCGTCGGCGCCGATTTCAATCTCGGTGGCAATCAGGTGCTCGACATTAAACTCGCGTGCGATTGGCCCGGTGATAAACGCGTTGGTCGCCGTCACAATGGCGCAGAGCGCACCCTTTTGCTGATGCTGCCCGACCAGCTCACGGGCGGGCGGGTGGATCTGCGGCCGGATGACCTCTCGCATAAATTCCTCGCGCCAGGCCAGCAGCTGCGACCGAGGATGTTGGGCCAGGGGCGCAAGCTGGAAGTCTAAAAATTCATAAATATCAAGTGTTCCCGCGCAATACTGTGCATAGAAGTAGTCGTTGCGCTGTGAATACCACTGGGCGTTGACGACATTGCGATCGACCAGGAACTGTGCCCAGCAGACATCACTGTCGATGGGCAGTAGGGTATTGTCGAGATCAAATAACGCCAGGGCTTGCATATCAGGAATCGAGTAACTCTTTCAGAAGCGGCAGTGTCGCAGGCCGCTGCCGCGACAGCGCTAATTCATTTAAACCATCGACCACCTGCATCAGGCGTCCGAGATCCCGCGGCAGGCGGGTAAGCAGATAGCCGATAAGCTCATCGGCCAGCGGCAGCCCCAGTCGCATCGCCCGCTCCTGCAGGGCAGTTCGTTTTTCTTGATCACTTAATTCCTGCAATTCAAAAATGAGGCTCTGTCCCAGGCGGGTCCGCAGGTCATCGCGCAGCTGAAGATGCAACGGCGCGCAGGCGGCTGCACAGACAATGCGGCCACCGACCTCCCGCGCGGCATTGTAGAGTTGAAAAAGCTGGCCTGCAGTGGCGGCAGGCGCCGCATCCAGGTGATCCAACAACAGGCAGGCCGGTGGCGGGCCTGACTGAAATTGCGCAAGGATGCGGCTGAGCGGGTCCGTGGCCGGCTGAGACCGCTGGGGGGCTTTTAAGTCGAAATAAACCGCAGACTCCGGATGGTCCTGGGCCCAGGCCTTTAGCCAGAAGGTCTTTCCGCTTCCCGGGGCGCCCCACAAAAATAATGACGCAAACTCCGTGGATGGCCCCTCAATCAACGCTGCCAGCGCGCTGAGCGCGGCAGCGTTTTTTCCGATAACACCGTCGGCAAGATGGGGCCTGGGGGGCTCCATGAGGTTTAGGGGAATCTGCATCCTTGGGGCTTTAGCGGGTTGGGACGACAAGTTCAATAAAATGTCGATTTTAGGAAGATTCTCTCCCATGAGTTCTGACAAGCTCGACAAAACCCCAGCCATTGCGATGACCTACCGAGATGCGGGGGTTGATATTGATGCGGGGGATGCCCTGGTGGATCGCATCAAACCCCTTGCACGGGCCACGATGCGGCCTGAAGTACTCGCGGGTATTGGCGGCTTTGGCGCCCTTTTTGAGGTACCCAAGCGGTTTAAAGACCCGGTGCTGGTCTCGGGGACTGATGGTGTTGGAACCAAGCTCAAGCTGGCCTTTGCGCTCGGCAAGCACGATACGGTTGGCATTGATCTGGTGGCGATGAGTGTCAATGACATTTTGGTACAGGGTGCCGAGCCCCTTTTCTTTCTGGATTACTTTGCCTGCGGCCGGCTCGCGGTGGAAACCGCGGCCAGTGTCATTGGGGGCATCGCAAAAGGCTGCGAAGCCTCGGGCTGCGCTCTGATCGGTGGCGAAACCGCAGAAATGCCCGGCATGTACGCCGATGGCGAATATGATCTCGCCGGATTTGCGGTGGGGGCCGTCGAGCGCGCCCACATTCTTGATGGCCGACGGGTCGCGCAGGGCGATGTTGTGCTGGGCCTGGCCTCAAGTGGATTTCACAGCAATGGATATTCTCTCGTACGAAAAGTACTTGAGCATGTGTGTGGCCGCATGTCGTTGCCGGCGGTGGATAGCGTTCGCATCGAGGGCGAGGAGCAGTCGCTATCGACACTGGTGATGGCACCGACTCGGCTCTATGTCCGGCCCATACACTCGGCCCTGTTGGCACATCGTGATCACATTAAGGCCATGGCCCACATCACCGGAGGCGGCCTCACCGGAAATGTGCCGCGGGTGCTGCCGGAGCATTTAACGGCGGTCCTCCAAGAAGATTCCTGGACCATGCCGGCAGTGATGCGTTGGCTTCAGGCCAAAGGCAATATCGCCCGAGACGAAATGCATCGGGTCTTTAATTGCGGCATTGGCATGGTGGTCATCGTGCAGGCGGCCCAGGCGGAGGCCATTGCCGCCCATCTGACCCTGCAGGGCGAGCGGGTCTATCGCATTGGGGAAATTCGCGCACGCGCAGAAGGCGAGCCGCAGACCATTATTCAGTAGTGATTGTCGGCCCCGATCTGTCGCAGGCTGAGTCGGCCAGAATCAACGCCTTACACAACTGGCGTGCAGTCTGCGCTTGGCCCTGGGGATCGACTCGCGTGATATCGCTAAATCCTCGCAGCCAGGTGATTTGACGCTTGGCAAGTTGCCGGGTCGCAGCGATTGCAGCATCGACAAAGGCTTCATAGGAGATCAGCCCCGCAAGATGGTCCCAGGCCTGGCGATAGCCCACGCAACGCATACTGGGAAGTCCGCTGTGAAGATCACCGCGATGAAAAAGCCCGCGGACCTCGTCTAAGAATCCTTCGGCCAGCATCTGCTCAAACCGACTGCCAATACGTTGATGCAGCCATGCCCGATCCTCGGGCAGCAGGCCAACAACACGCAGACGTTCGCTGGCGGGCTGCCGAGTGCCGCGGGCAACGCTCCGGGCAATCAGCGTTGTCATGCTTTCACCAGTATGCCGATAGAGCTCAAGCGCTCGAGAGATACGCTGCGCATCATTGGGGTTTAGCCGCCTGGCGGTCTCGGGATCGATGCGGGTCAATTGCTGGTGTAATGCCGGCCAGCCGGCCGCGCTGGCCGCTTGGGCAATCTGCGCGCGAATCTCGGCAGGCACCGTCGGCAAATCATCCAGGCCCTCGGAGAGGGCTTTAAAGTAAAGCATTGTGCCCCCAACGATGATGGGAATTTTTCCGCGCGCGCGAATGTGTTCGGCTGTCTTTTGCGCATCCTGTACAAATCGGGCTGCCGAGTAAGACTCTGCAGGATCAAGAATGTCAATGAGGTGGTGGGGTACTTGCGCACATTCGGCTGCCGTCGGCTTTGCAGTACCAATATTCATGCCGCGATAAATCTGCGCTGAATCCATGCTGATGATTTCGATTTCAGGAATTTCCTGGGCAAGCCAAAAGGCCAAGGAGGATTTTCCGCTGGCGGTGGGGCCTAAAAGACAGAGCATGGCCAGGAATCAGGAGATTTTTTGTGACCGCGCTAAAGGCGGGTTGGCGCGGAAGTAACGGCGAATGCCCGCGATCAGCGCCTCGGCCATCTGCTGCTGATACTGCTCATCGCGCAGCCGTGCCTCTTCATCAGGGTTGCTGATAAAGGCGGTCTCCACCAAGATCGAAGGAATTTCTGGTGCCCGCAGCACAGCGAATCCCGCCTGCTCAACGCGGGGCTTATGCAGCCCATTGACGCCGCCGATTTCTGTAAGCATGGCGTGGCCGAGCTTAAGTGAGTCTTTAATTTGCGCCGTGGTCGACATATCCAAGAGCATCTCGGCCACCGAGGGGTCTTGATGACGGATATTGAGTCCGCCAATTAAGTCTGCGCTATTTTCCCGGTTGGCCATCCAGCGGGCTGCGCTGCTGGAAGCCCCTTTTTCAGACAGTGCATAGACCGAGGATCCACGTGCATTCGGTGAGATCCAGGCGTCGGCGTGAATTGACACAAACAAATCGGCCTGCACCCGTCGCGCCCGGCGAACGCGCATGTGCAGTGGCACGAAATAGTCGCCATCCCGGGTGAGATACGCCCGCATATTGGGCTCTTCATCGATGAGCTGCTTCAGACGGCGGGCAATCAAGAGCACGACATCTTTTTCAAAAGTGCCGCGTTTGCCGATTGCGCCGGGATCTTCCCCGCCATGGCCAGGATCCAGCGCGATGGTCACCAGCCGACTGACCAATGGCTTGCGATCTGCCTTGGCTGCCGGGCGATGCTGTGCGGGATCGGAGAGCTCGGGCGATCGCGCGACCCCAGGCGGTACGGCACGCTCGCGCTCCAGTGTGGCCAGAAAATTAAAAAGTGGATCCTCATCGACAGTCGGATAAAGATCCATGACCAGCCGGGCCTGATACTGCGCAACCGCAGGCAGGCTGAAGACCTGTGGGTTGATGTCCTGTTTGAGTTCGAATACCAGCCGTACCACACGCGGCTGAAACTGGGCCACGCGGATTGCGCGAATAAAGGGGTCGTTACTGGTGACGCGGGCAGTGAGTTCACGTAGCGCAGAATTGAGTGTGACCCCCTCAAGATCAAGCACAAAACGAAGCGGTTCTTTGAGCAGTTGCGTGCTGTAAACCAGGCCCTCTGGCGCATGCTCAATCGTGATTCGGGTATAGGCTGGCGCTGGCCAGAGCCGAATGCCAATCACCTGGGCGGCCATGCTGGGCCGGGCCACCAGGCCCACGAGCAGCGTGCCGCCAGTGCCGATTAGGACTTGTCGACGTCGGCGATCCATTGGGGAAGCGGGCCGTCAAATGACAGTCCGTCAGGGCGATTAAAAAACTCGATCATGAGACAACGGGGCGCATCGCCGCTGATGTCGTCTTCCCAGGCCAGTTCCAGCGCGATATGGGCTGCGGGGAGCCCGGCCGCCCGCTGCGGCCACTCAATCAACACGATTGCCCGCTGTGTGAAGAGATCACGTAATCCCCCAGAGGACCAATCGGCGGGTGAAGCCTGCCGATAGAAATCAATATGATGAATGGGAAGGGCGGCGCCTTCCAGGTCGATCTCATAAGACTCCACCACACTAAAGCTGGGACTCTTGACACGGCCTCGGATGCCGCAGGCCCTGAGAAATCCGCGGACCCAGGTCGTCTTGCCAGCGCCAAGTTCGCCGCGCAATGCGATCTGCACTGCAGTCTTGTTGCGACGGTCTTGACGGAGTGCTTGCAGCACCAGCCGTGCGGTCGCTGCAGCGATCCGCTCGCAGGCCTGCGCGTCAAGATGATGAAATTCTTTGCGCAGCAGGGGCTTGGGGTTTTGGCTCATACTTTGGTGCATGCTGCCTGATCGTGAACAGCTGATTCTAATCGCCCGCTCTTTCGGATTTAGCCACGTTGGCGTGGTCGATCTTTCGGGCCAGGCGCCAGACCGCTTGGCGCCCGCAATCGCCCAGTATCGGCAGTGGTGCGCGGCAGGCTATGCCGGCGAGATGACGTATCTCAGTCGACATGTAGAGCTCCGAGAAGATCCCGCGAGGCTGATGCCGCAGCCACCAAAAGCACTGCGGGCCATTGTGGTGGGAATGAATTACCTGCACGAGACTGCCCAGCAGTGGCAGCAGGAGCATTCCGCCGCGATTCGGACTCCGGATCGGGCTGTGATTTCGGTCTATGCCCGGGGCCGCGATTATCACAAAGTGATTCGACAGCGGCTGCTTCAGCTGGCGGGCGCGCTGCGCAGGCAGTGGCCCGATCAAGACGCACAGTTTCGGGCCTGCGTGGACTCTGCACCCGTGCTCGAGGTGGAGCTTGCCCGTCAGTGCGGACTCGGCTGGCGCGGTAAACACACGTTACTGTTAAATCGCGAGCAGGGGTCGATGTTCTTTCTTGGAGTCCTCTTAACCGACCTGCCGATTGCACCAATGCAGGCCGTCACCGACCCACCCCAGGCGCCAGCGGGCCACTGTGGGACTTGTACTGCTTGTTTGCAGGCCTGCCCAACGCAGGCCTTTGTGGGCCCGTATCAGCTGGATGCTCGTCGCTGTATTTCGTACCTCACGATCGAGTTAAAGGGCAGCATCCCGACCGCGATGCGTCCCCTCATCGGCAATCGTATTTATGGCTGCGATGACTGCCAGCAGGTCTGCCCATGGAATCAGTACGCTCAGCAGGCCACACTC
>CAYFPT010000005.1:0-13936 GCA_964345065.1 uncultured Bordetella sp.
TGACCGGCGGCCTGGTGGCGGTGCTCACCGACGACGGAAAGACCAGGCTCTACAGCGACAAGCTGGCCTGCATCAAATGCGGCGTCAGCTATCCCGAAGTGACGCCGCGGATTTTCTCCTTCAACAGCCCGCACGGGGCCTGTCCGGCCTGCGACGGTATCGGCTATCAGGTCGCGCCCGGCTGTCCGGAGGACGAGGACTTTACCCTGCTCGACGCTTGTGAGGTCTGCGAAGGGGCCCGGCTCAAGCCGGAAAGTCTCGCGATCAAGCTCGACAAACAATCCATCGCCGAGGTGACGCGCCTCTCGATCCGGGCGGCGGCCGACTTTTTTACCTCCTTGAAGTTTACGGATCGGGAGTTGGTCATCGCGCACCGTATTCTGAAAGAGATCCGTGAGCGGCTCGGGTTTCTGGTGAACGTCGGCTTGGATTATCTGACGCTCGACCGCTCGGCCGCCACGCTATCGGGCGGCGAAGGCCAGCGCATCCGGCTCGCCAGCCAGATCGGTGCGGGCCTCTCGGGTGTGATGTATGTGCTCGATGAGCCTTCCATCGGATTGCATCAGCGTGATAACGACCGCCTGCTGTCGACCTTGCGCAAGCTGCGTGATCTGGGCAATACAGTGATCGTTGTCGAGCATGATGAAGATGCCATTCGTACCGCCGACTTCATCATTGATATGGGGCCGGGTGCGGGCCAGCATGGTGGCGAGGTCGTCGCCATCGGCGGCCTGCAAGATATTCTGAGCGCGCCGCGTTCACTGACTGGCCAATACTTAAACGGCGAGCGCAGCATAGCGATTCCAAAACAGCGTCAGCATCCCGGCGAGCGTTGGCTGCGCGTGGTGGGCGCCCACGGCAACAATCTTAAGCAGGTCACGGCCGAGATCCCCTGCGGGCTGATGGTCTGCATTACCGGAGTATCAGGCTCCGGAAAATCGACCCTCATCAACGACACGCTCGTGGCGGCGGCTGCTAAAAAAATCAACGGCGCCCATCTCGAGCCCGCGGGCATGGAGGCCATCGAGGGCCTGGAGTTCTTCGATAAGGTCATCAGTGTGGACCAGAGTCCCATCGGACGAACACCGAGAAGCAATCCTGCCACCTACACCGGCCTCTTTACGCCAATCCGAGAGCTCTTCGCACAGACTCCGACCGCCCGCGAGCGTGGCTATGACACGGGCCGCTTCTCGTTTAATGTCAAAGGTGGCCGCTGTGAGGCCTGCCAAGGCGATGGCCTTGTCCGCGTTGAAATGCACTTTCTGCCGGATGTGTATGTGCCCTGCGATGTCTGCCATGGTCTGCGCTATAACCGCGAGACCCTTGATGTGCGATATCGCGGAAAAAATATTGCTGAAGTGCTCGGCCTTACGATTGATGAGGCGATGGAATTTTTCCGTGCCGTACCAAATATCTCCCGACGTCTGCAGACGTTAATCGATGTTGGGCTGGGCTATATCAAGCTGGGCCAGAGCGCCACAACACTCTCCGGCGGCGAGGCCCAACGGGTGAAGCTCTCCCAAGAACTCTCCAAGCGCGATACTGGAAAAACACTCTATATCCTCGATGAGCCGACAACCGGCCTGCACTTTCATGACATCGCCCTGCTGTTGAAAGTCTTACAAACACTGCGCGATGGGGGCAACACGTTGATCATCATTGAGCACAATCTTGATGTCATTAAGACCGCCGACTGGATCATTGATCTCGGCCCCGAGGGCGGTGATGGCGGTGGGCAGCTGGTGGCGGCCGGAACGCCTGAGGCGGTGGCCCGGTGTGCTGAGAGCCACACCGGACGCTATCTGGCCAATGTTCTAAAAGGCAATCGCGGCGGCCAATAGCTTCAGTGGCTTGGTGGGGCCATCGTAGGCGACCACCAGCATCTCCCCCATCGCCACAAACTGGCCCGTCAGGCCAGTGATCGTGACCTGGTGCGTGACCCAGACTTCAAAGCCCGATGCTGCGGGCCGCTGCGCAAGAACGCGGGCTGCCTGAAAGGCCTGCTGCAGCTGACGCTCACGATCGCCCTGGCCCTGGAAAAATGAATTCAATACTGGCCAGGGCTCGATCGGGATCTCGGGCCCTCGGCCAATCGAACGAAACGCCTCACTCGCCGTCTCCAGGCATCGGCACCATTGGCTGGATCGCACGCGATCTGGCCGCAGGCCACGCTCCAAAAACCAGCGGCCAATGGCGCGCGATTGATCGCGTCCCTGCGACGAGAGGTTGCGTTGGGTGCTGCAATCACCGAGCCGAAAATTCGGTGGATCTCCTACACCCGGAACCGTCATGGCATGACGAATCAGCACAAGGCCGCCGGACTGTAGCGCCGCAATGGCCTGCCGATCTTGGCCGGGTGTGGCCCGATCCTGACTGAAGGCGGGGCCCATCAGGCCCACCCAGGGGGCTGCAACAAGCCCCACCAGCGCCTGCCGGCGCCCACAGCGCCGGCGTTCTAAATCACTCGGCCCGCCTGTGGCGGCAGTGATGGGCTCGGACTTTGAGTCAGCCAAAAAGATCGTCAAGTTTTTTTTGCGCTGTCTCAGCATCCGCACTCGAATTGCCGCGGGCCTGGGGGTATTCCTCGGCGATACGGTCTTCCCAGTAGGTTGTGGGATTGGGGGCATTGCAAAGCCGCCGAAAGACCTCACTGGGAACTGACTGATAGCGGCGCAGACTGCCATCTTGAAAATGCAATACGAGCTGCCGATCACGTGGTTCATAGTCGGCACGCTGAATTCTTCCGATGGTAAATGTTTTAGTGTCCATGCCTGTAAGGGTACTAAAAGTGTTTTATAGCGCAACCGTGGGCAGACAGCGCATGGCCTTGCGCAAAATTTTATAAACATCAAGATCGAATACAGGCCTGCCGTTCTCCAGCAGACCATGGATTTCATCTTCTCGGCTGGCCGAGCCGAGATAACACCAGGCATCCACCACATGCACCACCGAAGCTTCACGCAGACCAATCGGACCCCGATGGGGCCAGGCCGGCAGGCGAAACTTCGAGAGGGCCATGAGCAGACGGGCGTGATGCAGGGCTAAAGGCTCGCGGCCGATACAGCCACCACGGCAAGCCTTTAACTGAACGCCAAAGCAGGCTGCGCCTGCCGCGACCTTCTCGAGTCCAAGCAGCACCTTGCAGAGATTCTCTTGGCGTGCAATCTCGGTAAGCATCTCCACGGCATCACGCTGACTGCGAAAAATTCCATATAAATCAGGCTGGGCCCCGAGGTTTAAGTCTCTGGCCCAGACCAGCTCCGCCTGCGCGGTGTGGTGGCCATCCGGCACAGACGCCAGCTGGGGCGCGATGCGCCAAGAACAGAGTTCTTGATTGCGCCTTAAGCGCTGATTATGGGTCGGCAGTAATTGTTTGACCAGCGATGACTCCAGCAGCAATGCAGCAATCTCACCGGCCGTCTCGATCCAGTCAACACGCCGAACCTGCATCGATAGGCTCATCTCCTTGCCGCGGGCGTGATCCGATGCGAAATGCGAGAGCACCCGTTTGCGCAGATGATTGGATTTGCCGACATACAGCGGCAGGCGATTCTCGCCATAAAAGATATACACCCCATGGCCCTCGGGAATCTGCTCCGGAAGTTCAGGGTCGAGCTGCGCCGGCAAAGCAGGCCGCGCTGTCAGTGTTGCGATCGTCTGCTGCAGCACCTCTGCCGGAAATAACGGCAAGAGCTTTTCCCAGAATTGAAAAATTAGATCAGCATCGGCCAAGGCCCGATGCCGGCCCGATGGAATCAGCCCATGCCGCTCAATCAACGCATCAAGATTATGCCGTGGCGCATTCGGAAACAGGGCCCGAGAAAGTTTCACAGTGCATAAGACACGGGCCCGAAAATCGATTCCACATCGCTTGAATTCATTTTTCAGAAACCCGTAATCGAAGCGGGCGTTATGCGCGATGAAGAGCTTGCCCGTCAGCCGATCGATCAGATCCCCAGCAATTGCTTCAAATGCCGGTGCATCCGCCACCATCTCATCGGTGATGCCGGTAAGCCGCGCAATAAAATCAGGGATCCGCGCCTGGGGATGAATCAGCTGATTAAAGCGCTCTACGCCACGTTCTGAGACATGCACAATGCCGATCTCGGTAATGCGGTCCCGGGTCGCGGTCGCCCCGGTCGTCTCCAGATCGACAAACACCATCTCTGGAATGGCGGGAAGGATCATGCCAGGGTCGCGAGCCGCTCCAAGGCCCGCGACAGGGTCTCCTCTTTTTTGGCGAAACAGAACCGAATGGTTTTATTTTCGACAGGATCCTGATGAAATGCCGACATGGGGATGGCAGCCACTCCAACCTCGGTGGTCAGCCACTTACAAAAATCAAGCTCGGACTGCGCAGAGATCGCCGAATAGTCAACCAGCTGAAAAAAAGTTCCCTCGCAGGGATAGAGCCGAAAGGGTGTCTTGGCAAGGCCCTGGCGGAAAAAATCCCGCTTGCTCTGATAAAACTGCGGCAGCGTGAGGTAGCGCTCGGCATTCTGCATATAGGCCGATAGGCCAACCTGCATGACGCTGTTGGTCACAAAGACATTGAACTGATGGACCTTGCGAAACTCGGCCATGATCTCCCGCGGGGCGACGACCGAGCCCACTTTCCAGCCCGTGACATGAAAGGTCTTGCCAAACGATGACACCACAATGGCCCGCTCGGCCAAGGCCGGAAATGCACTGACACTGCGATGCGGCTCGCCATCAAAAATCATGTGCTCATAGACTTCGTCCGAAATCACCAGCAGGTTATGCCGCAGCACGATGGACTCAAGGATTCGCAGCTCTGCCTCACGGAGAATCATTCCCGATGGGTTATGCGGAGAGTTCACCATGATGGCCCGGGTCTTGGGCGAAACGGCCGATGCGACGCGGTCCCAATCCACGCGGTAGGCCGATGTCATCGGCACGCGAATCGCCTGCGCCCCGGCCAATTCAATACTGGGAATGTAGCTGTCATAGACCGGCTCAAGCACAATGACTTCATCGCCCGGATGTACCAGCGCCAAGACCGCTGTCATCAGGGCCTGGGTCGCCCCAGCGGTAATCATGACCTCAGTCTCGGGATCATAACGGCGGCCATAAAGCCCACTGACTTTTTCTGCGACCGCCTCACGCAAGGCAGCGACCCCATTAAGCGGCGCATATTGATTATGGCCAGACCGCATGGCTGCATTCACCGCATCCAAGAGCTCGGGATCAGGCTCGAAGTCCGGAAAGCCCTGGCCAAGATTGACGGCGCTGCTGCGATTGGCAAGGGCGGACATCACCGTAAAGATGGTGGTGCCCACCTTCGGCAGGCGTGATCTCATCGCTTCATTCGGCACGGCACACTCGCCTGATCTCTTTGTCGTGAATTTACCGCGGCAGTGCCGATGCGCCCATCAAAAATTCGTCCACCGCGCGGGCCGCCTGGCGGCCCTCACGGATCGCCCAGACCACCAGCGACTGGCCGCGGCGCATGTCTCCGGCGGCAAATACTTTTTTGATGTTCGTCGCGTAAGAGCGGTCGCCCTCGGTGCTGGCCCGGGCATTGCCGCGTGCATCCTTGTCGACGCCAAATGCCTCAACAATGGATCCGATCGGCGAAACAAAGCCCATGGCCAACAAGACCAGATCCGCCTTCAGGATCTGCTCTGAGCCGGCTACCTCCACCATCTTGCCGTCTTTCCATTGAACCCGGACACTCTTTAAGGCGGTGACTTGTCCGTTTTCACCCATGAATTCCTTGGTCGCAATCGCGAACTCCCGATCACAGCCCTCTTCGTGGCTCGAAGAGGTTCGCATCTTAATCGGCCAATACGGCCAGGTCAGGGCCTTGTCCTCATGCTCGGGCGGCTGTGGCAACAATTCAAACTGGGTCACGCTTGCTGCACCATGACGATTTGATGTGCCCACACAATCCGAGCCCGTATCACCGCCGCCAATCACGATGACATGCTTTCCGTCAGCGCGGATCTGGCCCTCGAGCGCATCGCCCGCATTGACTTTATTTTGCTGCGGCAAGAACTCCATCGCGAAATAAATGCCACGCAGATCACGGCCCGGCACTGGCAGATCACGTGGCTGCTCGGCACCCCCGGTCAGCAGCACCGCATCAAATTCGGCCATGAGCGCCTTTGGGCTGATCGAAGTCTTCGCCCAGTTGGTGACCTTGGCCTCGGCGGGAAGGGCCGCGACCAGCACTCCGGTTTTAAAAACAACGCCCTCGGCCTGCATCTGTTCTACACGGCGATCAATATGAATCTTTTCCATCTTGAAATCAGGAATGCCATAACGCAGCAGTCCGCCGATGCGATCATTTTTTTCAAAGACGGTCACCGCATGGCCTACCCGCGCAAGCTGCTGTGCCGCTGCAAGGCCCGCCGGGCCAGAGCCGACGACCGCCACGGTCTTGCCGGTTTTCGTGGCGGCGGGCTGCGGCACGACCCAGCCCTCGGCCCAGCCACGATCAATGATGGCGTGCTCAATCGACTTAATGCCCACGGGATCATCGTTGACGTTAAGGGTGCAGGCGGCCTCGCAGGGCGCGGGACAAATACGGCCTGTGAACTCAGGAAAATTATTGGTCGAATGCAGTGTCTCTAGGGCATGCTTCCAATCCTGCCGGAAGACCAGATCATTGAAATCCGGGATGATGTTGTTCACTGGGCAGCCGTTATTGCAAAAGGGGGTGCCACAATCCATACAGCGTGCCGCCTGAGCCTTCGCCTGTGTTTCGTCTAAGCCAATCACAAACTCTTTGTAATTCTTTAGACGCTGCTCGACCGGCAAATAGCCTTCCTCTAGCCGCTCAAACTCCATAAAGCCTGTGATCTTGCCCATTTACGCTGCCACCTTGTCGGTTTGTGTTGCCTTCTTTTGTTGCATCTCAGAGAGTGCACGACGGTACTCATGAGGAAAGACTTTGATAAATTTTTCCCGGGCCGATGCCCACTGGTCCAAAATCTCACGGGCCCGGCGGCTGCCGGTCCACCGGTGATGGTCCTCGATAAGCTTTTTCAAATCAGCATCATCTTCGGCCGGCAGTTTTTCCAAGGCCACCATCGCGGTGTTACAGCGGCTCGCAAAGCCACCGTCTTCATCAAATACATACGCAAAGCCGCCTGACATGCCAGCAGCAAAATTTCTTCCGGTCTGGCCCAAGACCACCACCTTGCCGCCCGTCATGTATTCACAGCCATGGTCGCCCGTGCCCTCCACGACAGCGGTCGCGCCCGATAGCCGAACCGCAAATCGCTCGCCGGCAACGCCACTGAAAAAGGCCTCGCCTGCGGTGGCCCCATAGAGCACGGTATTACCCACGATGATGTTGTCATGGGCCACGCCGCGAAAATCAATGCTCGGACGCACGACCACGCGGCCGCCCGAGAGGCCTTTGCCCGTGTAGTCGTTGGCATCGCCGATCAAATACAGGGTGATGCCCCTGGCGAGGAATGCGCCAAACGACTGGCCACCGGTGCCTTCGAGCTGAATACGAATCGTGTCATCGGCAAGCCCGTCGGGATGGTGGCGCGTTAACGCACCC
This sequence comes from uncultured Bordetella sp., assembly GCA_964345065.1. Lineage (GTDB taxonomy): Bacteria > Pseudomonadota > Gammaproteobacteria > Burkholderiales > Burkholderiaceae_A > Lacustribacter. The sequence continues at coordinate 7,538 of CAYFPT010000005.1, forward strand.
GACAGCATTGCACCAACAGTCCGATTGACGTTGCGGGCCACTTCCATGAAGTGGACCCGCTCACCGCGTTCAATGGCCGGACGAGATTTCTCGATCAAGACGTTATCCAAAGACTTCTTCAGGCCGTGGTCCTGCATCTCGGTGTGATAGGCCGGCCCGTGGGAATCTGTCGGCCGGTAAAAGAGTCGAGAAAAATCCAGGCCCCGGGCCTTCCAGTGGGCAACGCCTTTGCGCGTATCGAGAAGATCAGCGCGCCCAATCAGATCGTCAAACCGCGCGATGCCGAGCTGGGCCATGATCTGCCGAACCTCTTCAGCGATGAAGAAAAAGTAATTCACAACATGCTCAGGCCGGCCAGTGAATTTCTTGCGCAGCGCTGGATCCTGAGTGGCAACGCCCACCGGACAGGTATTGAGATGGCATTTACGCATCATGATGCAGCCCTCAACCACCAGCGGCGCGGTCGCGAACCCAAACTCATCAGCACCCAGTAAGGCACCAATCACCACGTCGCGGCCGGTCTTCATTTGGCCGTCGGCCTGCACACGAATCCGACTGCGCAGTCCGTTTAAGACCAGGGTCTGCTGCGTCTCCGCCAGGCCAATCTCCCAGGGCGTGCCCGCATGCTTAATCGACGACCAGGGGGATGCGCCGGTGCCGCCATCATGGCCCGCAATCACAACGTGATCACTCTTGGCCTTCGCCACCCCAGCGGCCACCGTGCCCACGCCAACCTCGGAGACCAGCTTCACTGAGATCGAGGCATGGGGCGCCACATTCTTGAGATCGTGAATGAGCTGGGCTAAGTCTTCGATCGAATAAATATCATGATGCGGCGGCGGCGAGATCAGCCCGACGCCGGGTACCGAGTGCCGCAGCTTGCCGATATATTGCGAGACTTTGCCGCCGGGCAGCTGGCCCCCCTCACCCGGCTTCGCGCCCTGGGCCATCTTGATCTGAATCTGATCGGCCGAGACCAAATACTCCGCGGTGACGCCAAAGCGGCCCGAGGCCACCTGCTTAATCTTCGAGCGCAGGGAATCGTTTTCCGAGAGCTCGTAGTCCACCTCAATCACATCCTGGCCAATAATCTCCGACACGCGGGTGCCTTTGGCAATTGGAATGCCCTTGAGCTCATTGCGATACCGGTTTTGATCCTCGCCGCCCTCGCCGGTGTTGCTCTTGCCGCCAATCCGATTCATCGCAATGGCCAGCGTGGTGTGGGCCTCTGTCGAAATGGAGCCCAAAGACATCGCGCCGGTTGCAAAACGTTTCACAATCTCTTTGGCAGGCTCTACCTCTTCGAGCGAAATGGCCTTGGCAGGGTCCACTCGAAATTCAAACAGGCCACGCAACGTCATATGACGGCGGCTCTGATCATTGATGATCTGCGCGTATTCTTTATAAGAGCTCCAGTTATTGGCCCGTGTCGAGTGCTGCAGCTTCGCAATCGCATCGGGGGTCCACATATGGGACTCACCGCGGACACGCCAGGCATACTCGCCGCCGGCCTCGAGCATTTCGGCCAAGACTGGATCATTGCCAAAGGCCAGCTGATGGGTGCGAATGGCCTCCTCGGCGATTTCAAAAACACCAATACCCTCGACCTGGCTGGGCGTGCCCGTGAAATACTGGTCAATGGTGTCGCGATTAATTCCAATGGCCTCAAAGATCGCCGCGCCACAGTACGACATATAAGTGCTGATGCCCATCTTGGACATAATTTTCGAAAGGCCCTTGCCGATGGCCTTCACATAGTTGGCGACTGCCTTCTCCGCGGAGAGCTCTGCAGGCAGATCCTGATGCAGTGCTGCCAGTGTTTCGATGGCGAGATAAGGATGCACCGCCTCTGCACCATAGCCGGCCAGCACTGCAAAGTGATGGACCTCACGGGCGGAGCCCGTCTCCACCACCAGGCCAGCCAGGGTGCGCTTGCCCTCGCGGACCAGATGCTGGTGTATCGCTGACAGCGCAAGCAACGCGGGCACCGCCACCGACTGGGGCCCAATATTGCGGTCACTCACAATCAGAATGTTTTTGCCCGACTGAATCGCATCAATCGCTTCAGCGCATAACGATGCGAGCTTGGCCTCCACGCCCTCACGGCCCCACTGCAAGGGATAAGTGATGTCCAACACATGGCTCTTGAATTTGCCCTGGGTGTGCTGCTCGATCTCGCGCAGCCGTTGCATGTCTGCAAAATCAAGAATGGGCTGACTGACCTCAAGCCGCATCGGCGGATTCACCTGGTTGATGTCCAACAGATTCGGCCGCGGCCCGATAAACGAGACCAGTGACATCACGATCGCCTCGCGGATCGGATCAATCGGCGGATTGGTCACCTGCGCAAAGAGCTGTTTGAAGTAGTTATAAAGGGGCTTGTTTTTATCGGACAAGACGGCCAGCGGCGTGTCATTGCCCATCGATCCCACCGCCTCTTCGCCGTTGGCCGCCATGGGTGCCATAAGAAACTTGATGTCTTCCTGGCTATAGCCAAAGGCCTGCTGCCGATCCAATAGACTGACGGCGCTCTGCGCGATTGCCGGGGAACGATGCGCCTGGCCTAAAGAATCCAGGCGAATACGCAGATTCTCGATCCACTGCTTATACGGCTTGGCCTTACTCAACGAGGACTTGAGCTCCTCGTCATTAATCATTCGGCCCTGCTCAAGATCAATCAGAAACATCTTGCCGGGCTGCAGCCGCCACTTGCGGAGAATCTTGGACTCCGGCACTGGCAAGACGCCCGACTCAGAAGCCATGATCACCAGATCATCATCGGTAATGCAGTAACGCGAGGGCCGCAGTCCATTGCGATCCAGGGTGGCGCCAATCTGCCGTCCGTCGGTAAACACGATAGAGGCCGGACCATCCCAGGGCTCTAGCATCGCGGCGTGGTACTCATAAAACGCCCGACGCGTTTCATCCATCGTGGCGTGCTGCTCCCAGGGCTCGGGAATCATCATCATGGCCGCCTGGGCCATCGGATATCCCGCCGCCACCAGCAGCTCAAGGCAGTTATCGAAGGTTGCAGTGTCGGATTGGCCTGAAAAACTAATGGGATAAAGCTTTTGCAAATCCGCGCCGAGCACCGGCGAGCTCATCACACCCTCGCGGGCCCGCATCCAGTTGTAATTTCCCTTGACGGTATTGATCTCACCGTTATGGGCCACCATTCGATACGGATGGGCCAGTGACCACTGCGGAAAGGTATTGGTGGAAAAGCGCTGATGGACCAAGGCCAGGGCCGATGTGCAGCGCGGATCTTGAAGATCCAAATAATATTCGCCGACCTGATCGGCGAGCAGCAGTCCTTTGTAGACAATCGTGCGGCTGGACATGCTGGGCACGTAATATTCTTGGCTGTGCGTGAGCCGAAGTCGCTGAATCGCGCTCGAGGCGGTTTTGCGAATGACATAAAGCTTGCGCTCCAGCGCGTCTTGCACAATCACATCGGCGCCACGGCCGATAAAAATCTGCCGCATCACGGGCTCTTTGTCGCGCACCCGGGGGGACATCGGCATCTCACGATTGGTTGGCACATCACGCCAGCCCAGGACCACCTGGCCCTCGGCGCGAACCGCACGCTCCAATTCCTGCTCGCAGGCGAGCCGAGAGGCACGCTCTTGCGGCAAAAACACCTGACCCACGCCATATTCGCCCGGCGGGGGCAGGGCCACGCCCTGCTTGGCCATTTCCTCGCGGAGGTACAGATCGGGAATCTGAATCAGAATGCCCGCGCCATCGCCCATCAGCGCATCGGCGCCAACAGCGCCCCGATGATCCAGATTACGAAGAATGAGCAGTCCCTGCCGGACGATCTCGTGGGATTTGCTGCCCTTGATGTGGGCGACAAAGCCAACGCCGCAGGAATCGTGTTCGTTTCGGGGGTCGTAGAGGCCTTGGGCGGAGATCATGATGCGTGGCGATAGGTTTTCGGGCCGACAACTATAGCCGCGGGCCCGCCATCACATCAAGAAGAAATCGCTCTTAAAGCCTTATAAAAACTGAATTTTAATTGGGGTCAGGTAAATATTTAAAAAGGTCTGCGACACTTTTAAATTAAAATAAGGGACACATTATTTATTGTAATTCACCATTGCCTTTAGACGGCCTGCCCCTTGGCCTGCGGACCCATCTGGCCCGCTCTTCTGTGGAAAGGCTGGCCATCAGCTGCTCGGTGGCCCACGGCCGGCCACTGGCCAGCCCGCGCCGGATGTTTTCCCAGATGTCTTCAGCCAAGGCCTGCTCGAAGACCCCCGAGTACTTGGCCTCCCGCTCAAAGGGCGTATTGCCCATCGACCAATAAGTCGGAAGTGCGGTCAGCCGTGGCTCGGGCGTCTGCCCGAGATGACAGGCCAGGCTTGACCAGGCCCAATCAACAGGCCGACTGCATAAGCCCTCACGCGCAGGAAGGCATTCGATTGCCCGCTGCACCAAGAGTCCAAAGGCCGGCTCATCAATCCAATAGGCACGATAACGGCCCTCCCAGAGGGTGCCTTGCCTTGACCACCGCGAATTAAACCGCCGCACATAGCTGCGGCCGACCTGCTGAACGACATCGGCCATGGCATCCGCACGCTGCGGCGTGACCAGCCAATGGGCCTCGCTTTTTAACAAACAAAATGCGTGCACGCGCAAGCCAAAACTTACCGAGGCCTGAAGAAAAGATTCGAGATAGGACTTGCGATCCTGATCGTCCCGAAAAATCTCGGCACGATCATGCCCACGCTGAACCAGGTGATAGGTTCTTCCGGGACGTGCATCACGGGCCTGTCGCGCCATGGCTTCCTCTTGGGCACTAATCGTCTACATCATGCGCCTGAGTCTGACCCCGATGCAATCGCTTTTTCTATCACCTCAGTGACCAGTTCCGATTCAACGGCCTTGGTCTCTGCAGCGCCCATGCTGCGAAGCACCACGTAGCGAATTTGGCCGGACTGGGCCTTTTTGTCATGCGACATGAGCTCAAGGTAGCGTGCCGCAGGCCATTTCGGCGGCGTAACTGGAAGTCCTGCTCGGGCCACCAGCCGAACAATACGCTGCTGCTGCTCTGCCGTAATGCCACCGAGTCGGCGCGACAAATCAGCCGCCAAGACCATGCCGCAGCCGACCGCTTCACCATGCAGCCAGGATCCAAAGCCCAGGCCCGCTTCGATCGCATGGCCAAAGGTATGGCCGAAATTCAAAATCGCCCGCAGGCCTGACTCACGCTCATCGGCCGCCACCACCTGGGCCTTCAGTTCGCAGGAGCGGGTAATGGCCGTGGTCAATGCAGCCGGCGCGCGCGCCAGCAAAGCCTCCATGGATTGCTCAAGCCAAGCGAAGAATTCAGCATCCAAAATACAGCCGTACTTAATGACCTCTGCAAGGCCCGCACTGAACTCACGGGGTGCTAGGCTGGCCAGTGTGTCGGTGTCAATCAGCACTGCGGCGGGCTGATAAAAGGCGCCAATCATATTTTTACCCAGCGGATGATTGATTGCAGTCTTTCCGCCGACCGATGAGTCCACCTGCGCCAGCAGCGTCGTGGGCACCTGCACGAATCGCATGCCACGCTGATAGCAGGCCGCCGCAAAACCTGCCATATCACCGACGACACCGCCGCCGAGCGCCACGAGTGTTTCACCACGCTCAAATCGCTGCGCCATCAGCTGATCAAAAATCAGATTCAGATGCTGCCAGTCTTTGGTCTGCTCACCATCGGGCAGCTGAATCACCACGACTGAAAATTCCCATTCGCGCAGCTGCTGCGCGAGCGCCTCGGCATACAGGGACCCAACACGATCATTGGTGACCAGGGCAACGCGGCCGGGGGCGAGCGCCTCCTGCCAACACGACTGCAGACGATTCACACCCGAACCAATCCAGATCGGATAACTCCGATCACCCAATGACACCCTAAGCGTTTTCATGATGGAAATATCCTGCATCACTAAGGCCCTGCTCAATCGCGCGCATGACGACCGTCACCGAGGCGCGGGTCGTGGGAACAATCAAATTGGCAATCGCGCGATAAAGGGAATCACGATCACGATAAAGCGCCTCTAGGGTGGCCCGCGGATCGGGGGATTGTTTTAGAAGCGGCCGGCTGGTATCGAGCTTTAGGCGCGCCCAGAGATGCTGCGGCTGTGCGTCCAGATAGATCACAAATCCCTGGCTGAGGGCCTTGCGATTTTCTTCCGACAAAATCGCGCCGCCGCCCGTGGTCACCACCGTATCCTGGAGGGCCATCGCCTCGGCAATTATTTTCGCTTCACGCCGGCGAAAGCCGGCCTCGCCCTCCAGATCGAAAATGGTCGCGACGCTCGCGCCACAGCGCCGCTCAATTTCCTGATCCGTATCGAGAAACGGCAGCCCATGGCGCTTGGCCAGCCGCCTGCCCACAGTGGTTTTTCC
>CAYFPT010000005.1:13946-33468 GCA_964345065.1 uncultured Bordetella sp.
TGGTGATCGCCCTGGCCACCCCCCGACTGCCGCCGATTAATGCCGTGGCAGATTACCAGCCGAAAATGCCGCTGCGTGTCCTGACGGCCGATGGTGTGCTCATCGGAGAGTTTGGCGAAGAGCGTCGCAGCCTGGTCCGGCTGCCCGATGTGCCCAAGGTCCTGGTGCAGGCCATTCTCGCGGCTGAAGACGACTCTTTTTTTCAGCACCGTGGCATTGATTTTCTTGGGATTGCCCGGGCCATGGTCGCCAACGTATTCTCGGGCAGCAAGTCCCAGGGGGCCAGTACCATCACCATGCAGGTGGCTCGAAATTTTTTCCTGTCGTCGGAAAAAACATTCACAAGAAAAATCTACGAGGTGCTGCTCGCCTCTGAAATCGAACGCAAGCTCACCAAGAATCAGATTCTTGAGCTCTACCTGAATCAGATTTATCTGGGCAAGCGGGCCTACGGATTTGCCGCGGCCTCACAGACCTATTTTGGCAAAGAGATCTCACAAATCACGCTGGCCGAGGCCGCGATGCTGGCGGGCCTGCCCAAGGCGCCCTCGGCATTTAACCCAGCCACCAATATGCGGCGGGCAACACTGCGGCAGCATTACGTGCTCGGCCGAATGGAGAAACTTGGCCTGATTAACCCACGTCAGGCCGAGGCCGCGAAAAAAGAAAAGATCACGGTCATCGGCCGCATCGATGATTTTCCGGTGCGGGCCCCCTACATCGCTGAGATGGTCCGCCAGCTGGTCTTCGATCAATACAAAGAAGAGGCTTATACCCGCGGCCTGACGGTCTACACCACGGTCACCGCAGAAGAGCAGCGGGCCGCCCACAAAGCGGTCCGCAATGGCCTGATGGAATACGACCGGCGCCAAGGCTGGCGTGGGCCCGAAGCATTTATCACACTGCCAAGCGCCCGTGATGCCCAAGAAGATGCGATCGAAGATGCCTTAAATGATCGGCCTGACAGCGATGAACTGCTCACCGCAATTGTGATCGATGTCAGCGAGTCCATGGTGGTGGTTCGTCGGGCCCGCGGCCAACGAATCGAGATCTCGGGCGATGGATTAAAGTTTGCGAGCCCCGGCCTGTCGTCAGTAGCGCCACCGGCGAAGCGTCTGCGGCGTGGTGCCGTCGTGCGCATTGTGCGACTGGCCGATAACAACTTTGAAATTACACAGATGCCTGAAGTCGAATCCGGCTTTGTGGCATTGAATCCCCAGACCGGCGCAGTCCGCGCCCTGGTGGGGGGCTTTGACTTTAATCGCAACAAATTTAACCGCGTCACACAGGCCTGGCGGCAGCCGGGCTCTGCATTTAAGCCCTTTATCTATGCGGCCGCTTTAAATCGCGGCTTTTCTCCTGCCACCATCATCAACGATGCGCCGGTGCAGTTTGATCCCGGCCAGACCGGTGGCCAGGCCTGGGAACCAAAAAATTACGATGGAAAATTTGATGGTCCGATGAGTATGCGAACCGGCCTGGCCAAGTCGAAGAATATGGTCTCGATTCGTGTGCTGCACTCCATCGGCCCGCGATACGCGCAGGACTTCATCACCCGATTCGGATTCGAGCCCGAGAAGAATCCGCCGTACCTCACCATGGCGCTTGGCGCAGGCTCGGTGAGTCTGATGCAAATGGCGGGCGGCTATGCCGTTTTTGCCAATGGCGGCTTTCGGATCAATCCCTACCTGATCGATCGCATCGTCGATCTGAAAGGAAAAACTGTTGCCAAGGCGCAGCCCACCAAGGCAGGCAATGAGAGCCAACGGGTGATGGATCCACGGCATGTCTTTATTGCTGACAGCATGATGCAGGACGTCGTGCGATCGGGAACGGCGATGCGTGCCTTATCCCTGGGCCGTGCAGATCTGGCGGGCAAAACCGGCACCACCAATGACTCGATGGATGCCTGGTTTGCGGGCTATAACGCCAGCATGGTGGGAGTGGCCTGGGTGGGTTTTGATCAGCCAAGAAAATTAGGCGACCGCGAGACGGGCGGCGGCCTTGCGCTGCCCATCTGGATGGAGTTCGCCAAAGTCGCCCTTGCCAAGGCGCCCATCAGCAGTCGCACCATGCCCAATGGCGTGCTGAATATCGGGGGCGAGTTCTACACCCAGGAGAGCCGGCCAGGCGTGGGCGTGGCCAGTGTCGGCCTAAGATAAGGCCATTTAATCGGCGTCGGCCAGACGCCGGCCGGCCTCCAGGCTGGCCTGCTCCATCAAGACCTTCCAAAAATCAGATCCGGAGCGCGTGTCAATCCAGGCGCCCTCTCGCCATCCAAAATGAAACGCGCCACGCGGCGAAGCCAGCCAGATCTGCTGCATCGGGGTCTGCAAATTCAAGACCAGCTTTCGGCCAGAGGGAAACTCCAACTCCAAGACGGGCCCATGACGGCCCGATTCAATTTCGGTGTCATCGTCCTGCGACCACGCATCAACCCTGCGTTCGATTGCATCCCAGACCTTGGCGGCCTGATCCAGAAATTCAGTTTCGGTCATACTTCTCTTCCATGAATAGAATGCGCAACTTAGGCTATCGGCTCGCACCATTGATGGCGATGATTCTAGTCGGCTGCGGCCAAAAGGGGCCACTGTCCCAGCCCAAGCCCCAGTTCCCCGCGCCTGCAGCGGCCAACACGCCCGACCCCTCGTCATCCAGTCCCCCGGCCAACGCGTCAATGCAGCCGCCAAAAAAATGAATGCCGCTGACTTCTCCCCTGGCGCCCTCGCGGGAACGCGCTTTCATCGCAATTCAGACGGCATATTGTGCTGTGAGGGCCGGCCACTGACCGAAATCGCCCAGGCCTTCGGCACGCCCTGTTATGTCTATTCCGAGCGGACACTGCTTTACGCCTATCAGCAATTCGCGGCGGCTGCCGCAGAAAAAAATGCGCTCATCTGTTACGCGCTGAAGGCAAATTCCAATCTCGCATTGATTGCGCTGCTGGCTGCCCAGGGTGCTGGCTTTGACATTGTCTCGGCAGGCGAACTCCAGCGGGTGCTTGCAGCAGGCGGGCAGCCCGATCGAATCGTATTTTCCGGAGTTGGAAAAACCGTATCCGAGATCACCGCTGCTTTAAATGCCAATATCAAATGCATCAACATTGAATCCGAAGCAGAACTCCATCGGATTGCCGAGGTAGCAGCAGGACTGAAGCGCACAGCCCCCATCTCACTGCGTGTCAACCCCGATATCGATGCGAAGACCCATCCCTACATCTCAACGGGCCTGAAAGAAAATAAGTTCGGCATTGCTATGGATCAGGCCGAAGCGGTCTATCGCAAGGCCAAGGCGATGCCTTCTGTGCTGATCACTGGCATTGACTGCCATATCGGCTCACAGATCACGAGCCTATCGCCCTTTCTGCAGGCTGTGGATCGGGTACTTGCGCTTGCCGATCGACTCAGCGCAGCAGGCATTGAGATTCAACATCTTGATCTCGGTGGTGGCCTGGGCATTTGCTATGACGATGAGACGCCGCCCACGCCGGCGGCACTCCTGGCAGCGGTTTTCGATCGGCTGCATCAATGGCAGCAGACACGCCGCAGCCCTCGGCCCCAGATCCTGTTCGAATTTGGCCGGGCGATTGTCGGCAACGCCGGTGTGCTGCTCACACGCGTTGATTTACTAAAGCCTGGGCCCCACAAAAATTTTGCGATTATTGATGCCGCCATGAATGATCTGATGCGGCCTGCTCTGTATGAGGCATGGCATGGCGTCGTCACAGTCGCACCCTCGGCTGCGCAAGAGGCCACCTGGGATCTGGTCGGTCCGGTCTGCGAGAGTGGCGACTGGATCGCCCGAGACCGTCGGCTCGCACTTGCTGCTGGCGACCTGCTCGCGGTGCTCTCGGCAGGCGCCTACGGCATGAGCATGAGTTCGAACTACAACAGCCGTCCGAGGGCTGCCGAGGTATTGATTGATGCCCAGGGCCAGGCCCACCTGATTCGCCGCCGAGAGGAATTCACCGACCTCATCGCAGCCGAATCGATTCCTGACTACCTGCGAAAATAAATTCTTGATCCCAAAAGGATCAGCACGACGGTGCTTGCGATCGCAGGATCAATGAAGTTGCTCTTGCCGGCCCGGTGCAGAAAAAAATGCACGCAGGCCAAGAGGGCGATTGCATAGATAACACGGTGTAGCCGCTTCCATCCGCGGCCTAAGCGTCGCATTGCGGCCGCATTCGAGGTCAAGGCCATGGGCAGCATCAGCCCAAACGACAGCAGGCCCACCGTCACAAATGGCCGCTTCAACGCATCGGCAGCCACCGCAGCCAAATCAAAATCATGCTCGAAGGCCCAGAACGCAAGCAGATGAATGCAGGCATAGCCGAACGCCCACAGGCCCAGCATTCTTCGCAAGGGAATCAGTTCAGGCCAGTGCAGCCAATGGCGAAACGGCGTTACACCGAGCGTGACCAGCAGCAGCGTAAGGCCCCAAAGGCCGGTTGCCCGAAGAATTGCCTCCTGCGGATTGGCCCCCAGCTGTTGGCCCGCAATCCGAAACACAAGGTCGGCCAACGGCAGTGCGCAGAGCAGCCAGATCAGCTGCCATGCAGTTCGCGATGACATCAATAGAAGGTCTTCAGATCCATGCCTGCATACATCGGGGCCACCAGATCCGCATAACCATTAAAGAGCTCGGTCTTGCGTCGTGGGGCAAACAAGGCATCAGTGCCCAACACGCGCTCAGTGGCCTGTGACCAGCGGGGATGGGCGACATCAGGATTTACATTGGCGTAAAAGCCGTATTCGTTCGGCGCGGTGAGCGTCCAGAGTGTCGGCGGCTGGGCCTCAGTAAACCGAATCTTGACAATCGATTTGCTGCTCTTAAAGCCATACTTCCACGGCACCATGAGGCGAAGCGGCGCGCCATTTTGCTCCGGCAGCATCACGCCATACATGCCAAAGGCCAGCAGCGACAGCGGGTGCTGGGCCTCATCCATCCGCAGGCCCTCGCGATAGGGCCAACGCAGGGCGCGGTAAGAAAGGCCCGGCATCTGCTTGGGATCCGCCAGGGTTGTGAATTCAATAAATTTCGCTGAGCCAAGCGGCTGGACCCGCCGAATCAACTCCGACAGCGAATAGCCCACCCAAGGAATCACCATCGACCAGCCCTCGACACAGCGCAGCCGATAGATGCGCTCCTCCATCGGCGCAAGCTTTCTTAATTCATCAATATCGAATTCGCGAGGCCGCGCCACCAGGCCCTCAACCGCAACTTTCCATGGCGCCGTCTTCAGGCGGCCCGGGGCCCGCTCTGCGGGCTCTTCTTTTTCAAGGCCGAATTCATAGAAGTTGTTATAGCTGGACGCTTCTTCGAACGGCACCGGCCGCTCAAGAATCGAGTAGCGACTCGGCTTTGCCGCAAGTGGCGCATAGGCAGAGGCGGGCTTCGGTGTGTAGGCCTGCGCGAGGCCCGGGCCTGCTGCTGCCAGTGCAGCGCCTGCGAGCACGATCGCGCGCCGGGCGTGAACCACCGACTCGGGCGTGATCTGGCCCGACAGATGGTCGCCGCGGATTAAACGCTTTGCGTCAGAGCGTGCCATAAGAATGCAACCCAGAAAGGAACATGTTGACACCCAGAAATGCAAATCCAGTAATCAGCAAACCGATCAAAGACCAATAGGCGGCCACCTGGCCCCGCAGGCCCTTCATCATGCGCAGATGCAGCCAGGCAGCGTAATTCAGCCAGACAATCAGCGCCCAGGTCTCCTTGGGATCCCACTGCCAATAGGTTCCCCAGGCCTCCGCTGCCCAGAGCGCTCCGAGAATGGTGGCGACGGTGAAAAATGCAAAGCCCACTGCGATGGCCCGATACATGACATCGTCAAGCACCTCGAGCGCCGGAAGGGCTGCACCGATACGTCGTCGCAGCGCAATCACGGCGCCGATGAAGGCTGCAGAAAATCCGAAATACAGGGCCCAGTAATCGGGCAGGCCTGAGCGACGAAAGGCCAGAGGCTCAGCACACAGGAGCACGCCAAGAATAAATAACGGCGCAAGCCGCCAGGTCGAAGTGGTATGGGCATTTTCTTTAATCAGATACGCAAAGCCCACCATGGCCGCCAGGGAGAATGTGCCGTAGCCCACGAAGTTGGCAGGCACATGGATCTTCATCCACCACGACTGCAGGGCCGGGACCAGCGGCTGAATCTCATGGCCGGAGCGGGCCACGATATACCAAAGCAAGAATGCAACCGCAGCAGTAATGATGAGTGAAACAAATCCACCCAGGCTGCGTGTCTTATAGCGGCCCTCGTAGTAGAGATAAAACATCGCGGTGATCACTGCAAACAAAATGAAAACCTCATACAGATTGCTGACCGGGATATGGCCAACATCGGGGCTAATCAGATACGACTCATACCAGCGCACCAGCAAGCCAATCGATCCCATCACGCAGGCCGACCAAGTCAGCAGGCTGCCCATCCACAGGGCGGTCTGGCCCTGTGCGAAAAGCCCGGTCCAATACGCGACCGTGGCGAAAGCGAATAAGGCGCACATCCAGAGGATGGCGGACTGTGAGGCCAGGAAATACTTCAGAAGAAAATTACTTTCTGCAGCCGCCGCAGAACCGCCATACATCGCTACCGCAAGAATCGCGGCCGCCGCACATCCAATAAAAAACGGCCGAAGCGCGGCCCAGAAATAACCCAATAAAACCGCTGCGGGCACGCAACACCAGAGGATGGCCAGTTCATAGATATCCATGAATGCGGCATAGCGCTGGGTGGCAAAGGCCGCCCCGAGGGCAGCGAGCAGGCCAAAGCCCAAATCCCAAAGGCCCCAGCGTCGAATAAAAAAACCATCGGCGGGATGCAGGGTGGATGAGGCGGTGTTCATGTTCGACGTTCTCCGTTGGCCGATAGGACCGCTGCCAGGGCGGAAAATTCCTTTTCAAAATCGACAGTCTGGCGGGGTGTCGAGGCAGCCATTTTTAGCGCGACTTCGGCCCCCTGATTCTGAGACCACAGCCAGACCCGACGCTCCTGGACATAGAGCATCGCGAAAACGCCCAGCGTGAGCAACAGACACCCTATATAGACGGTGGTCTTGCCCGGCGAGCGCGTGACCTGAAACACGCTGGCCTTGACCTCCTGGAAATCATTAAGCGCCACCATCAGGGGTGCATCAAAGAGCTGGGCATCACTCACCGCATTCAGGGCCAGCTGGGCAAACCGGACATTGTCTTCATTGCGCTCAAGGGGCCGAAGGCCATCTTTGGCACGGGCCTGCTGCCAGAGCTCCCAAAAAGCGCCGGTCAGAAGCCGCAGCACGATCTCGGCAGCCCGCTCGCGTTCCGCCTCGGGCACTGTTTTTTCCAGCAGCTGTCCAAGCTGATTGATGCCCCCGTCCGCGACGGCCTCCAAGGCCTTCTGGGCACTCTCGGCCAGTGTTGATGAGACCGCGGCAGGCGCCGACTGGGCGGCGAATCGGCGTGAGGCTGCCGCCCGCATCGTCGGATCCGCCATCGCAGCCCGCAGCCGCATGAATTCATCGAGGGAGTCCTTCGCATCGGCAGGAATTCGCAGATAACGAAACTGCTCATCCGGCGAATTGCGCACGCCCGCGAGATACACCCGTGCGCCCTCAAGCGCGATCGGCAGCATATAGGTATGAAACTCTTTGGCCTGGCCACTGGCATCACGCAGCTTATAGTTAATCGATGGACCAACATTGCGCAGCTGCTTGGATTTTTCGGAATTTAAGGCAGGTGACAACACGCTCGCGACATGTTTTTTAAAGGGGTCTTCGGCCTCACGGTCATCCGGCGGTTCGCCCATGTTCTCAACATTAATCGGCTTAAATCCCGTGAGCTCCAAAGACAGATTGCTCAGGGAATTTTTCAGGCCAACGCTCTGGCCCACCGTCAGCTCCACTGGCAGTCCGCTGCGTATTGGGCCGGCCATCGGATATGCCGTCAGTTTGAGATGGGAGCCGCCATCATCGAAACTTGACTGATAAATCGCAATGCCCCGGTGAATCAGTGGCTTGTTGACTTCAATGGTGGCGGTCTTCTCCTGGCCGGTTTCTTTATCTTTTAAGACAACATCGCTTGCAAAAAGCTTGGGCATGCCGGTGGGGTAGTACTCAATACGAAACTGCTTGAGATGCAGCTCAAACGGCAAATCCAAGAGCAGTGAGCCATTGCCCTGGGCCACCACCGCGACATCGGTGGTGCCCCCCTCAGGAACCAGCGAATTGGCCCGATAGCTCGGCGTGTGCGCAGGCAGCCGTGCGCTGCCCGGAACTTCATTGCCTTGAAATTGATTCATCTGCAGCGGGGTTTTATCGGTCCACCAGGCCATCGTCCGTAGCGGCAATTCGCTGTCGAGCAGGCCGCCCAGAGAAATCACCACGATCGCCAAATGGGCCGCGATGTAACCAAGCCGATTTGACGTGCCCTTGCGCGCAACCAATAAGGGCAGCCGGCCGGCGGCCTGCGGCTCCGCGGCGCGCAGACGATAACCACGCTCGCGAAGGGCCGCTGAAAATTCCGCCAGGCGCTGCTCAGCAGATGAGGCCGCAAGCGTAACGGCCGCACGATGTTTAAATGCAGGAAAGGCGGAATCGCGGACCTGGTCCCGCCAAGCACGGGCCTCTCGGAGCATCTTCGGTGTATTGCGAATCAGACACAGGCTCGTTGAGGCCAGCATCAGGCCCATGATGGCCAGAAACCAGGGGGCGTTATACACCCGCACCACATCAAGGGCAGAAAACACCTCGGCCCAAAACGCGCCGAACTGATTCACATAATTGATCGATGGCGCATTTTGGCCAACGATGGTGCCAATCGCACTGGCAATGCAGACCACCACCAGGGCAGAGATTGCAAAGCGCATCGAGCTAAGGAGCTCGACGGCCTCAGCGACAAGCGGGTGTTGGGCTTTAAGTTCTAGGCCAGATGTTGAGGGGCCCGACGAATCGGCACCCTCAAGGGATGCAGGCGTCTGATTCATGTGCGCGTCGCAAGCGAACGGACAGGCCGCGCTTTACAGGCCGCTCACGCCATCAGCGCAGTGAGGCAACGTATTCAGAGACTGCGGCCACCTCGGCGTCCGACATTTTCGAGGCGATAGTGGTCATCTGACTGCTGTTCTTGCGCTCGCCGCCACGAAAAGCATTCAGCGTGGCCTCGGTGTATTCAGGATGCTGGCCCGCGAGTCTCGGATACTGCGCAGGAATCCCCGCGGCACCAGGGCCATGACATCCCGCACAGGCCGGCAGGCCCTTTTCCGGAACACCCGCGCGGTAAATGCGCTCGCCTGCAGCCATCAATTCTTTGCGCTTGGGGGCGGCGGTCTTGGGTGTCTGGGAGGCATAAAAGGCGCCGAGATTGCGCATGTCATCTTCGGAGAGCATGGTGGCAAAGCCCAGCATGATGGCGTTGTTACGCTCTGGCGCCTTGGCGCCTGGCTTTAAGCGAAAGTTGCCGAGCTGCTTTTCAATGTAGGCCGCATGCTGCCCGGCAAGAATCGGATTCTGTGCAATCACGCTATTGCCATCCGGCATGTGGCAGCCTGCGCAGACCGCCGCCGCAGCCGCCTTGCCTTTGGCGATATCAACGGGTTTCTTTGTTGCCACGGGGTCAGCGGCCATTGCCGATGTTGAGACGCCCGCCACCATGGCCGATGAAATTAAGGCCACTGACAACGATGCCCGCAGTGCATTTTTCAGCACGCTAAAGCGCTTATGAACCATGTCAAACTTGCAACGCATAATCACTCCCAGCAACGATTACCTTTAACGAGCGTATTTTAGTCGAGTCCACCGCCGAGATGACCGCGTCAGCCCCCGGATTAATGCCGCCTCTGAAGGATTGGATCCAGAACATCGGCTTTCTGACCAGCGCATCGAAAACAGCGGAGCTTCCCGCCGACGGCCCCGGAGAGATCGCCATCGCCGGCCGCTCCAATGCAGGCAAGTCATCGGCCATGAATTTGATCTGTAACCGCCGACGGCTCGCCTTTAGCAGCAAAACCCCGGGGCGAACCCAGCTGATGAATGTTTTCACCCTGCACCACCACGAGCAGGAGGTCGGCCGGCTTGTTGATCTTCCGGGCTACGGCTATGCGGCCGTCAGCCAGGCCATCAAGGCCCGCTGGCAGCGGGAGCTCGCAACATTTCTGGAGACTCGGGCCAGCCTGGTTGGCCTAATTCTGGTCATGGATATTCGCCACCCTTTCGGCCCGCTGGATCGACAGATGCTGCAGTGGTTCGATCACCGCAATCGGCCGATCCACGTGCTGCTCACCAAGGCCGATAAACTCACCCGAAACGAGCAATCGATCGCCCTGGCGCAGGCCCGCAGACTAATTGCTGCAGAAAAAGCATCCTGGGGAAGAAACTGCTCAGTCAGCCTCTTTTCGGCCTCCCAGAGACTTGGCCGCGACGAGGCCGTCGAAAAAATTGCACAATGGTGGCAGCTGCCCTCCGCCCAGCCGGGGGCCAATGTTGCAAAAAAAAACCCGGCGAGGTGATCGCCGGGCGGGAACGCCTAAATGGGTTAGGCACCCGCTCAGGGAGGAGAAGCGGGAGACGACAAGTCGCCTGTGTTCATGATATGTCCAAGACAGAAAACTTTCCAATAATAACCATACTAGACAAGTGGAAATAAGACATATGGCCCAATTCCCCATGATGAGAATGCGCCGGAACCGGCGTGACGCCTGGTCCCGAGACCTTGTTAGCGAGCACTCATTGTCAGTCAAAGATCTGATCTATCCAGTCTTTCTGACAGAGGGCAGGGACCAGTCCGAGGCGGTGCCGTCCATGCCCGGGGTCAGCCGCGTCAGCCTGGACCGGCTGCTGCAAATCGCCGAGCAATCCGCCGCGCTCGGCATTCCAGTGCTGGCCTTATTCCCGGTCATCGACCCCAGCAAAAAAACTCCGGATGGCCGAGAGGCCTGTAATCCTGCAGGACTGATTCCACGCGCACTCGAGGCGCTGAAAAAACATGTGCCCGAGATCGGAATCATGACCGACGTTGCCCTGGATCCTTACACCAGCCACGGGCAGGATGGCCTGATTGATGAAGCGGGACGAATTCTTAACGATGAAACCGTCAAGGTGCTCACCGATCAGGCCCTGGCACAAGCCCGGTGTGGCGTTGATATTGTTGCGCCCTCTGACATGCAAGATGGAAGAATCGGTGCCATTCGCCGGGCACTTGAGTCCGAAGGACTGATTCACACCCGCATCATGTCGTATGCGGCCAAATATGCCTCAGCCTTTTATGGGCCGTTTCGCGATGCCGTGGGCAGTGCAGCCCAGCTCGGAAAATCCAATAAGAAAACCTATCAGATGGATCCCGCCAACACCAACGAGGCCCTGCGCGAGGTCGCCCTCGATATTGAAGAAGGCGCGGACATGGTGATGGTCAAACCGGGCATGCCCTATCTCGATATTGTCTGGCGCGTGAAAGAAACCTTCGGCATGCCGACCTTTGCCTATCAAGTCAGCGGCGAGTACGCCATGCTCAAGGCAGCATGCGCCAATGGCTGGCTGGATGAGCAACAAGTGGTTTTGGAATCCATGCTCGCGTTTAAGCGGGCAGGTGCCGATGGGGTGCTCACGTATTTCGCACCCACGGTTGCCAAGTGGCTAAAAGAGGGTAATTAGTTCGGCCCGGGCTTACGCGAACCCGCGATCACCCGGGGTTTTAGTTTTTCAATTACAACCAGAGCGAAATGGCTTAGGCGGCCTTCGGCTCAGTCGGGGCGGCGTCGGACGATTCCGGCCGATCCACCAGCTCCATTAAGGCCATGGGCGCGTTATCGCCGGGCCGAAAGCCAAACTTCAGGATCCTGCAATAGCCGCCCGGACGCGATGCGTACCGGGGACCAATCTCTGCAAATAGCTTGCTCACGATCTCCCGATCACGAAGGCGATCAAAGGCCAGGCGCCGGTTTGCCAATGTTGGGCTCTTGCCCATCGTGATCAGAGGCTCGACCACTCTGCGCAATTCCTTGGCCTTGGGAAGTGTGGTCCGGATGGACTCGTGACGCAGCAGCGCATTGGCCATATTGCGGAACATGGCCAGACGGTGGCTTGAGGTGCGATTGAGTTTGCGTAATCCGAGACGGTGACGCATGGTGCTTCTCCTTGATTAACGATCCATTCCTGCGGGCGGCCAGTTCTCAAGCTTCATGCCGAGAGTCAGGCCACGCGAGGCGAGGACCTCTTTGATTTCATTTAATGATTTACGGCCGAGGTTCGGGGTCTTGAGCAGCTCGTTTTCAGTCCGCTGAATCAAATCACCGATGTAGTAAATGCTCTCTGCCTTCAGGCAATTGGCCGAACGCACGGTGAGTTCAAGATCATCGACCGGGCGCAGCAACATCGGATCGACGCTCACGCCGCGGCCGGCCTCGGCGACCTGCTCGCCGCCCTCAAGGGCAGCAAACACAGAAAGCTGATCCACCAGAATACGGGCCGCCCGACGGACCGCATCCTCGGGGTTGATCACGCCATTGGTCTGCACTTCAATGACCAGCCGATCAAGGTCGGTGCGCTGCTCAACACGGGCGCTCTCCACGGTGTAGCTGACGCGACGAATGGGCGAGAACGATGCGTCCAGCACGATGCGGCCGATCGCGCGGCTGCCCTCGTCGGCCATTGTTCGGAGCGTGCCGGGCACGTAGCCACGGCCCTTCTCAACCCGAACCTGCAGCTCGAGTTTAGTGTTATCCGACACATGGGCCAGCACATGATCGGGATTGATCACTTTGACATCATGTGGAAGATCGAAATCAGAGGCCTTCACAACGCCGCCACCCTGCTTGCGCAGTGAGATCAGGACGTCATTGCGGCCCTCGAGGTCAAATACAACGCCTTTAAGATTGAGCAGCAGGTCCACGACATCTTCTTGAACACCTTCAATCGTGGAGTACTCATGGACCACGCCTGCGATCTGCACCTCGGTCGGTGCGAAGCCCTCCATGGAAGAGAGCAGCACACGACGCAGGGCATTGCCCAGTGTGTGGCCAAAGCCCCGCTCAAAGGGCTCCATCACGATCTTGGCCGAATTCGTACCGGTCGGCTCAACTTCAATAATGCGCGGCTTTAGAAATGCTGTTTGCATACGGTTCCTTCGCGGTGATTAGCGTGAGTACAACTCAACAATCAAGCTCTCATTGATATCAGCGGGCAGATCGGATCGATCGGGCAGTTGCTTGAAAACGCCCTCCATCTTTTTCGCGTCCACCGAGACCCAGGCGGGAAACCCGTTCTGTTCAGCCAGCTGCACTGAGGAGATCACGCGGGCCTGGGCCTTTGACTTGTCGGTCAACGAGATCACATCATTGGGCCGAATGTGGGCAGAGGGAATATTCACGCACTTGCCATTGACCAGAATGGACCGGTGGCTCACCAGCTGACGGGCTTCGGCCCGGGTCGAACCAAAACCCATGCGATACACGACGTTGTCGAGCCGCGACTCTAATAACTGCAGCAGACTCTCGCCGGTATTGCCCTTGGCCTGGCTGGCATTGGCAAAGTAGCGGCGGAACTGGCGCTCCAGCATGCCGTAGATGCGCTTTACTTTTTGTTTTTCGCGCAGCTGCTTGCCGTAGTCCGACAGGCGCGCGCCCGAGGTGCGGCCATGCTGGCCGGGTTTGCTGTCTTGCTTACATTTTGAGTCCAGCGAGCGACGGGCGCTTTTCAGCCCAAGATCCGTGCCCTCTCGCCGAGACAACTTACAACGTGGTCCAGAGTAACGTGCCACTTCGATTCCTTTTTCGAAAAACGCAGCACTACAGCCGCTGCGAAATGTCAGAGCAATCGCCGACGGTGGTCTTTCAACAACCCGGCCTGCACAAGCGGCCGGGGCCTGTACTACAAAAAATTAAATGCGGCGGCGCTTCGGGGGCCGGCAGCCGTTGTGGGGCACCGGTGTGATGTCCGAAATCTGCGTGACCTTGATGCCCAGGGCATTCAGCGCACGCACCGTCGACTCTCGGCCAGGGCCGGGGCCCGTAATGCGGACCTCAATGTTTTTGACACCACACTCGAGGGCCACACGGCCAGCGGACTCGGCCGCCACCTGGGCAGCAAAAGGCGTGCTCTTACGCGAGCCTTTAAATCCTGCACCGCCACTGGAGGCCCAAGACAGCGCATTGCCCTGCCGGTCAGTGATGGTGATGATGGTGTTATTAAATGACGCATGGATATGCGCCACCGCATCGGTTACGTTTTTACGAACTTTTTTACGGGTGCGCTGTGATGCGCCAGTCGTCGTGCCTGCTTTTGCCATGATCGTGCCTCTCGAGACTTATTTCTTCAGTGACGCTGCGGCCTTTTTCGGGCCCTTGCGGGTGCGCGCATTGGTCCGGGTCCGCTGGCCGCGGACCGGCAGGCCACGGCGATGACGCATTCCGCGGTAGCAGCCGAGATCCATCAGCCGCTTGATGCTCATCGAAACCTCACGGCGCAGATCACCCTCGGTGGTTAATTTTCCGACCTCGGCCCGCAGACGCTCGAGCTCATCGTCGGTCAGATCCTTGACTTTCTTCGCGTAAGGAACGCCGGCCGCGTCGCAAATATCGCGGGCCCGCGGGCGTCCGATGCCGAAGATGGCGGTCAGGCCGATCTCTGCATGTTGATGGTTCGGGATGTTGATGCCGGCAATACGTGCCATGGTGTGCTCCTGATTTCCCTAAAATTAACCCTGACGCTGCTTGTGACGCGGATCTGTACAGATCACGCGGACCACGCCATGGCGACGAATAATCTTGCAGTTACGGCAAATACGCCGAACGGATGCCAACACTTTCATAGGCCGTTTCCTCTTTTCTTACTTGGCACGGAACACGATCCGTGCACGGGTTAAATCGTAGGGGGTCATCTCGACTGTGACCTTATCGCCAGGAAGAATACGGATGTAGTGCATCCGCATCCGGCCGGAGATATGGCCCAATACGACATGGCCGTTTTCCAGTTTCACGCGAAACGTCGCATTGGGGAGGTTTTCGATCACCTCTCCCTGCATCTGTATCGCATCATCTTTCGCCATTACCGCGCGAACCCTCCTGTTTTGAAATGCGACTTCTTCAGCAGACTCTCGTATTGCTGCGACATCATGTAGGCCTGGACCTGCGCCATGAAGTCCATCGTGACCACCACAATAATCAGCAAAGAGGTGCCGCCAAAGTAAAACGGCACATTCCACTTCAGCACCAGAAATTCAGGCAGTAAACAGACCAGGGTGATATAGGCGGCGCCCACCAGCGTTAAGCGCATCAGAATTTTGTCAATGAACTTGGCCGTCTGATCACCCGGCCGAATGCCCGGAATCAAGGCGCCTGACTTTTTCAGGTTATCGGCGGTTTCTTTACTGTTAAACACCAAGGCGGTGTAGAAAAAGCAGAAAAATACGATCGCGGCGGCATACAAAGCAATGTAGAGCGGCTGGCCCGGCGATAACGAGGCCGCAATGTCCGACAGCCAGCGCATGCCACCCTCGCCCGAGCTGAACCACGATGACAATGTGGCGGGAAACAAGATGATGCTGGAGGCGAAAATCGGCGGAATGACGCCCGACATGTTGAGCTTTAAGGGCAGATGCGAGGTCTGGCCTGCGTAGACCTTATTGCCGACCTGCCGCTTGGCGTAATTCACCAAAATCTTGCGCTGTCCGCGCTCAACAAAACAGACGAATGCGGTCACCAGCACGACTAAAAATACGATAAAGAGCAGCACAATCGCGCTCATGGAGCCGGTTCTCACCAGCTCAAAGAGTCCACCCAGGGCACTCGGCAGTCCTGCCGCGATCCCCGCGAAGATAATGATCGAGATGCCATTGCCCAGGCCACGCTCGGTGATCTGCTCGCCGAGCCACATCAGAAACATGGTGCCCGTCACCAGCGACACCACCGTTACAAATCGAAACATCAGGCCGGGATCGACCACCAGGCCGGGCTGGGACTCCAGGGCCACCGAAATTCCGATGGCCTGAACAATCGCTAAGCCGACAGTGGCGTACCGCGTGTACTGGGTGATTTTTCTGCGGCCCGCCTCGCCCTCTTTTTTAAGGGCTTCCAGGTGGGGCGAGACCACCGTCATCAGTTGCATGATGATCGAAGCAGAGATGTAGGGCATGATGCCCAGGGCAAATACGGTAAAGCGCGATAAGGCGCCTCCCGAAAACATATTGAAAAGCCCAAGGATGCCGCCGGCCTGCGACTTAAACAGCTGGGCCAGCTGATCGGGATCAATGCCGGGCACCGGAATATGGGCCCCAATCCGATAGACCACCAGTGCCAGCAATAAAAAGACCAGCCGCTTACGCAGATCTGCGTAACGGTCGGTTTTCATTGACATGACAGAGGCCATGACGGGGGTCGCGGTGTGCTGTCGCGATTACTTCGCGGCAGCCACTGCCTCCACGATGACGGTACCGCCGGCGGCCTCGATGGCCGCCTTCGCACCGGCGGTGACGCCAAGGCCCCGCAGGGTCACTTTGCGAGACAGCTCACCTGATTTAATGACCTTGGCAGATCGTGTGAGCTCGGCCACAACACCGGCCTGCTTGAGCGCCAAAAGATCGATGTCATCAATCGGCAGGGCCTGCAAATCAGAGAGCCGCACTTCGGCATTAAAGCGGGCAAACGGTGCCTTAAATCCGCGCTTGGGCAGACGGCGATGCAGGGGCATCTGGCCGCCCTCAAAGCCGACTTTGTGAAAACCGCCGGAGCGTGATTTCTGGCCCTTGTGTCCACGGCCTGCTGTCTTGCCCAGGCCCGAGCCGATACCGCGGCCCACACGGCGCTTGGCATGCTTTGAACCCTCGGCGGGGGCGATGGTATTCAGGCGCATCGAATCTTTGTTGTGTTCAGTCATGGTGTTACTCCACCCGCACGAGGTAAGAGACTTTATTGATCATGCCGCGCACTGCCGGTGTGTCTTCCAGCGTGCGGCTCTGATGAAGCTTTTTTAAGCCCAGGCCCAAGACCGTCGCACGATGAGAATCGCGCGTACCGATGGGGCTTTTGACTAGCGTGACCTTAAGGGTTTTCTTTTCCATAAGCCGGCTCCGGTCAGTTCAGCATCTGCTCGACCGACAGGCCGCGCTTATTGGCGACCTCGGCAGGCGTCTGCATATGGCGCAGACCATTGAGGGTTGCGCGCACCATGTTGTAGGGGTTGGTTGAGCCAAGGCTCTTGGCGACGACATCGGTGACGCCGAGCACCTCAAAGATGGCCCGCATGGGACCGCCGGCGATGATGCCAGTACCCTTTTGTGCCGGCGAAATCATCACGGTCGAGGCGCCATGCTTGCCGGTCACGCTGTGATGAAAGGTGCCACCTTTCAAAGGAATCTTGATCATCTTGCGACGGGCCTCATCCATCGCCTTTTGGACGGCAACCGGCACCTCACGGGACTTGCCCTTGCCCATGCCAATCCGGCCATCGCCGTCACCCACCACGGTCAGCGCGGCGAATCCGAGAATACGGCCACCCTTGACGACCTTGGTGACACGGTTCACGGAGATCATCTTCTCGCGCATTCCGTCATCACGGTCTTCGGTGGTCACTTTTGCTTGCATCTTTGCCATTAGAAAGCTCCGAGTTGTCGTTGCGAGATCAGAACTGCAGTCCGCCTTCGCGGGCGGCATCGGCCAGGGCCTTCACACGGCCGTGGTACTTAAATCCTGAGCGATCAAACGCAACACTGGTAATGCCAGCGGCCTTGGCTTTTTCGGCAACACGCTTGCCCACTGCTGCGGCGGCCGCGATATTGCTGCCCTTGCCAGCCAGGGTTTTGCGCAGCTCTGGCTCGAGGCTTGAGGCGGACACCAGAATCTTGGAGCCCGAAGCATCGATGATGCTGGCGTAGATATGGGTATTGGTCCGATGCACTGCCAGACGATTGACCCGCAGCTGCGCAATCTTGAGGCGGGTCTGACGTGCACGACGGAGTCTGCTTTGTTTTTTATCCATGATCGAATTCCTGATCTGCTCTTGTCTTGAGGCGATTTATTTTTTCTTGGTCTCTTTGATGACCACCACCTCGTCTACATACCGGACGCCCTTGCCTTTATAGGGCTCGGGCGGGCGATAGGCGCGGACTTCGGCGGCCACCTGGCCCACCTGCTGTCGATCAATGCCTTTGATCACGATGTCGGTCTGGGTCGGGGTCTCCGCCTTGATGCCTTTGGGCATTTTGTGAACCACGGGGTGTGAAAACCCCAGCGAGAGATTCAGTGCATCGCCTTGGGCCTGGGCGCGATAGCCCACACCGACCAGGCTGAGCTTGCGCTCAAAGCCCTTCGATACGCCGTGAACCATGTTGGCCACCAAGGCGCGCACAGTGCCGCTCATTGCTTTGGCATGGCGCGAACTGTCTTTGGCGGCAAAGGTGATCGTTCCGCTGTCGAGCTTGACGTCGACCTCGCCCTTAAGGGCCTGGGTCAGCGAACCCAGCGGGCCTTTGACCGTGATGGCATCGGCCGAGATGATGGCCTCGGTGCCCGAGGGCAGGGCAACAGGGTATTTCGCAATACGTGACATGTTGATTTCCCCTTACGCAACGATGCCGATGACTTCACCGCCCAGCCCGGTGGCACGGGCTTTGCGATCGGTCATCAGGCCCTTGGGCGTGGAAACAATCGCCACGCCCAGGCCGTTCATGACCGTGGGCAGCTGGTGGCGGTTTTTATAAATGCGCAGGCCGGGACGGCTCACCCGCTCGATACGCTCAATCACCGGCCGGCCGGCGTGATACTTCAGGCCGATCTCCAGGTCGGATTTGGCGCCGGACTGATGGACATTGAAATGCTCGATGTAGCCTTCGTCCTTCAGCAGGGTTGCGATTGCGATTTTTAACTTCGATGCCGGCATCGCCACAGAGGGCTTCTCCACCCGCTGGGCATTGCGAATGCGGGTAAACATATCGGCAATGGGATCACTCATGCTCATATCGGATTCCCTTCTTACCAGCTGGCCTTGGTCAGGCCAGGGACTTCGCCGCGAAAGGCAATTTCGCGGATCTTGGCCCGGCCGAGCCCAAACATTCGGAACGTGCCGCGCGGACGGCCCGTCAGCTCACAACGGTTACGAAGACGCGTGGGATTCGAATTGCGGGGCAGCTTCTGCAATGCCAGCCGCGCCTCGTAGCGCTCTTCTTCGGTTTTAGACTGGTCTGCAATAACGGCGTGCAGCGCTGCGCGCTTTGCCGCATATTTCTTAACCAGCATCTCGCGCTTTTTCTCGCGATTGATTAATGACAGCTTTGCCATGAGATTGTCCTCAGGGGTCCGTGAATTAGTTGCGGAAAGGAAAGCGGAAGGCAGTCAGCAATGCCTTGGCTTCTTCGTCGGTCTTTGCCGTGGTGGTGACACTAATGTTCAGTCCACGCAGGGTGTCGATTTTGTCGTACTCAATCTCGGGGAAAATGATTTGCTCTTTCACGCCGATGTTGTAGTTACCACGGCCATCAAAAGCGCGACCCGAAATGCCCCGGAAGTCACGCACGCGGGGCAGGGCCACGGTCACGAAACGATCG
The DNA here is from genome assembly GCA_964345065.1 of uncultured Bordetella sp. Taxonomy (GTDB): domain Bacteria; phylum Pseudomonadota; class Gammaproteobacteria; order Burkholderiales; family Burkholderiaceae_A; genus Lacustribacter. The sequence continues at coordinate 33,456 of CAYFPT010000005.1, forward strand.
AGAAATTCATACA
>CAYFPT010000006.1:0-26906 GCA_964345065.1 uncultured Bordetella sp.
CTTTGGCGCGATAGACCTTTTTGGCAATTTTATTGAGCTTTTCCCAAAGGCTATCTTGCTCCTCGTACACAAACTGAAACTGCGATGGCGCATCACAGAGCGCCACCACACGCTGGGCGAGCGCTGCGGCGCCCTTGCCGCCCTCTGCCCAGTGCGAGGCGAGCACCACATCGACGCCTAATGCCTGCATCCGTTTTTTGATCAACTCAATCTCAGCTGGTGTATCGCTCACAAACTGATTAATTGAGACGACGCATGGGATCCCGTAGACACGGGTAATATTTTCAACATGACGCTCAAGATTGACCAGGCCCTGATCGAGCGCGGCAAGGTTTTCTTGGGTGAGTGCATTTAAGGCCACATGGCCGTGATATTTCATTGCACGAACCGTGACGACAATCACTGCGGCTGAAGGCCGCAGACCTGACTTACGGCACTTGATGTCGATAAATTTTTCAGCGCCCAAATCCGCCCCAAATCCGGCCTCGGTCACCACATAATCCGCGAGCTTTAGCGCAGCCCGGGTCGCGATGACCGAATTACAACCATGGGCGATATTGGCAAATGGTCCCCCGTGGACAAAGGCCGGATTGTTTTCTAGGGTCTGCACCAGATTGGGAGCCAAGGCATCTTTTAATAACACCGTCATCGCGCCGTGGGCATTGAGGTCTTTTGCACGGACCGGCTTCTGATCATGGGTATAGGCCACGACGATATTGGCAAGCCGCGCCTTGAGATCCTCAAGAGAGCGGGCCAAACAAAAAATCGCCATGACCTCAGAGGCCACCACGATATCGAAGCTGTCTTCACGCGGTACGCCGTTGCCGGGGCCGCCCAGGCCGTTGACAATTTTTCGTAAGGCCCGGTCATTCATATCCATCACGCGCTTCCACTGAACGCGGCGGCTGTCGATGCCAAGCGCATTACCGTGATAGATATGGTTGTCCACCAGAGCGGCCAGAAGATTATTTGCCAGGGCAATCGCCGAAAAATCGCCAGTGAAGTGCAGATTGATGTCCTCCATCGGCACAATCTGGGCATGCCCGCCGCCGGCAGCACCGCCTTTGACCCCAAAGACCGGGCCCAGCGAAGGCTCGCGCAGACAGATCATTGCCTTTTTACCGATGTGGTTTAGGGCATCACCCAGTCCTACGGTGGTGGTGGTCTTGCCCTCGCCCGCTGGCGTCGGGCTGATCGCAGTCACCAAAATGAGCTTGCCATCGGGCAGGCCCTCCAGAGACTGCAGATACGGCAATGAGACCTTGGCCTTGTAGCGGCCATACGGCTCAAGGTGTTCGGCGGCAATGCCCAGGCGCCTTTCGGCAATCTCCGTGATGCTGAGCATCGATGCGTTTTGCGCAATCTCAATATCGCTGGGCATACCAACTCCAGAATCTAGCGGTGGAAGTTACTTCTCGACAAAGGCCCGTTCAAAGACATAGTCGCCCGGGTTGCCAAGGCTTGGGGAAACCTTAAATCCAAGGCCATCCAGCATTGCTGAGGTTTCCTTCAGCATGGCGGGACTGCCGCAAATCATGCCACGATCCGACTTCGGATCAAGCGGCGGCAGGCCAATATCCGAAAAGAGTTGGCCCGTCTGAATCGCTGTGGTGAGCCGGCCGGTGTGGGTAAAGGCCTCGCGTGTCACCGTGGGGTAATAGATCAGCTGCTGACTCACCATCTCACCTAAAAAATCATGCTGAGGCAATTCGTTTTTCAAGTACTCCCCATAGGCCAACTCGCTCACGACGCGCACGCCATGAATGAGCACAATGCGCTCAAAACGCTCGTAGGTCTCGGGATCTCGAATGATGCTCAAAAAGGGGGCAATACCGGTGCCCGTGCTGAATAAATAGAGATGTTTTCCGGGGTTTAAGTCATCAATGACGAGGGTGCCGACCGACTTTTCGCTCACCACAATCTCATCGCCAACCGCAATATTTTGCAGCCTTGATGTCAGTGGGCCGTTGGGAACTTTGATACTGAGAAATTCCAAGTGCTCTTCGTAATTGGGACTGACCACGCTATAAGCGCGGACCAGGGGCTTGCCCTCGACCTCCAGGCCAATCATCAGAAAGTGGCCATTGCGAAAGCGCAGACCCGGCCGACGTGTCGTGGTAAAGCTAAAAAGGCTGTCGTTCCAATGATGGACACTCAGCACTTTTTCTTTTTGATATTTCGACATCGCTACTCTCCGACAAATGGATTGGAGCGTCGCTCCTCTCCAAATGTACTCATAGGCCCATGGCCAGGTACAAACTCAATGTCATCGCCCAAGGGAAATAGTTTTCTGCGAATCGAGTCAATGAGCTGCTGATGATTGCCGCGGGGGAAATCCGTTCGTCCGATTGAGCCCGCAAACAAGACATCCCCAACAAAGGCCAGTCGGTCTGCCGCGTTGAAAAATACGACGTGGCCGGGTGTGTGGCCAGGACAATGAATCACACGCATGGTCTCCTGGCCAACCGATACCGTATCGCCATCGGCAAGCCAGCGGTCCGGGGTGAAGGCTTCCGCCCCCGCCATGCCAAACATCATGCCCTGGGTCTTGAGCTGATCAATCCAGAACTGATCCTCTTGATGCGGCCCTTCGATGGGCACACCGAGCTGTCGGGCCAGTAGGCCCGCCTGGCCACAGTGATCAATATGGCCGTGGGTGAGCAGAATCTTTTCAATCGTGACCCCGGCCTGCCGGGCGACCGCCTCAAGGTGATCGATATCCCCGCCCGGGTCCACGAAGGCCGCCCGCTGGGTAATCGGACAGACGACCAAAGAGCAGTTTTGCTGAAATGCCGTGACTGGATGAATCTCGAATTGCATCCGGCGATTATCGCAGATGGCCTAGCGGTTAAACCTCCCGGGGCTCGTCATCGAACCATCGGTAGAGCGTCGGCAGAACCACAAGGGTGAGCAGTGTCGATGAAATCAGCCCGCTAATCACCACAATCGCGAGCGGCCGCTGTACCTCAGATCCGGGTCCCGTGGCAAACAGAAAGGGTACGAGCCCCAATAAGGCAACCGTCGCGGTCATCATGACGGGCCTGAACCGCTGCACACAGCCCTCGCGGACCGCCTCGGCCAATGCCAGTCCGTCCTGCCGGAGTCGGCGAATACAACTGACCAAGACCACACCATTTAGTACTGCAATTCCCCAGAGTGCGATAAAGCCGACCGATGCGGGAAGACTGAGGTACTCGCCAGTGACAAACAGGCCAATCACACCGCCGATAGATGCAAAGGGCAGCACCAAGATGATCAGACTTGCCAACTTGACTGAATTAAAAAGAAGAAACAACAGGAAAAAGATCGCTGCAATGGTCAGCGGGATAATCACCGACAAGGTGTCCATTGCCCGCTCAAGGTTTTCAAACTGGCCGCCAAACTTAAAGTAATAACCCTGTGGAAGCTTGACCTCTTTAGCCAGGCGCTGCTGAACTTCCTGGACAAAGCCGCCCAGGTCACGGCCCTCAACGTTGGCGCCCACCACCACACGCCGCTTGCCCCACTCGCGGCTGACTTGGGCGGGCCCATCCACGAGTTGAATCTTTGCCACGCTGGAAAGCGGCACCTGGGCGCCATTGGATGTCCGCAGCAGCAGATTGCTGATGTCTTCAATGGACTCTCGAAACCGCTGCGGAAACCGGACCTGAATACCATAGCGGCGCTCACCCTCAAAGAGCGTGGTCACCTCTTTGCCACCGATCGCAGTCTCCATCAAAGTTTGAACATCCGCGACATTTAATCCATACCGGGCGATTGCATTGCGGTCAATGTCGACTGTCAGAAACTGCTGGCCCGATAGCCGTTCCACACGAATATCCCTTGCACCGCGAACACTGCGCACGACTTTCGCAACCTGCTCCGATAGCTGGCGTAGTTCATTGAGATCATCGCCGAACACCTTGATTCCCAGCTGGGAGCGGACCCCCGTTAGCATCTCGTCAACCCGCTGCGCGATCGGCTGAGAGATCACGACCTGCACGCCGGGAATAGCCGATAACTTTTTTCGAATGTCCTCTTCAATTTCTTTCTGCTCCCGCCCCGAGTCGGGGTCAATCAACGCAACCGGGGTTGATTCATTCGGGCCCGCGGGATCTGCCGGCGATTCACCGCGGCCCAAGGGAGAGACCACGCTCTTCACCCCGGGAATCTCAGCCACCATTTTCATCGCCGCCATCTCCAGCCGGATCGATTCATCCAAAGAAATGCTGGGTACCCGAATCACCTGCGGCGTCAGCGCGCCCTCTTTCATAATTGGCATGAATGACTTTCCCAAAAAGGGAAATAAGAGCAATGACAGCACCAGCAGGCCAACCGACACGGCCAGGGTTCTACGGTCCTGCAGTGTTGCGCGGTCTAAAAGATTTAAGTAGTGCCGCTTCAGAACGGCAATCGCCTTGGTATCGTGATCCGCGCCGCCCTTTAGGAAGTATGAACAAAGGACAGGCGAGAGGGTCAGCGAGACGACCAATGAGATGGTCAACGCTACAGCGATCGTCATCGCCAAAGGTGCAAACATTTTTCCTTCAATGCCCTGCAGAGTCATCAGCGGTAAAAACACCAAAATAATGATCGCAATACCGAAAATGGTGGGCGTGGCGACCTCGGTGGTGGCCTCAAAGACGGTCCGAACACGCTCGCCAATGCCCTTGCCTGCCGTGCCCAGCTTATGGAATACGTTTTCCACCACCACCACGGTGGCGTCCACCATCAGGCCAATGGCAATGGCCAGGCCTCCCAGCGACATGAGATTGGCGGAAATGCCATAGCGATTCATTACGATAAAGGTCGTTAGGGGCGCGATGATGAGCGTGGCCACCACAATCAGACTCGAGCGGACATCGCCCAGGAAGACAAAGAGAATCAAGACCACCAAAAAGATGCCCTCGATCAGCACCTTTCCGACCGTCCAGAGGGCCGCATCCACAAGATCGGTGCGGTCATAAAAGGGCACGATTTTCAAGCCGTCGGGCAGCATGCCCGAGCCATTAATCTCCTCGACCCGTTCTTTGACCCGAGACGCGACCTGCTTGGCATTGCCGCCACGAATCATCATCACAATGCCGCCGGCGCTTTCGGTATAGCCACCCTTAATCAAAGCGCCCTGACGGACCTCACTGCCAATCTGTACTCGGGCCACATCCCGGACAAAGACTGGCACCCCGCTTTGCTCTTTTAACACGATGTTATTGATGTCATCGACCGTGCGAATGAGCCCTACTGCCCGCACCAGAAACTGCTCGGAACCCTGGGGCAGGATGCCGCCGCTCGCATTGGAGTTGTTGGCTGAAATCGCGTTGACCACCTGCTGCGCGGTCAGATTGAAGTGCCGCAGACGGCCGGGATCCACCTGGACTTGAAACTGCTTGACCAGGCCGCCATAGGAATTGATTTCTGCAACACCAGGAATCGAGCGCAGCATCGGCCGCACGACCCAATCTTGCAGCGTGCGGCGCTCCATGAGTTCGTCAGCCGCCAGCTCGCGCTTACCGTCGTCCAGCCGCTCGATGGTGTACTGGAAGACCTCGCCCAGGCCGGTGGATACAGGGCCCAACACCGGCACCACACCCTCTGGCATGCGGCTGCTGACCTCGATCAGACGCTCGGTAACCATCTGGCGTGCGAAATAGACATCCGTTTTATCGGTAAAGACCAGAGTGACGATCGACAGGCCGCTGCGATTCAGTGATCGCATCTCGGTAAGCCCAGGCAGCCCCGTCATCGCAATTTCCAGGGGTACTGTAATGAAGCGTTCGATCTCCTCAGGAGAGCGGCCAGGGGCTTCGGTCGCGATCTGGACCTGAATATTGGTCACATCAGGAAAGGCATCCACCGACAGCCGCAGGGATTCGCGCAGTCCAAATCCGCAGATCACCAGCGCGATCACAATCACGACCAGCCGCTGACTCAGAGCGGAACGAATCAACGACGGGATCACCGGCCTTACTCCTGCACGCGCTTGCGTTCGTTATTTAAATGGAAAGCACCCTTGACCACGATCTCCGCCCCGGCCGATAAGCCTGAGATCACCGGCCGGACCGTCTCGTTGACCGGCGGCCCCAGCTCGACCGGCGTCAGTGTCCAGACGTTGTCGGCTTTTTTAATAAATACAAAATCCTTATTGCCCTCGCGGACCACCGCCTCCAGCGGCACTACCGCGGTACTGCGCGCATCGCCCTGAATACGCATGTTGACGAGCATCGACGGCTTAAGATTGCGCCCAGGGTTATCAATGACCGAGCGCACCGTTACCGTTCGGGTCTCGGGAGAAATCGTGTCTCCGACGACTGCAATTTTTCCCGTGAGCCTTTTATTTTTTAATGCTGGCACCTCGATTTCGAGTGCCTGTCCAGCCTGCACGTATTGCGCGGACTGCTCGGGAATCTGGCCAACAACCCAGACCCGGGTCAGGTCGGCCACAGTAAAGAGTGGATCGCCCGGGGTCGCCACCTGGCCCTGGCTGACTTTGCGCTCAATCACAACACCACTTTGTGTTGCGGTGATGCCTACACTGGGATTGAGTACGCCGTCTTTGCGCAGTGTATCCACCATGATGGCCGACATGCCCATCAATGCGAGCTGATCACCAGCAGCACGAAGCTCTGCGCGGGCGATGTTCAGTTCCGACTCACGCCGCTGAAGTTCGGCCGTGCCAATCACATCAGCCTTCACCAGCACCTGGGCCCGCTCGACGGCCCGCTCGGCCTGATTAAATGATGCGTTTGCGCGCAGAAATGCAACCTGCGCCTGCGTCAGCTCTGGACTGGCAAGGCTTGCAAGGGGCTGGCCTGTCGAGACCCGGTCGCCGACCTCCGCCAGCACATTGGTCACCCTGCCCAGCACCGAAGCGCCGATTCGTGTCACCAATCGCTCATCGGGCTGAATGGTCCCCGAGATATCAACAACTCGTGAAAGCTCAGCGGCCTCGACCTTACCGGCAGCGAAATAGCCCTGCATCTCCGGCTTAACGGCAACATCCTGGGCATCCAACCTGGGTCCGCTGGAAGCTGCTGGCTCCTCGCTTGAACAGGCCGCCAACAACAGGCAAGAGGCTGCCGCAGCGGCGGCTAGATAAAAACGCGATTGCGCTTTTAATTCAAAGTGCGTGCTGAGTGCCATTTTGGCTGTTATCGCGCTGTGGCAACGTAACGGGCAGCAAGCGTATCGAGCGTGATCCGGGCTGCCTGAAGCTCGAAGCGGGCCTGAATTAAATCGGCACGCACGCTTCGCAGCACCCGCTGGGCATCCAGCACTTCCAGAATGCCGCGCTCTCCAAATCGATAGGCAGCCTCTGCAACGCGCAGCGCTGCCTCGGCTTCGGGGATCGCGCCGCGGCCAAGGGCCTCCACTGCAGCCCGGGCCATCTCGTAGGATTTCCATGCGATGAACACACGCTGGCGCATCTCGAGCATTGCGCCATCAAGACGGGTCTGGGCCCTGAGCCGCTCAGCGGCTGCCTCCGCCACCTGACCCTGACGCTGGTCCAAAAGGGGAATCTGTATCGCAACTCCGGCCATCGTCTGACGAATTTCAGGATCTCGAAGCTCTTGATAGCGCAGCTCAACACCCGGGAGTCGGCCGGACTTTGCAAAGCTTAAGTTCGCATCAGCGCGCTCTCGCAGGGATCGCAGAACAGCAAGCTCGGGGCTTTTGTTCAAGGCCTGCTGCATGATTTCTTCAAGCACCACGGGCTGGGCTTCATCTGCGAGTCGGCCGGCAATTGACCATTTCTCGGGCAGATGGCCGGCCGCCAAACGATTCAATGTGATGAAAGCCTGCTCGGCCTTAATGGCAGCGCTCACCTGTCGCTGCCGGGCGCTGATGATCTCAGCATCAGCCTTAATTAACTCGAACCGGGGAGCTTCGCCAGTCTCTACCCTGAGTTTGACGCGGTCACGAACCTGCTCGAGCAGACGCACTGCTTCGCGGGCTGCGATTTCTTCTTCAAGCCTTAAGAGCGCTTCGAAGGCGCGCAGCCGCACTTCCGCCACGAGATTATTTCGCACCGAAGTCAACTCATGACTGGCCACCTCTGATCCGGCAGTCGCCGCGTCGATTCGAGCGCTGCGCAAAAAAGGATTCTCGATGAGTTGGGCAACGCCGCGGGTCTCCACACGGCCCGCAGCTGCAGCGCTCGCCGAACGCAAGGCGTTATCGCCCGAAGCGATCTCAAGGCGTGGATTGGGCAAGGCTCGGGCCGAGCGGACTGCCGCCATCGCCGCGTCGCGGCTTCGGGCGGCCGCGGCGAAATCGGTGTTGTGCTGTAGGACCACCTCGGTGAGCTGATCAATGGTTAGTTGTGACGCAATCGGCACCGATTGTGCGGCGGCACTGGCCAGACCTCCCGCGAGGACGACTGCAATAAATCGCCGAACCGAAAAAGGCCCGCCGAACCAATCACAGTGCATCAGAAGGCGTGACTGAGCCGCCGAAATAACGGAAGGTGAGGACATGAAAAATTTAGTTTTTTGTTATGGACTTAGCGGAGCAGCGATCAGTTCCAAGGCAGCAAAACAAAACCCCAGAGACCCCAGTCGGTCCGGGGCTAATACTGCGCACCGCGGGTGTTGCGGCTAAGCCGTCTGCAGGGCGTGGTACTCGAGATCGGCAAGCGCAACGACTTCAAGCGCCCGCTCATGCGTGGATTCCAGAATCACTGGCGGTGCAAGGCCCGCCTCTGCCGCTTCACGCCAGCGGGCTGCGCACAGGCACCAGCGATCTCCAGCCTTCAGGCCAGGAAACCGGACACCCGGATTTGGGGTTGAGAGGTCATTGCCACGCGACTTGGAGAAGGCCAAAAAGGCATCGGTCATCTGGGCGCAGACGGTGTGGCTGCCATAATCTTCAGAAGAGGTATTGCAACAGCCATCGCGAAAAAAACCCGTCACAGGATCTTGACTGCAGGGTGCTAGCGGACCGCCCAGAACATTTTTTGCGCTCACTGCACCCTGCCCCTTCCCCTGTGGTTTGAGACGCTGAGTTTATCTTACGCGAGGTCCCTGACCAAGGAAGTCCGGGTCTCTGCCGCGATGGGATCGACCACGACTTTATAGTTCGGATGATCGACACCCATGGCCAGGCCCACGCCGTATTTCAGCGCACCGGCCATATCCTCATCAAGCTCAAATCGCATGAAATGCACGGATGAGGTCTTTTCCTCGTTTTCCCGCTCGAGGTCCTCATCGGCGATTGCAAAGACCTTCTCGCGGCCTTCGACCTGAACCCAGACACGATCCTCGACACCCTTAAGCTTTGCAAGCTCGATCTTGCGAACCTCGGGGTTCGGATACTCAATCATCATCGTGCACTTGAAGTTACGGCCATCCGGAATCAGCGGATTGTAGGCATCGAGTTCATCCTGAATACCGGTCTCCTCAAAGGTCTTCTCAATCCGTAACATCTCTTGGATCTGATAACGAATGGTTTTTTCATCTTCAAAAAACAGTGTGATGTGATCGCCCAAAGCGACCTGGCGAATGCGCTTATGTGCAATCACCTCCTGACGAAACTGATTGCGGATCCGCGCATAGTGCTCCAGGGTCCAGAGTGAATCTCGTGAAATTTGTGCCATGCTCATTCTCCATCAACTCCTTACTTTTAAATTCCGTAGGCCTGCGCCAATAACGATAATGGGTGGGCCACCTTGCCGTCGGCCTTTCCCGCCATTCCCTGCTCGATATGATGGCCCGCCAGCTGGCAGTCGGAAGCCACCACATCGGGGTCGCCCCCCTGGCCGTTGTTGGCCTTGGGGTGCTCGGCCATCTGGCGAAACACCGGACGGCCAATCTTCATTGCGATCTCATGAAATTCTTTTTTTACGCCCCATGTTCCCGCATGGCCCGAGCAGCGCTCCACCGTATTCACAGCGGTATCCGGCACCATCTCGAGCATCTCTCGCGTCTTCTGACCCACGTTTTGCACCCGCAGGTGGCAAGCAATGTGATACGACACATTCCCGAGGCCCTGCTTGAAATCGGTCTTGAGCAATCCGTCTTTGTGGCGATTCACAAAGTACTCAAACGGATCGACCATGGCGGCCTTCACCGCCTGGGCATCGGCATCGTTGGGAAACATCAAAGGAATCTCCTGCTTAAACATCAGCGTGCAGGATGGAATCGGCGTCATGATGGCGTAGCCCTCTCGCGCTAAGCGGGCAAGCACGGGAAGATTCTGCTTGGCCAAGGCCTCAACCGACTCAAGATCTCCAAGCTCAAGCTTGGGCATGCCGCAGCAGGCCTGCTTTTCCACCACCACATACGGGATTTCGTTGTGCTTTAAGACCTTGATCAGGTCGTGCCCAATGCCCGGCTCGTTCCAATTGACATAGCAGGTCGAATAAATCGCCACCTTGCCAGCCGTCTTCGCGCCCGCCTTCACTGCAAGCGGTTCGGAGGCCGCAGCGGTCTTCTCAAAAGGCTTGGCGGCAAACTCCGGCAGCCAGGCCTCTTGATGCACGCCCAGTAGCTTCTCGCCCAGCGCACGGGCGGTCTTATTCTTGGCCAGCGCATTAACGGTCTGCACAACAATCGGTATCGAAGCCAGCTTGCCGTTTGCCGATGTATTGGAGAGCACCGAGTCACGAAACTTGGTGGGCGTTCCTTTTTTAAACTGTATTGCCTTAGCGCGCAGCATCAGATGCGGAAAATCAAGATTCCAGGGATGGGGTGGCACATAAGGGCACTTGGTCATGTAGCAGACGTCGCAGAGGTAGCACTGATCGACCACCTCCCAGTACTTTTCTTTCGGCACGCCATCGATCTCACCGGTCGGGCCCTCGTCAATCAGATCAAACAGTCGCGGAAATGAATTGCACAGGCTGACGCACCGGCGGCAGCCATGGCAGATATCGAAAACCCGCTCCATTTCTGTAAAGCAGGAGGATTCATCGTAAAACTCCTTGCTTTTCCAGTCGATGGGATGCCGGGTCGGTGCCTCTAATGAACCCTCACGTGCTGACATGGTGTGCTCTCTTTAGTGATCTGATGTTCAAACATTTGCTCCACAGGGCCCCAACTCCCGCCGAGGCCCTGCAGATCAGCTGCTTGCGCGAACTGAATTAGGCTGCCAGTGCCTCGAGTGCCTTTTGGAACTTGTTGGCGTGTGAGCGCTCCGCCTTGGCCAGCGTCTCAAACCAATCGGCGATCTCGTCAAAGCCCTCGGAACGAGCATCTTTTGCCATGCCGGGGTACATGTCGGTGTACTCATGGGTCTCGCCAGCAACCGCAGACTTCAGGTTAGAGGCAGAGTCGCCAATCGGCATATCGGTCGCCGGATCTCCGACCTGGGCCAGGTAGTCCAGATGGCCGTGGGCGTGGCCGGTCTCACCTTCGGCGGTCGAGCGAAACAGCGAGGCGACTTCGGTGTAGCCCTCGACGTCAGCCTTGTTCGCGAAATAGAGATAACGGCGATTGGCCTGGCTCTCACCGGCAAACGCATCTTTCAGATGCTGGTGAGTCTTGGTTCCTTTCAGTTGAGGCATGTTCACTTCTCCTTTTCAATTAACGACACATTGCAACGGGAATTGCACCGGTGCTCCCAACACACTCTCGGCCCTTCGGGGCCAGGATTGCGTTAGCGAACAGGAGGGATGCTAGGCCCTCAATTTAGACAAGTCCAATTGAAAGTTTCTTTCTCATTGATTAAAACAATCAATGGACGTCTAGGTCAGGGGATCGACAAACATACTCAAAACTGATCGGCCACAACCACCTAAAATGGGGCCATGCCAGCCGCCAAGACACTCCCCAAATCCCGTAGGCCCAAGGCTGCAAGCGGCGCTTGGCCAGACCGTGACATCGCCTCCACACGCCAGATGCTGGCCCGAGGGGAGATTTCTTGTCAGGAACTCTTTAAGGAACACCGCCAGGCCGTCACAAGGCTGAACCCCAGCCTCAACGCCCTGCCGACCCTCTGCCTGGGCCGGGCCGAAGCCGAAGCCAAGAGGCTCGACAAACTGCTGTCTGCCCAGAGAACCGGGAGGCCGTCTGCCCCAGTAGGCCCGCTGACGGGCCTGCCTTACTGCGCCAAGGACATGTTTGACACCGAGGGGGTCATCACCACCTATGGAAGCCCGATTTACGCACAGCACAGGCCAGCAAAAGATGCAGAGATCGTTGCGCGGATTCGGCGTGCGGGCGGCCTGCTGATTGGCAAATCCAATACGCCTGAGTTTGCAGCAGGATCACAGACCTTTAATCGGGTGTTCGGCGCGACCCGCAATCCCTGGGATCTCAGCCGCACATGCGGCGGATCAAGCGGTGGTAGCGCAGTCGCATTGCGCACTGGCATGGTGATGCTGGCCGATGGATCCGACCTCGCCGCCTCGCTGCGCAATCCCGCCAGCTTTTGTGCAGTGGTCGGCCTGCGCCCCTCCAGTCATCTCGAGCCCCGGCTACAAAGCGGTGCCAATCCCTTTAATACATTGAGCGTGGTTGGACCGATGGCCCGTTCAGTGGCTGATCTTCGTGAGTTATTTACCGCGATTTTTGATCCCGCCGGCTGCACGCCAAACAAAACCCTTCACCAATGGTGCATTCAACGCAATCGCGAATCCCAATTGCGCAAGGCACTGAACGCCAAGCGCAAGAAACTGCGCATCGGATTTTCAAGTGACTGGGGTGGGCTGCCCGTGCAGCGAGAAGTCCGCCATCAGATGCAGGCCTGCGTTAAAGTACTCGCAGCTAACGGGGTTGAGATCATCGAGGGCTTTCCGAAACTGCCCGAGATGCGCCAGGCCTTTCTCACGCTGCGCGGATTATTTTTTGTTGCCGAGCTCGGGGAGCTCTATGCGACGCACCGCGACCAGCTAAAAGACACTGTTGTGTGGAATATCGAGCAGGGACTCAAACTTACCGCTGCTGAAATTGCCCATGCAGAAAAACTCCGATCGGCCGCCCGCAGGCAGCTGGAGGATTACATGCAGTCCCACCGTCTTGATGCCCTTGCTGGGCCCACCAATCAGGTGTTGCCCTTTGATCTCGAGACTCCCTATGTCTCAGAAATCGACGGCCAGCGACTCGAGACTTATGTCGATTGGCTGGCTTCAAATTTTATTTTTTCGCTGGCCGGCCTGCCCGCACTCTCCCTGCCCGGAGGCTTTGCTCAGCCATCGCCACAGCAGCTGCCACTACCGGTAGGACTACAGCTCGTCGGCCCCTGGGCGGGTGATGATGCACTCATGAATACCGCAGAGCAGATTGAATCCATGCTGGCCCCTTTAAATGCGCCATTTTCTTTTCCGAATCCGCTTGCTTAATCCTCGCTACACTCGGGTTTGAAGCACGATCGACCGACTGCCAATGCTCTGAATTTGCCGACGACGCCATGACCGCCCCCACCTCCAACCCACAGCGGCTTGCAAATCTCCGTAAGGACTATGCGCAGGCAGCACTCGATATCACCGATGTCGCAGCGGATCCCGTCGTCCAGTTTGAGCGCTGGTTTCAAGAGGCGGTCAAGGCCGAGGTGCTCGAGCCCAATGCCATGACCCTCTGCACCATCGACCCCAACGGCCGGCCCTCGGGAAGAATCGTCTTGATCAAGGGCATCGATGTGCAGGGTGTGACTTTTTTTACCAACTATCAAAGCCGGAAAGGCCTGGCCTTAGCGGCCCATCCTTTTGCCAGTCTGGTATTTTTCTGGCCCGAGTTGGAGCGACAAGTTCGCATCGAAGGCGCTGTCGAAAAAATTCCAGATCCGGAGTCCGAAGAGTACTTCCGCTCGCGGCCCCTACTGAGCCGTCTCGGCGCGTGGGCCTCACCCCAGAGTGAAGTCATCCCCAACCGTGAATGGCTCGAAGTGCGTCAGAAAAATCTGCAGGAGGCATTTCCGGCGGAATCGTCGATCGATCCACCCAAGCCTGAATACTGGGGCGGCTATCGGCTTGTGCCTGATGAATTTGAATTCTGGCAAGGCCGACGCTCTCGTCTTCATGATCGGCTGCGCTATCGTCGGCCGGAACGCGGGTCATCCGACGCCGACTGGGTGATTGAACGGCTCGCGCCCTAACGTTCGGCCATGAGCGCGGCGAAGGCCGTCCGTGCTTTCATGACTTTCGGTGCCACGACAAATGCGCAATAGCCCTGCGAGGGATTACGCTTAAAGTAGTTGTGATGCTCGGGCTCGGCCGGCCAAAAATGCGCCTCATGGCCAGTGATCGGCTGGCCATATTCATCAAAGGTCGCAATCAGCTGGGTCACAATCGGCGCGGACCATTGCGAGGCCGCTGCTGCAATCTTGCCGCGGGCACTCGCAAGCTGCTCAGCAGTTAACGCAAAAATCACTGAGCGGTATTGGGGCCCGACATCATTACCCTGTCGATTCGGTGTGGTCGGGTCATGAATCGCAAAAAAGACATCCAGTAATTGGTCATAGCGAATAACCGCTGAATCAAATTCAATGCGCACCACCTCGGCATGGCCAGTACTTTTGCCGCAGACCTGCTCATAACTTGGGCTGGCCTGGTGGCCCCCCATATAGCCGGACAGCACGGCCGACACGCCGCGCAGATCTTGAAAAACAGCCTCCAGGCACCAGAAACACCCGCCCCCAAAAATTGCTGTCTGCTGCTGTGTCATCACCACCCCTTGTCTTAGCGAGATTTCAGATTCTGAATGGACTCGCATCCAATTTCACGTATCCTCAGACCTGTGTGCTGCGTGATCCCACGATAAAGCCCACATGCCAATATCGTTATAAATGTGAGTCTGCCATGATGTCGCACGCCGCACCTTTTGAGCTCCTGATGCCCAACCCCCGACGCGCACCCCGCGGGCTGCGGGCGCTGGCGTGTGGTCTGGTCGTGGCGGCGGTGTTCTGCTTGCAGCCTCTCAGGGCCCAGGCCCAGCCGGCGACTGTGGCCGCGACTGCCGAGGCCGTTGCGCCGATCATCACGCCGGCCGCCTTGAAAGTCCTCATCGATAAAAAGGCCAACCTCCGGATTCTCGATATCCGTGAGCTCATGCAGGGCGATGGCAAGACTCCCAACTATGATGCGGGCCACATCCCTGGCGCGGTCGCCGCCCCTTACTCTTTGATTCGCGGTCCAGAGAAAAATCCGGGCCGGGTGCCCTCCGATCAGGAGCTCACCCAGCTCTTGAGAAAATGGGGCGTTGATCCTGCAGCCCACATCGTGATCGCCCCAGTGGGGTCCGATGCCAGCGATTTCGGCGGGGCCGCCCGAGTGTTTTGGACACTCCATCTGGCAGGGTTAAAGCGCATCTCAATTCTCGAGGGGGGTCTGGGCGCCTGGGGGGCGCTGGGCTATCCGATTGAAACCACCAAAAACACACCGGCCGCGAGCAGCATCTCAGTGAAGCTGGATCGCACGCAGATCGCGACGACCAACGAGATTGCCGGGCTAATTCGCAGCCGCGCATCTGGAAAAAAATTCCTGCTCTCCGATTCCCGGCCGGAGGACTACTTCCTTGGCGAAGACAAGCACCCATCGTCGCCCAGAGCCGGCACACTTCCAGGCGCAAAAAACCATGATCATGAGGAATGGTTTCAACTGAATACCAGCAAACTCTTGCCGCGTGATCAGCTCGAATCAATTGCAAAAAGCGCGGGCCTGATCGGCGACCAAGAGGTCATCACCTTTTGCAATACAGGCCACTGGAGTGCGACCACCTGGTTTGTGCTCACGCAGCTTCTCGGCCAACGCAATATCAAGCTCTACCCAGAGTCCACCGTATCCTGGTCAAAGAGCCGAAACCCCATGGACAACGAGCCCTCGCGGGCTGCAGTCTTAAAGCAGCAGCTTAAAGACTCGGTCGATAACCTGAAGCGATAGGGCCAGTCTCGATCCGATGCAACGACTGCTGCTCATTCTCCCGGCGCTCATTGGGTGGATAGCGATCACCTGGTTTGCCGGCATTCGTGCCGGCTTACTGCTGTTGCTCGGCCTGGGATTCGGTGCCGCCCTTAGCGGAGCACGATTCGGATTCGCAACCGGCTGGCGGACCCTGCTGCAAGATCGGGATCCTTGGGGCATGACCGGCCAGATGGTGCTGCTCTCGTTATGCGCACTGCTGGGCTTTCCACTTCTGGACCACGCCAGCGAGGAGATCGTCGGCGCTTTGGCGCCCATCACCTGGGGCCTCATGCTGGGTGCCCTTGTCTTCGGTTTCACGATGCAACTCGCCGATGGCTGCGGCTCGGGCACACTGTATAAGGCCGGGGCCTCGTCACCCACCTCCTGGGCAGTGCTGCCGGCGTTTATTGTTGGCAGTTTCTTCGGGGCCTCTCATCTGCCGGCATGGACTGCGCTGGGTGGGCCACTAAATATTGTCGGCCACTCGCAGCCCGATCAGCCCGTTGATTTAATCGGAAAGCTCGGTCTTGGCCCTGCGTTACTCCTGACCATTGGCCTGTGTACGCTGGTTGCAATTGTCAGCATCGCCGTTAGTGCCCGGCAGCGGCGGGCACGCGGAGAGTCCCTGCCGCCAATTCCCAAGCGTTGGCTCTGGGGTGCGGCTGCCATCGCTGTCGTTTATGCCGCACACCTGATCGTTGCCGGTCAGCCCTGGGGAATTGTGTATGGCCTGGGACTCTGGGGCGCAAAGATTGCGGGGGCTGTCGGTGTCGACTTAAGTCAGGATGCATTCTGGGGCGCGGCGCCACATGCGGAGCGGCTGCTTGAGCCCATTGTCTGGGATGTCACCTCGGTCACCAACATCGGGCTGCTTTATGGTGCGCTAATTGCCGATCGGTGGAATTTAAAATCCTTCCAAAAACCCCGCTGGCCTGCTGCATCTGCATTGGTGATCAGCATTGCGGCGGGTCTCATCATGGGCTATAGCTCACGGCTCGCATTTGGCTGCAATGTTGGGGGCTACCTTGGCGGCATCGCCTCGGCCAGCCTGCACGGCTGGGTCTGGTTTGCCTGTGCATTTCTCGGCTCAATCGTCGGCGTTCGTGCCAGGGCCAAGGCAGGCATCGCATGAGCCGCGGCGTCATTATTTTTTGGCTGCTGGCAGTGGGGTGCATTGCACTTGATCTTCAGCACTCGCCCTATGGCTATCGCGTCGAACCTCCCGCCCTGGCGCTCGGCAGCGGTGAGGCGGCCAGCGGTGCCCACTGCTCTGGCCGATAAGGAAAATCTGCGATGTCGATTCTCTCTATCCTGATGAAGTCCGATCAAGATGAGCCCTCTTCGGCGCCGCGATCCGACTGCGGGTTATGTGTGCCCGAAAAAGAGGTGGTGATCTGGCGCGGCGCCTTCTGGCGGCTAATCGATGCCAGCGAGGCCACCACTCCTGGCTATCTGCGCTTGATTGTGAATCGGCATGTCACTGAACTGTCGTGGCTTGCAAAGCCAGAGCGTGAACAGCTCTTTAGCCTGCTGCAAGTCATTGATGAATCCATGCGTCAGGCGCTCAAGCCCACCAAGATCAATATCGCCAGTCTCGGCAATCAGGTGCCGCACATGCATTGGCACATCATCCCCCGCTGGCATGATGATCCCCACTTTCCGCAGTCGATTTGGTCGGCCACCCAACGCGACACCGTCAGTGCCGCCCAAGATGCACGGCATCAGGCCGCCCAAGGACTCTTTGCAAAGCTTCCCAAGCTCTGCGCAAAAGCGGTGTACTAGCGCTCCAACCTGGGCGGCTATCGGGCAGCACAGGCCCGCATCAAACGGTCCGCCACCGCCTCCCAGCGAGAATCCAAGGGCGGTGACTCAATCAACAAAACATCGGCACCCGCTGCATCTGCATCATGCAGGCAGCAGTAAAGCACTCGGGCATAGCCCTCAGGATCCTCCGGCATGGGCCAGATCTCAACTCCAGCAATTGGCGCTACGGCAGTCGATCGCCACAGGCCGATCACACGTTGGCCCGGCTTCATTACAACCATCTTTTGTGCTGCCTCGGCAAGTTCCGCGGAGGGCACGAGCTGCGCAATTGCGCGGGGCGCGTAGTGAGACTGCAGACTGCCCGAGACCCGCGGCACGGTTGGGTGCGCCTCTCGCAGATCTCGCAAAGCGGCGGCCGGCAGTCCCAGCACGGCGGCGATTTTCTCCGCAGAAAGTCCCCCGGGCCGAAGCAGCCGTGGTGATGGCCCGCTGAGATCCACAATCGTCGACTCCACTCCCACCGCACAGGCACCGCCATCCAGGATGCGATCGTCTTCGCTCAGCCATGGCCCAATACCTGCAAGCACATGGGCAGCCTGCGTCGGGCTCACGGCGCCAAATCGATTTGCCGATGGCGCAGCGATCACGCCACTGCCACAGGCTGAGAACGCGGCGAGCAATGCGCGGGCCAGAGGATGTGATGGCATACGAATACCGACCGTATCCTGCCCACCCGTCACCAGATCCAAAACACAATCCGCGCGCTTTAAAATCATCGTGAGCGGCCCTGGCCAAAACGCGCTGGCCAAAAGATCTGCAGACGCCGGCCAAGAAGCGCTTAACGATTTCGCATGATCAAGGTCCGCCACATGCAGAATGACCGGGTGATCCGAGGGCCGGCCTTTGGCTTTAAAAATCCGCATCACCGCCTGCGGATTCAATCCATCCGCGCCCAGACCGTACACCGTCTCTGTGGGTAGCGCCACCAGATGGCCCTCGGCCAGTGCCCGGGCCGCCTCAGCAATGGATTGCGCCTGATCCGCTAAGAGGCCCGCACGCACCACCGAATCCGATTTAGGTAAGGCCATCACCAACATCGAGGCCAAGAATGTCCGCCACGCTTCGAGCCCGCACCAAGGCCTGTGGCAGGGTCGATCCCAGGCAGGTCACATGGGCCATTTTGCGGCCCGGCCTGGGGTCGGTTTTTCCATACAGATGCAACGCCACACCGGGTTGTGCCCGCACGGCCTGCCAGTCGGGCTCGCTTGGCGGATCGGAAGACTTAAACCAGGCATCTCCCAACACATTGAGCATCACCGCCGGCGAATGAAGTGCCGTGCTGCCCAAGGGCTTCTGGGTACAAATTCTGACCTGCTGCTCAAACTGGCTTGTGGCGCAGGACTCGATGCTGTGATGGCCGCTGTTGTGCGGCCGCGGGGCCATCTCATTGGCCATTAGGCGCCCGCCCGAAAGCACAAAGAATTCAACGCACAAGACACCAACATACTCCATCGCCTGCGCAATTCGGCAGGCCGCCTGACGGGCATGCTCTGCCAAGTCATGACTGATCGCGGCGGGCACTCGGGTCACGGCCAATACGCCGTTGCGATGAATATTTTCACCAACAGGAAATACCGCCATCTCGCCTTGCAGATCCCGCGCTACGATCACCGAGATCTCACGCTCAAGCGCGACACGCTTTTCAAGAACACAGGCGACTGATCCCATCGCTGACCAGGCGGATCTTGCCTCTGCCATGCTGTGGACCTTCTGCTGGCCCTTGCCGTCATAGCCCAGCCGGGCCGACTTGAGAATTCCCGGAAACAGCGATGCGGGCAGATCATCAAAATCTTCAAGCCGTGTGATCACTGCATGCGGCACCACATCCACCCCGCAGGCGGTGATAAATCGTTTCTCATCAATGCGGTCTTGGGCGACCGCTACGCATCGGCCGTCAGGCCGGGTCGCTCCGAAGCGCGCAAGATAACGCAGTGACTCGGCAGGAACATTCTCAAATTCAGTGGTAAACGCAGCGCACGTGCGGGCGAGCTGATCGAGGCCTTTCTTGTCGTCGTAGTCCCGGGTGATGACCGCATCGGCAATCTGCGCCGCAGGGCCTTGCCCGTCGGGGTCAAGTACGGTGACCCGCTCGCCCAGGCGATGGGCCGCCTGGATCATCATCCGTCCCAGCTGGCCACCCCCCAACAATCCGATCATGCGCGGCCGAGCGCGGCATTCATGGAGTGGGCCGCCTGGGTCTGATCGCGACGATAAGCGGCAAGCCGGCTGCGCAGGTGCTCATCCTGAGTCGAGAGCGTGGCAATCAAATGCAGGGCGGCATTGGCCGCGCCCGCCTCGCCAATTGCGAATGTCGCCACCGGAATACCCTTGGGCATCTGAACAATCGAATAAAGGGAATCTTCGCCACGCAGATATTTTGATGGCACGGGAACCCCAAAGACCGGTACCGTGGTCTTCGCCGCAAGCATTCCCGGCAGATGGGCCGCGCCTCCAGCGCCAGCAATGATGCCCCGCAGTCCCCGGGCCTGGGCAGATTCCGCATAGGCATAAAGCGCATCCGGCATGCGATGGGCCGAGACCACTCGGGCCTCGTGCGGTATTCCGAATTGATCAAGAATCGCAACGGCGTGCCGCATGACCTCCCAGTCAGATTGAGAACCCATGACCACCCCCACAACAGGCAGCCGAACACCAGCAATCCGAAACAAGGCCTCCCGGTATTTCTCGGCCGTCCGCTCCACCACATGATCCGGCAGGGCTGGGGCAGGCGGCGCCTTGTCCCAATCTAAGGTCTCAAGATAATCACGAACAAATTGCTTATCAAAGCTGGGAGGGCTGGCGCCTTCTACGACGCCGTCGGCCGGCCAGAATCGCGATGAGTCTGCTGTGAGCACCTCGTCCATCAGGTGCAGCACACCTTTCTTATCTAGACCAAATTCAAATTTGGTATCGGCAATAATGATGCCGCGCTCAAGCGCATAGTCGCTTGCCGCCTGATAAAGCTTCAGACTGACATCGCGAATCTTGGTCGCCAGTGGCTTTCCAATTTGCCGAACCATCTGCTCAAAGCTGATGTTTTCATCGTGTGCACCCGCCTCGGCTTTATGTGCAGGCGTAAAGATCGGGGCAGGCAGCCGTGCCGCCAGCTTTAATTTTTTTGGCAGCTGAATGCCGCAGACAGCGCCGGTCTGTTGATAGTCCTTCCAGCCCGAGCCAATCAAATAGCCCCGCACGACCGCCTCAACGGGAACGGGCTTTAATCGCTTGACCACCACGGCGCGGCCGCGGACCTGCTCCACTTCAGCCTGTGTCACCACCGACTCAGGATCGATGCCGGTCAGATGATTCGGGATGACCTTGGCGAGTCGCGCAAACCAGAAATCTGACAGCCGTGTCAGCACCACGCCCTTATCAGGAATTGGCCGGCCCATGATGACATCGAATGCGGAGAGCCGATCTGTTGCCACCATCAGCAGTTTATCTTTACCCACTGCGTAGATATCGCGGACCTTGCCACGCGAAACTAAAGGCAGGGACCGAATTTGACTCTGGAGTTTTGCTGGAATCACGGAATTCGCCAGGTCCAATCTACAGCACGGTCTGGGTCAGGGCGCCCGACTTATAGCGCTGTGCAATCTCAGAGAGCGGCAATGGCTTAATCTTGCTGGCCTGGCCGGCTGCGCCGAATTGCTGATACCGCTCCATGCAGATGTTCTTGGCCGCCACGCGGGCGGGCTTGAGAAAATCACGCGGATCAAACTTCGCGGGATCCTCGGCCATCGTCTTACGAATCGCGGCCGTCATGGCAAGCCGAATATCGGTATCGATATTGATTTTTCGAACACCGTATTTGATGGCTTCTTGGATTTCTTCTACCGGAACACCGTAAGTCTCTTTAATGTTGCCGCCGTAACGGCGAATCTCCGCAAGAATTTCCTGCGGCACCGATGATGATCCATGCATGACCAGGTGGGTATTTGGAATTCGCTTATTGATCGCTTTGATGCGATCAATCGCAAGAATATCGCCAGTCGGCTTTCGCGTGAACTTATAGGCGCCGTGGCTTGTGCCAATCGCGATGGCCAAGGCATCGAGCTGGGTACGTTTGACGAAATCCGCCGCCTGCTCCGGATCGGTCAGCAGCTGATCGCGTGTCATGGTGGCCTCGGTGCCATGGCCGTCTTCTTTATCACCCCGCATGGTCTCTAACGAGCCCAGGCATCCCAGCTCGCCCTCGACCGTCACGCCGGTGGCATGGGCCAGCTCAACGACCGTTTTGGTGACCGCCACGTTATAGTCATAGCTCGCAATGGTCTTGCCGTCTGACTCGAGAGATCCATCCATCATGACGCTCGAAAATCCAAGGCCAATCGCGCCTTTGCAGACGTCTGGGCTCTGGCCGTGATCCTGATGCATCACGATGGGAATATCGGGATAGGCCTCGATTGCCGCTTCAATAAGATGCTTTAAAAAGGGTTCGCCGGCGTATTTTCGTGCGCCCGCCGAGCCCTGCATGATGACCGGCGCGTTCACCTCGGCAGCAGCCTCCATGATGGCCTGCACCTGCTCCAGGTTATTGACATTAAACGCAGGGATTCCGTAATTGTGCTCAGCGGCGTGATCGAGCAGCTGTCTCATTGATACCAGGGGCATATCGTCTCTCCTTCCTTACCCAGACGTCTTTTTAACAATTCAAATGTGGTTAAGGCCGGCCTTCACTTGCCAGCGGCCTTACTGCCCGCCCGCGGCTTGGCGGCCACCTGCACAATCTTCATGGTGTTGGTGCCGCCAGATTGGCCAATCGGCTCGCCGATCGTGATGATCAAAAGGTCATCGGTCGTGACCACGCCCTCATCCACCAGACGCTGCTCGGCCTCACGTAGAATTTCCTCCCGCTCACGAGAGTTGTAATCGAAAAAGACTGGCGTGACATCACGATACAACGCCATACGGCGGCGGCTTGCCTGAACCGGAGTGAGTGCATAAACAGGCACGCCGGAATTTAGCCGCGACATCCACAGCGCCGTCGATCCCGATTCGGTCATTGAGGCGATGGCCTTTACCTTAAGGTGCCGAGCCGTAAAAAGCGAGGCCATCGCAATGGACTGATCCACACGATCGAAGGTGCGATCCAGAAAATCTGACTCCAGCGTAATGGGCTCTGACTTCTCGGCCTCCAAGCAGACACGGGCCATGGCCTGCACTGTCTGCACTGGAAAGCTGCCGCTGGCCGTCTCAGCCGAGAGCATCACCGCATCCGAGCCATCCAGCACTGCATTGGCCACATCCGAGACCTCAGCCCGGGTTGGCACCGGTGAATGAATCATCGACTCCATCATCTGCGTAGCAGTAATCGTGATGCGATTCGATTCCCGCGCCATACGAATCATCCGCTTTTGAAGCGCCGGCACTGCGGCATCCCCCACCTCGACGGCCAAATCCCCGCGTGCCACCATGATGGCATCTGCAGCATCAATAATGGCCTGAAGGTTATCAATCGCCTCAACCCGTTCGATCTTGGCCACAATGGCAGCGCGGCCGCCAGCGGCCTGCATTAAGCGACGCGCCAGCACGAGATCTGCGGCATCTTTCGGAAAGGAGACCGCCAGAAAATCAGCCTCGAGCTCGGCCGCCACTCGGATATCGGCCATGTCCTTTTCAGTGAGTGCGGGCGCGGACAGCCCACCACCCAGCCGATTGATGCCCTTGCGATCCGAAAGCACGCCGCCCTCAATCACAGTGCAGGCAATAGTTCTAGAGGTGACTTTTTCTACCCGCATCGACATCTGGCCATCATTTAAAAGCAAGGTGTCGCCCGCGGCGACATCGTTGACAAGCTCTTGATAATCCAGGCCTACACGCTGTGCATCACCAAGTTCGCAATCCAGATCAAAAGTAAACGATGCGCCCGAGGCGAGTGTGACCTTGCCTTCGGCGAACTTCCCCACCCGAATCTTGGGCCCTTGGAGATCGACCAGTAAACCAATGTCCACACCCAGACGATCCGCCGCAGTCCGCACGCGTGCCGCGCGACTGCGATGATCATCGGCCGTGCCGTGTGAGAAATTCAGGCGGACCACGTTGACTCCTGCCTGGATCAGCTTTTCAATCATCTCCGGCGAGGAACTCGCCGGGCCAAGTGTTGCCACGATCTTGGTGGCGCGGGGAAGTTGTGCCATCTAGCGTGCCGCCATCAGGGCCATGGTTGTATCCAGCATTCGGTTCGAAAAGCCCCATTCGTTGTCATACCAGGACAAGATCTTGACCAGCCGGCCATCGGACGAGACCCGGGTCTGGGTCGCATCAAAAATGCTCGAACGTGGATCATGGTTAAAGTCGACCGACACCAGGGGATCAGTATTCACGCCCAAGACTCCTTTCAATTCGCCTTCCGCAGCCTGTTTCATCATGGCATTGATTTCATCCACGCTGGTGGCTTTTTTGGCAACAAAACTCAGGTCCACCACCGATACATTGATGGTCGGGACCCGCATTGCGAAGCCATCCAATTTGCCATTGAGCTCCGGCAAGACCAGGCCCACCGCTGCGGCGGCGCCAGTTTTAGTGGGAATCATTGACATGGTTGCAGAACGGGCCCGACGAAGATCCTCGTGGTAGACATCGGTCAGTACCTGGTCATTCGTGTAGGCATGAATGGTGGTCATCAGCCCACTCTCAATACCGACTTTTTCATGCAAGACCTTGGCCACGGGCGCCAGGCAGTTGGTAGTGCAGGAGGCGTTGGAAATCACGGTGTGTGCGGCTTTGAGCACCCCTTGATTAACGCCATAAACGACAGTGGCATCGACATCTTTTCCACCCGGCGCTGAAATGATGACTTTCTTTGCGCCACCCCGCAGATGGGCCGCGGCCTTTTCTTTGCTCGTAAAAAATCCGGTGCACTCCATCACAACATCGACACCCAGCTCGCCCCAGGGCAGCTCAGCTGGATTGCGATTGGCCAGCACGCGAATGCGATCGCCATTGACCACCATATTCTCGCCTTCCACCGCAACCGTGCCCGGAAACTTTCCGTGGGCGGTGTCATAGCGGGTGAGGTGTGCATTGGTATTCGGGTCGCCCAGGTCATTGATGGCCACAATTTGTAGATCGTGCCGCTTGCCCCCTTCGTAGTGGGCCCGCAGCACATTGCGGCCAATACGTCCATAACCATTGATTGCGACTCTAATCGTCATTGCCTTACGCTCCTTTATGCATTCAGAAAAAACTTAATCGGGATCATCGCGATGGCCGGCCCAGCACCGCATGGGCGGTCGCCACCAGTTCGTCGGCCGTAATCCGAAACACTTTGAATAACTCACCGGCAGGTGCCGACTCGCCGTAGCGGTCCAGGCCCAATACGGCCGCCGGCTGATATTTCCACCAGAAATCCGTCACCCCGGCCTCGACGGCCAGCCGCGGAATCTGCGGCGGGAGCACTGACTGCTTATAGGCCGCCGACTGCTGATCGAAAACAGTAGTCGAGGGCACTGAGACCACGCGCACACCGATGCCCTGCCCGCGCAGCTGGCCGGCCGCTGCGACGGCCAACGCGAGTTCTGATCCGGTGGCCATCAGCACAATATCCGGCCGTCGATCCGACGACAGCACATAGCCGCCTTTTTCGATGCCCTGGGCCAGCTCGGGATCCGAGACCTGCGGTGCAAGATTTTGACGGGATAACAAAAGCGCAGTCGGGCCATCCCGCCGCGCTACTGCCGCCTTCCAGGCGATCGCGGTCTCAACCGCGTCAGCGGGCCGCCAGACATGCAGATTCGGAATGAGCCGCAGGGCCGATGGATGCTCGACGGGCTGATGGGTCGGGCCGTCTTCTCCCAGGCCGATCGAATCGTGCGTGAAGACATGAATCACGCGAATCCTCATCAATGCGGCCATGCGGATCGCATTGCGGCTGTAATCCGAGAAGGTTAAAAATGTGCCGCCATAAGGAATGAATCCGCCGTGAAGGGCAATGCCATTCATGACCGCAGCCATGCCAAATTCACGGACGCCGTAATTAATATGCTCGCCGGCAGTCATCACGCCTTTCGTGTCAACACGCAGGGCGGCCACACCCTTCCAGTTCGTCAGATTAGATCCCGTGAGATCCGCAGAGCCGCCCAGCATGCCGGGCACACGCGGGCCGAGATCATCGAGCACGATTTGAGAGGCCTTGCGGCTCGCCACGGTGAGCTTCTCGGCGGCCAATCGTGCAATCAGGGCCTGGGTTTTAGCGGCGAAATCCTGTGGTAAGTCGCCCCGCATCCGGCGCTGAAACTCCTTCGCCTGCTCTGGGTGGGCGGCGGCATAACGCGAAAAGAGCGCATTCCACTTGGACTCGCACGCCGCGCCATGCGCCTTCGCACTCCAATCCGCCTTCACATCGGCAGGAATTTCAAAAGCCGGATACGGCCAGCCCATCGACTGACGGGTCAGCGCGATTTCTTCTTCCCCGAGTGCCTCACCATGGGCCTTGGCCGTATTGGCACGGTTCGGTGAGCCCTTGCCGATCTGGGTCTTGCAAATGATGAGTGTGGGGGCCAATCGGCCGTCTTTGCCCTTGACTGCCCACTGGCGGGCCTGAGCGATTGCATCGCTGACGGCCTTCACATCATGGCCATCGATCGGACCCAACACATGCCAGCCGTAGGCAAGAAAGCGCTGCCGGGTGTCGTCGCGAAACCAGGCATCCACCTGGCCATCAATCGAGATGCCGTTGTCGTCATACAGCGCGATAAGTTTGGACAGGCCCCAGACACCGGCCAATGAGCAGGCCTCATGGGAGATGCCTTCCATCAGGCAGCCATCGCCGAGAAACGCATACGTAAAGTGATCCACCAGATCAAAGCCAGGCTGATTAAATTGGGCCGCAAGCAGTCGCTCAGCCAATGCCATGCCGACCGCATTACTGATGCCTTGGCCAAGCGGGCCCGTGGTGGTCTCAACACCTGGCGTGATTCCCACCTCCGGATGGCCGGGGGTCTTTGAGTGCAGCTGCCGAAAGCGCTTTAACTCATCGATCGATAAGTCATAACCTGCAAGATGCAGCAGGCTGTAGAGCAGCATCGAACCATGGCCATTGGAGACCACGAATCGATCCCGATCCGCCCACTGCGGATTACTGGGGTTGTGTTTGAGATGGCAGGACCACAACGCCAGCGCCATTTCCGCCATGCCCATGGGCATGCCGGGATGGCCAGAATTGGCCTTTTGCACAGCATCCATGGACAGGGCCCGAATTGCATTGGCCATTCGCGTGGACTGCGGGGGAAGATCGCGGGCGGGAAATTGCATGAGGGAGCCTTTCAGG
>CAYFPT010000007.1:0-2464 GCA_964345065.1 uncultured Bordetella sp.
TCTTGGTGTCGCCCATGCGAGCACCGGTACGCATCGCAGTCGACAGGTAGCCGCCACGGGACATGCTCTCAGCACCGCCTCCCACACCAAAATCGCAGTCGCCAAGCATGATCGCCTGCGAAGTCGAGACAATCGCCTGAAGGCCAGAGCCGCATAACCGGTTCAGCGTCACGGCAACCGACTCCATTGAAAGCCCGGCGTTGATGGCTGCCACTCGGGCGAGATAAGGCGAGCGGGATTCGGTCGGAATGCAATTGCCTACCGAGACATAATTTATTTTTCCGGGATCAACCCCTGCCCGCTTCACGGCCTCTTTCATGACCATGCCGCCAAGATCGGCCGGCTCAATGCCGGATAAGGTTCCACTGAAAGCGCCCACCGCGGAGCGGACTGCGCTTAAAACGACGACTTCTTTCATACGGATGTCTCCCTAATAAAAATTGCATCACAATCGTGATCATCTGAATCAACAATATCAACCGTTGCCCAGTCACCAATTCGAGCCGGCACCGGATGGCGGGAATTGGGATCGGGTGCAATACGCACTATCCCGTCAATCTCGGGCGCATCCGCCATGGTACGCCCGATAAGAATTCCCTGCGATTGATCAATGTCATCCACGAGTACACGGACCCGTCTGCCGACCCACCGGCGCAGACGCCGCTGCGAGATTGCTGCCTGGGTCTGCATGAATCGCTCCTGTCGCTCAAGCCGAATCGCCTCGGGCACCGGGCCCGGAAGATCATTCGCTGTGGCGCCCTCAACCGGAGAGTAGGCAAAGCAGCCCACACGATCCAACTCGGCCTGCTCTAAAAACTCGAGCAGGCTTTCAAACTCTGCCTCGGTTTCGCCGGGAAACCCCACGATAAATGTGCTGCGAATCGTGATCTCAGGCGCAATCGATCGCCAGGACTGAATCCGCTCGAGGTTGCGCTCACCGCTGGCGGGCCGCTTCATGCGCTTTAATACTGCCGGATGGGCGTGCTGAAAGGGCACATCCAGATAGGGAAGAATTTTTCCTTCCGCCATGAGCGGAATGATCTCGTCCACATGGGGATAGGGGTACACATAATGCAGACGCACCCAGACCCCCAGCTGGCCCAATTCCTTACACAGTTCTGTCATGCGGGTGCGCACCGGCCGGCCGGCAACGAAATCAGTCCGATATTGCAGGTCTACGCCATAGGCGCTGGTATCTTGCGAGATCACCAGCAGCTCGCGCACGCCGGACTTCACCAGACTTTCTGCCTCCCGCATGACTTCTCCGATTGGCCGGGAGACCAGGTCTCCGCGCATGCTGGGGATGATGCAAAAGCTGCAGCGGTGATTACATCCTTCAGAGATCTTGAGATAAGCGTAATGCCGTGGCGTTAGGCGAATCCCCTGCTCTGGCACCAGGTCGGTGAAGGGGTCATGTGGTTTGGGAAGATATTGGTGGACGGCCTGCATGACTTCATCGGTGGCATGTGGCCCCGTCACCGCAAGCACGCTGGGATGAAGTTCCTTGACCAGGTTATTGCCCGAGCCCGAGGCCTTCGCCCCGAGGCAGCCCGTCACAATGACCTTGCCGTTTTCCTGTAAGGCCTCGCCGATGGCGTCTAGGCTTTCCTGAACGGCATCATCGATAAAGCCGCAGGTATTCACTACAACAAGGTCTGCGCCCTCGTAATCAGGCGCGATCTCATAGCCTTCAGCCCGCAGCTGCGTGATGATGCGCTCAGAATCAACCAGCGCCTTGGGGCAGCCCAGCGAGACAAAGCCAACGCGGGCCGAAGTCATTCTCTCTTGGTGTCGTCGGTCTTTGCGCCGGGAAAGGGAAAGCCTTGGAACATGGACTGCGTATTTTTCTGCATCTGCTCCTGCATCTGCATAAACACGTTCTTGCTCTGATCGATGTAATTGGACATCAGGTTTTGCATCATCGGAGCCTGACCCTGAATAAACTGTGTCCAGGCATCGGCCGATGGGAATGCGCCACCTTTGGAGTCGACCAGCCGGCGCGACTGTTCCTGCAGGTTATTTTGTATCTCGACAAAGGCCTGAATATTTTTTTCCAGGTAGTCGCCCATCATGCCCTGCATCGCATTTCCGTAAAAACGAATGACTTGCGAGAGCATGGTGGCGGAAAACATGGGAACGCCACCCGACTCCTCATCAAGAATAATTTGAAGCAAAATGCTGCGGGTTAGGTCTTCAGACGATTTTGCATCAATCACCGTGAATGATTCCCCCGCTAACACCAGCTGCTTGACATCGGCCAGCGTAATGTAAGTGCTGGTCTGGGTGTCATACAGTCGGCGGTTCGGATACTTTTTAATGAGGCGCGAGGCTGAATCATTCATAGGCGGCTAGTGCTTTTCTAAAATTGAATTTCAAATCGACAATCGGTAAACGCCGGTTTACGACCCGGCATCAGCTCATGTGGAGCCCGCCGTTAAGCGAGAAGTCGGCCCCAGTGGCAAAG
>CAYFPT010000007.1:2474-26753 GCA_964345065.1 uncultured Bordetella sp.
ATCCAGGTCACGATTGAACCAATCTCATCGGGTGTTCCAAGGCGCTTCACCGGAATTGAATTGATAATTTTTTCTAAGACTTCGGGCTTAATGGCGCGGACCATATCCGTGCCGATATAGCCCGGCGACACGGTATTGACCGTCACGCCCTTGGCTGCAAGCTCCTGGGCCAGGGCCATCGTAAAGCCGTGGATGCCTGCTTTGGCAGTGGAGTAGTTGGTCTGGCCAAACTGGCCCTTCTGGCCATTGACGGAAGAGATATTCACGATCCGGCCCCAGCCTTTTGCGGCCATACCCTCGACGACCTGCTTGGTGACATTAAAGAGGCTATTGAGGTTGGTATCCATCACTTCATCCCACTGGGCGCGCGTCATTCTTGTGAAGACACCATCACGGGTAATGCCGGCGTTGTTCACCAGAATATCGGGGTTGCCGTGCTCGCTGCGGACTTTGGCAAAGGCCTCGACCGTGGAGTCCCAGCTGCTCACATTGCCGACCGAGGCATAAAAGGTATAGCCATCTTTCTTTTGTTCATCGAGCCACTTTTGCGCATCTCGCGTAGGGCCACAGCCCGCGATGACCTTATGGCCCGCATCGTGAAGTTTTCTGCAAATCGAGGTCCCAATGCCACCCATGCCTCCGGTTACATACGCGATACGCTGTGTCATGTTGTCTTCCTCCTGATTGGAAATCGTTTGACTGTGTTGGTTTTAATTTCGTGATGAGTCTTAAGCACCAGCGGCAGCCCGAACACGGACATAGCTGCCCGGCGCCGGCTCGATGGGCTTGAAACGGCCTGCCCCACACTGACGTGGCGCATCCACCAACTCGCCCCGATGCTCCAGCAGCCATTTGGCCCAGTCGTTCCACCAGCTGCCCGGCACCTCGGTCGCACCATCGAGCCACTGCTGCGGCGTGCTCGCAGCGGAGCTCTCATTGACCCAGTAGCTGCGCTTATTTTTCGATGCCGGATTGATCGATCCGGCGATATGGCCGCTTGCACCAAGTACAAATCGCTTCGGGCCGCCAAGTGCCTGGGCTGATTTCCATGCCGCATCCCAGGGCACGATGTGATCCTCGCGTGCCCCCATGGCATAAGTCGGCACCTTGATGCTGGAGAGATCCATTTTCTGGCCCGCCACCGTGAGCCGATTTTTCTTGACCAGGTTGTTTTCTAAGTACATGTTGCGCAGATACCAAGCGAAAAATGGCCCTGGAAGGTTGGTGCTGTCGGAATTCCAATACAGCAAATCGAAAGGCACTGGTTTTTCGCCCTTCAGATAGTTGTTGACAACATAGTTCCAGACCAGATCATTGGGCCGCAGAAAAGAAAAGGTGCTGGAGAGCTCACTGCCTTTCATCAGCCCGCCTTTGGCAAGCTGCTGCTCGCGCATCCGGCAGTGCTGCTCGTCGATAAAGACATCCAGCACCCCCGTATTCGAGAAATCCAACAGGCTTGTCATCAGTGTGAAGCTGTTGACCTTATCTTCGTGTCGCGCCGCAAGATGCGCCAAGCCCGTGGCGGCGATGGTTCCGCCAATGCAGAAACCCAGCACATTGGTCTTGGGCTGGCCGGTAATGTCCAGCACCACATCGATTGCCTTGAGAATGCCCTCGCTCACATAGTCATCCCAAGTCAGCTGGCTGTGCTCGTCCTGCTCATTGATCCAGCTCACCAAAAATAACGTATTGCCTTGATCGACCGTGAACTTCACCAGGGAGCTGTTTTGCTGCAGGTCCATGATATAGAACTTATTGATACTCGGTGGCACGAACAGGATGGGCACCGATCCCACCTTCTCGGTGGTCGGTTTGTACTGAATTAGCTGCAGCAGCTTATTTTCATAAACGACTTCGCCGGGCGTGACGGCAACATTTTTTCCGATTTCAAAGGCGGTCTCATCGGTCTGCGAGATTCGGCCCTTGCGCATATCGTGAACGAGATTTTCGATTCCAGTTCGCAGACTTTCGCCCTGGGACTCCAGCAACTTCTTATGGACCTCGGGGTTGGTCGCAAAAAAGTTGGCGGGAGAAGTCGCATCCACCCACTGCTGCACCAGAAACTTCAGGCGGGCTTGCGTTTTGGGATCGGTCTGAACCGCATCGGTCATGGCGGTCAGTGTCTTGGCATTCAGTACATAAAGGGCGGCAATGCCGGTGAAAAACGAATCCAGCCAGGTCGGGTTATCGAACCGCTTGTCTTGCGCGGCCATCTTGTCCATCTCGGGCTTGGAGATCAGGACACGGCTGAGGTCCTCGAGGTACTGTTTCTGGATCGCCTGCATGCGCTCGGGAATCAGCTGCAAACTCGGCAGCTTCGGGATGTTGGCAGTCAGTGCTGCGGTTGCTGCGCCTGGCTCAACGGC
This sequence comes from uncultured Bordetella sp., assembly GCA_964345065.1. Taxonomy (GTDB): domain Bacteria; phylum Pseudomonadota; class Gammaproteobacteria; order Burkholderiales; family Burkholderiaceae_A; genus Lacustribacter. The sequence continues at coordinate 4,841 of CAYFPT010000007.1, forward strand.
TGCAATCGGGTCGCGCCTCGGCTTACTTTGGGCCTTCAACGTTGCACTGCGGGCACCCGCAGTTTTTTTTGGCCGAATCCGCGGCTTTGCCGGCTTTTTTTCTGACTCTTGATCGCGCTGCATCGACGCTCTTCTCCCCTGCCCGTCTCAATCTTAGGCGATCGATTCTGCATAGCGAAATATGCAGTGTCAAATGGGTTTCAGTGCGATGAGGCTTGCCATTCGGCCGGTCACTGACTGGCGGCGAAACGAGTAATAACGGGTCTGATCCTGGTAGGTGCACTCTCGGTTCACGCCGATGCGAATTGGCCCGCCCGGCATACCGATCTCTGACCCACCGGTCAGTAGAACCTCGGGGTGCGACTCAAACCAACCAAAGATTCGCTGCTGCGCCAGCGCCCGCAGATCTGCATAAAACTTGCCCCTTTTGGTTGGTGATCCACGAAAGGCAAAGTCTGCGTGCGGGCTCTGCTCAAGAAATACCGCGCGCACTTCTGGCCCGACCTCATAAGAATCTGGGCCAATACACGGCCCCAGCCAAATTGACCACTGATCCGGACCCGTCAGCCGCCTCGCGGCAGCCTCAAGCCCAGCCTCGATCACGCCCGCGGCAAGCCCCCGCCAGCCAGCGTGGATGGCAAGGACGCAAGGGGCCTGGGTCAAGGAAACCAAAATCGGCAGGCAATCTGCCGTCATGACTGCGCTCGCACAGCCAGTTTGGCCAGTCAGTGCTGCATCGGCCCTCGGGTTGGATCCTGCCCAGTCATTGGGGCTATCGAGCTCCACCACCCCAGCCCCATGAATCTGCTCAAGCCAGACTGGCTTTGTTGCGCAACATTTTTCAAGTCGATTTCGGTTTTGAACCATCAGCTCTTCTCGGTCTCCAACGTGGGATGCCAAGTTAAAACTTGCGTAAGGCCCACCACTGGCGCCACCGCCTCGATGGGTCTGAAACGCCGCCACCCCTGGCGGAAAAAGGCCAGCGATTAAGTCGATACCTGCGCAGACGGGCTCAAAGCTGGGCTCGACCCACTGAATAAGGGAAGCAAGGCTTCCGGAATCTAGGGCCGCCCGGCCGCTCATTGGGACCAAGCCTTTGCGAGGCCGGCAAGACTTAAGAGCTTTTGCAGCCCTTCGGGCGGCGGGCAAGAAAAATGCATTGGCTGACCCGATCCCGGGTGCAGAAATTCGAGACTCTGGGCGTGAAGCGCCTGGCCCGCGATAAGCGTAGAAATTCTTTCCTTTCCCCCGGAAAGCCTATTGGCGTGGGGAGAACGCCGAGAATAGGTCGGGTCTCCCACAATCGGACATCCGAGATGCTCAAGATGAACCCTGATCTGATGGGTTCTACCGGTCTCAAGATTGATCTCCACAAGGCTAACAGGCTGCCCAAAGAGTAACCCTGTCTGGACGGATTCGACCCTGGTAATGGCCTCCTTGCCCTTTCCATCTGGCAGCACCGCCATTTTTTGACGATCCCTTGGGTCCCGCCCAAACCAGGTCGATAGGACTCCGAGCCGCGGGCACCCCCAGGCCAATGCCCAATAGGTGCGATGGACCCCTCTGGCCTGCAACTGCCGTACCAGCCCGACCTGGGCGGTCAATGTCTTGGCCGCGACCAGAAGGCCGCTGGTATCACGATCGAGCCGATGCACGATCCCCGCCCGCGGGACGAGCGCCATCTCGGGGGCATGGCCGATCAAGCCATTGGCCAGCGTGCCGTGTGGATGGCCGGCAGCCGGGTGCACGACAAGGCCCGCAGGCTTATTGATGACCAGCAGCTGTGAATCCTCAAAAACAATCTCCAGCTGCAGTGGCTCAGCCAGCCAGGATTCGGTCGGGGGTGCTTCGGGGATCGTGATCAACAGCGTCTGGCCTGCTCGTACCAGCTGACTGGGCTTTACGGCCGGCCTCTGGTCAAGCAGGAGCTGGCCATCGGTGATCCACTTTTGTAAATGGGTGCGCGAGAGTTCGGGAAACGCATCCGCGAGCATACGGTCGAGCCGAACCCCGTCGGATGTTGATGGCACAACGACCTCGTGCGTCTTAACGGTGGCCTGCTCAAGCAACGAGAGGTCAGACTCGTCTTGATCGATATAATCGATCGCATCGTCTTCCCGACCCTCGGCCCTCTCATGCTTGCTGCTGTTCATCAGCGTTTTGTCCGCGTTGTGTTTCTGTTAGCCCTGCTTTTTGTGGCGATGCCCATGGTGCTGTCGCTTCAGGGCTGTGGTGCGAACAGCCTGGCCCGCGACGAGACGCTCGGCTGGAGCGCAGACAAATTGTACGCAGAGGCCAAAGAAGAGATGGCGGCGGGGAACTGGGCGGCCGCCATTAAGCTGCTGGAAAAGCTTGAGTCGCGCTATCCCTTTGGCCGTTATGCCCAGCAGGCCCAGATTGACACCGCCTTTGCCCACTGGAAAGAAGGCGAAAACGCCCTAGCGCTTGCGGCAATCGACCGGTTTACCAAGCTTTATCCCAATCATGAGCGCATCGATTACATCCTGTACTTAAAGGGTCTGGTGAACTTTAACGATCGCTCAAACCTGTTTACCCGATTTACTGGCGAGGATCTTGCCGAGCGCGATCCCAAAGCAGCCCGAGAGGCCTTTGATAGCTTTAAAGAGCTGGTGGCAAGATTTCCCAATAGCCCTTACGCCGAAGACGCCTCGAGCCGGCTCACCTATCTCATCAATACACTGGCCTCAAATGATGTTCACGTGGCCCGCTTTTACTACCGTCGGGGCGCAGCGCTGGCAGCGGTCAATCGTGCCCAGGCCGTCGTCAAGCAATATCAAGAGGCACCCGCCATCGAAGAGGCGCTGGCCATCATGATGAATGGCTATGAGCAGCTCGGCCTTTCGGAGTTAAGCGCAGATGCGCGCCGTGTGTTGCAGAAGAATTTCCCCGCAAGCGTTTACCTGAAAGCCGCCTACGATCCGACGGCCAAAAAGCCGGCTGCGGCAAAGCCGCCAGCCGCGCCATCTACTTTTTCAAGACTCAAGTTCTGGTGAGTCCAGATGTGCAGGCGCTGACGGGCCGTCGTGGCCGTTTGCGGCAAGCCAGTGCAGCGCATCGGCAGTATTCCGTGTCCGAGAAAAATTTGGCAGACTTCGCAGCATGCGCCTGCCGTAGCCCGTCTCGGCAAGCCGCCGATCTCCGATCACCACCACGCCGCGATCCAATTCGGATCGGATAAGCCGGCCAACACCCTGCTTCAGTAAGATCGCCGCCTCGGGCACCTGTATTGCGGAAAACGCATCCGCGCCTTGGGCTTCCAACCATTTGGATCGGGCACGCAACACCGGATCATCGGGCGGGGCAAATGGAAGCTTATCAATCAGCACAAGGCTCAGTGCATCGCCTGGCACATCCACGCCTTCCCAAAAGCTGTGACTGCCAATCAAAAGCGCTGCCCCATGACTTCGAAACTGCTCAATTAAAACCGGCCGAGGCGCCTGGCCCTGCACCAGAATGAGCCGCTCAGGATGAGCTGCGGCCCAATTCGTGGCCCACTGCGCTGCCAGTCCGACTGCCCGGTGCGAAGTACACAGAATAAATACACCGCCCCGGACCGCGCCGAGCAGCTCTGCAATCGCCGCCTGCTGCAGCAGCTGCGAAATATGATCCGGTGATTTCGGGTCGGGCAGATGCTGCGGCACCAGCAGCAGGCCTTGTTTCTGAAAATCAAAGGGGCTTTCTGCAATCAGCGTTGCCGCATCCTGAAGGCCAAGACGCCTTTGAAAATGATCGAATCGGCCTGCGATGGCTAAAGTGGCCGAGAGCATGACCCAGGATTTGGGCTGCCGGGCCATCTCGTGCTGAAATCGCGCCGCAATCTCAAAAGGGGTGCGCCGTAAGGTGATTCCATAGCGAGAGAACTCCATCCATCGGACATCCATCGTATCGGGTGTGTTGTCCTGAAATGCCTCTAGCCTCTGATAAAGCTCAAGGGAAAAGGCCGCAAGTCGGGCAAGCTCAGCGTGACGATCTGCATTGATGGAATGCACTTCGCGTAAGGCCGATAGCGCACTGCTGACTGCTGCAAGGGCCTGAGTCCAGCGCTGGGCTTCGCCTGCCGATAACTGATCCCATCCACTCCGGCCCTGTGGAAAATTTCCTTTCGCAGGCGACTCGCGATGGGCGTCTTCGGCCAACATTGCCCGCAGTTCCATAATGCTGCGTTCAAGCTCACCGCAAAGACTGGGCCAGGCAGCCGCATCTCTTGCATGCGCTAAGCCAATCGCTAGGCTGTCACGGGCCAGACCGCTTAAGGCCTGCGTGGAGACCGATTGGCTAAAAAACTCGGTTGCAATTTCTGGCAGCACATGGGCCTCATCGATGATCACATGATCCACCGAGGGCAAGATCTCCCCGAAGCCCTCATCACGCAACGCCATGTCAGCACACAGCAGGTGATGATTCACAATTAATAAATCCGCCTCGGCGGCACGCTGCCGGGCCGACATCACAAAACACTCTGAAAGCCTGGGGCACTGCTGACCCAAGCAGTTTTCTCGTGTTGAGGTGGCCATCGCCCAGACCGGAGACTGCTCGGGCACGGCGCTGCACTCGGCAATATCGCCGGTCGACGTCCGGCCTGAAAACGACACGATCTCGGAAAATAAATGGGCATCCTCGGGCCGTTGAAAACGGCCCTGCGCTTTCGCATGCTCCATGCGATACAGGCAGAGATAGTTTGCACGGCCCTTGAGTACGGCAGTCTGAATCGATACGCCGAGGGCCGACTTAATACGCGGCAGATCCCGCTCATAGAGTTGATCTTGAAGATGTCGTGTCGCCGTCGAGACGATTGACTTACCGGATGTCAGCATCAGCGGCACCAGATAGGCAAAAGTCTTTCCCACTCCGGTGCCTGCCTCCGCAAGCAGGGTCTGCTTTTGGTTGATTGTTTGCAAAATGGATTCGGCCAAGGCGAGCTGGCCTGATCTGAATCGATAGCCAGGCCCTGACCGGGCAATCGGACCGGCCTCAGAGAAGAGGTCCTTAAGCGGGGACATCCGGGGAGAGCTGGGCCTGAAGCGTTGCGATTTGGTCTTTAAGCTGAAGCTTTCGTTTTTTTAGCCGACGGATCTGCAGCTCATCTCGAGATCCATCCTGTTGCAGCTGCTCAATCAGATGGTCAAGCTCGCGGTGCTCGGCCTCGAGTTCGAGCACCCGAAGTTGCAGCGTGCGAACATCCTGCAAAAAGTTCATTAAGAGCCGCTCTCTGTCTTTTTCTCGGCACGCCGACTGCGATTGCGCGCACGAATCTCAGCGTCAATATCCCGCAGTGCTTGCAATTCCGCCTCCCGACGCAGGTCAAACTCCCGCATGCGCTTTAAATGTTCCGCCCGGATTTCATCCAGGCAGCGCGAAGAGAAAAATCGCTTCAGACAGGCCTCCTCGCGGCTGGCCAGATCTTTCTGAAATACCAGCCGCTCAGCTTCAATCTGTGTAATTAAGCGCTCATGGGGCGGCCGTTTCTCCCGAAGATCAGCATCCGGATCGGCCGAAAGCCCCAACAGCGGAAGGCCTGCCAAGAGACTGGCCAGTATCAGGGTCCGTGGGAGAATTGAGGGTTTCGGCATAGCCTTGGATTATCCCTTGCCCCAACAAAAACAGCCATCCCGCATCGACCTTCTGGAGATTGCCGAACGCTTGGAGCCAATACTGGTGCAGGCCGGCCAGGCCATCGCAGAAATCTATCATCAGCCGGAACATCGCATTCAGACCAAGCATGACCAGACCCCCGTCACCGAGGCGGACCTCGCGAGTCATGATCTGCTGGTGGCTGCACTCTCAGCCCTCACACCCTCCTGGCCGGTGGTCTCTGAGGAAGACAGCCAACACCATCGCAGTCAATCGCAGTTTGGCAGTCGTCTGGAGTCCGCCGAGGCTTACTGGCTGATTGATCCACTAGATGGGACTCGGGAATTCATCGCCCGCACGGGCGAGTTCAGCATCAATTGCGGCCTCGTCGTGGGCCGAGAGGCTTTCTTTGGCATGCTGTATGCGCCGCTTCAGGGCACCTTGTATCGGGGCGGCCAGACACTTTCCGCCCAACGCAGGCTGCACGCTGAAAAAGATTGGCAAGCAATTCGATGCCGCGAGCTGCCTGCAACCGGCGGAATTCAGATCTCCAGCCGTCGCAGTGGACCGTCGCCGCTTCATCAGGCCGGAATGCGCCATGACCATCTGGGTTCAGCCTTGAAATTTGGCCGCATCGCCGAGGCAACGGCGGACCTTTATATCCGTCGCGGCCCGACCATGGAGTGGGACACCTGCGCCGGCCAGGCAATTGTTCAGGCAGCTGGCGGAACCGTCAGCTGCCTTGATGGAAATCCCCTGCTGTACGGCAAAGCAGACTGGCGCAATCCAGGATTCATTGTCCGCGGCCGGATGTCCAAAGACAATGCCCGGCCTTAGCGCAAAGTGTGTTTAAAAACGGCTCTGCACATCGCGCTGCGCAGAGGCCAGGTAGTCTTCCGATTGCATCTCGGTCAGCCGACTGATGGTCCGACTGAACTCGTTTGATAAAACGCCTTGGACATAAAGTTTTTCGGCCTCTGCCTGCGCGGAGATAATGAGCTTGACCTTGTGGTCGTAAAGGATATCGACCAGCCAGGTGAAGCGTCGTGCCTCCGAAGACATTGCAGCAGTCATCACCGGCACTCCGGAGAGCAACACCGTATCGAACTGCTGCGTAAGCTCGAGATAGTCATTTTGTGATCGGGGCCCGCCACACAGGGTTGCAAAATCAAACCAGATCACTCGGCCGCAGCGTTTAAGCGCCCGGATTTCGCGGGCCTCGATTTGCAAGCGGGGATCGGTATTGATCGCCGTATCCGCCAGGGTCTGGCGCTGCCCACTGGCAAGCCGATCGAAAATAACCCCAAGTTCATGCTCGGTCTCGGCGTTTAGCGGAGTGATGTAGGCCCTGAATTGGCCCCGGGCCAGCCGCCGATAATCGATTCCGCCATCCACTTTCACGATGTCCAGACGTTCATTCAGAAGTGCAATGGCCGGCAAGACACGATCGCGATGCAGGCCATCGGGATAAAGATCGTTGGGGTGATAGTTCGAGGTCATGATAAAGCCCACCCGGCTATCCAATAAGGCGCTCAGCAGCCGCTCAAGAATCATCGCATCTGCGATATCCGAGACGTGAAATTCATCGAAACAAATCAGCCGATAACGTCGCGCCACCCGCTGGGCCACCTCATCGAGCGGGTTCTCGGTGCCGCGCAGCTCATGCATCTCTCGGTGTGTGGCACGCATGAACTCATGAAAATGAAGCCGGACTTTCCGCTCAAGCGGCACATGCTGAAAAAAGCAATCCATGAGCATGCTTTTGCCACGGCCGACACCGCCCCAGAGATAGACCCCCCGGGGTAGCGCAGGCTTTGAGATCATTTTTTTAAGCGTGCCACCCCGTTTGGCCTTGTAATCGGCCCACTCGTCGGCGCACCGCTCGAGCCGCTCGGCAGCACGAAGCTGCGCAGCATCTGCAGTAAAACCCTGCTCAGCCAGCTGTTGCTGATAGGCCCGAACAATTGAGACCCGGGGCAACATGCATTACTCCCAGGCAGTTACATATTCAGAGCGCGTTTATAAATGGCAAGTGACGCCTCGCGCATGGCCTCAGAAAGCGAGGGGTGGGGGTGGCAGATTCGGCCAATGTCTTCGGCTGAGGCCTTAAACTCCATCGCGACTGCGGCCTCAGCAATCATGTCAGAGGCTGCCATGCCAATAATGTGCACGCCCAGAATCTGTTCGGTCTCCTCGTCGGCGAGCACTTTGACAAAGCCCTCGGGTGAGTCCATGCCCAACGCCCGGCCGTTTGCGGCAAATGGGAACTGGCCGCTTTTGTATTTTCTTCCCTCGGCAACAAGCTGCTGCTCGGTGCGCCCCACCCAGGCAATCTCGGGCGAGGTGTAAATGACCCAGGGAATGCAGTCGTAATCGATGTGGGGATGCTGACCAGCGATCAGCTCAGCCACCATCACCCCCTCGTCCTCGCCTTTATGGGCCAGCATCGGCCCGCGCACCACGTCGCCGACCGCATAAATGCCCGGCTGGCTGGTGCGGCAATAGCCATCCACAGGAACAAATCCCCGCTCATCGACAGCAAGGCCAACCTGATCCAGCTGCAGATTCTGGGTATTGGGCACGCGTCCGATTGAAACGATGAGCCGATCGACATCGAGTGTCTGGGCCTTTCCATCACTATCGTTATAGGCGATCTTCGCCCCCTTGGCGGAGGCCTTAATCTCGCCAATTTTTACGCCGAAGTGAATATGCAGGCCCTGGTCAGTAAAAAGCTTAAAGGCCTCTTTCGAGACCGCATCATCACAGGCGCCCAGAAATGTTGGCAGCGCCTCCAGAATGGTGACCTCGGCACCAAGACGCCGCCAGACTGAGCCCAGCTCAAGGCCAATGACGCCAGCGCCGATCACCCCCAGCCTCTGCGGAACGCTCTCAAACGCAAGGGCGCCCTCGTTATCGCAAACAATCTTGTTATCGACCTTCAGGCCCGGCAGGTGACGGGCATTTGAGCCGGTCGCAATAATGACATTTTTGGCAACCACGGTCTCGGGCTCATCCCCATCCACAGCGACCAGGATGCCGGCATCGTTTCGGCCGGCGAATTTTCCGTGGCCCTTGAGCCAGGTAATTTTATTTTTACGAAATAAAAACTCGATGCCCTTGCTCATTTTGGAGACAATCGAATCTTTACGCTTGAGCATCTTGGGGATATCCATCGAGACCCCCTTGACCGTAATGCCGTGGGTGCTGAGGTGATGGCTGGTTTTTTCATACTCCTCGCTGGAAGACAAAAGCGCCTTTGAAGGAATACAGCCGACATTCAAACAGGTGCCCCCCAGGGCCAACTCGCCATCCGGATTGCGCCATTTCTCAACACAGGCGGTCTTTAGTCCAAGCTGCGCGCTGCGAACGGCAGCGATATAGCCTGCCGGACCAGATCCGATTACAACGACATCATATTGGGTCATGCGGATCTCCGTTTAGACTTCAAGCAGCAGGCGGGCTGGATCCTCCAGGGCCTCTTTCATGGTGATGAGTCCGAGCACCGCCTCGCGGCCATCGATAATGCGGTGGTCATACGACATCGCCAGATAGTTCATGGGCCGAACCACCACCTGCCCGTTTTCAACAACCGCCCGATCTTTCGTGGCATGAATGCCCAGAATCGCGGACTGTGGCGGATTGATGATCGGCGTGGAGAGCATTGAGCCGAACACGCCACCGTTGGAAATGGAGAAAGTGCCGCCCGTCAGCTCCTCGATCGAGATCTTCCCGTCACGGGCTTTGACCCCGTACTCGGAGATCTTCTTCTCGATATCAGCAAAGGTCATCTGGTCGACATTTCTTAATATCGGTACGACCAGCCCGCGGGGGGAGCCGACCGCAATACCGATATCGAAATAACCGTGATACACGATGTCGTTGCCATCCACTGAGGCGTTGAGCACGGGATATTTTTTCAGCGCTGCAACGGCGGCCTTCACAAAAAACGACATAAAGCCAAGCTTAACGCCATGCTCTTTTTCAAAGCGCTCGCCATACTGCTTGCGCAGCGCCATGAGCGGGGCCATATTCACCTCGTTAAAGGTGGTGAGAATTGCATTGGTGGCCTGTGATTGCAGCAGCCGCTCTGCAATTCGTGCCCGCAGGCGGCTCATCGGCACCCGCTGCTCGGGCCGGCCCTCCAGCTGTGCCTCGGGGCCCAGGGCAATTGCAGGCTGGGGCAGCCCTGCTGAAACCGCAACGGCGGGCAGTCCTGAGGCCTGACCAGCTACAGCCGATGGCGCGGACCCGCCAGATTTCTGTGCTGCCATGACATCGGCCTTGGTGATCCGGCCATCCTTGCCGGACCCTTGGCTTACGCTGACGCCGGTCTCGGCCATGAGCTTTGCAGCTGAAGGCATCGCAATCGGTGCGCCTGGCCGCGCAACTGAGGAAGGCGCAGCAGGCGTCGGCGCTGCAGCGGCGGGCGCTGCCGATGCCGCGGATTTTGCGGGCGCGGCGGGTGTCGCGGACTTGGCCTCGGTGTCAATCCGCGCAATGACTTCGGCAGAGACCACGGTGCCGCCATCGGACTTGACAATTTCGGCCAGCACTCCGGAGGCGGGCGCCGGCACTTCCAGCACCACCTTATCGGTCTCGATCTCGATGAGGGTTTCGTCAACGGTCACCGCCTCGCCTGCTTTTTTCTTCCATTGCAGCAGGGTTGCTTCGGCCACAGACTCCGAGAGCTGCGGAACTTTTACATCAACAATTGCCATGTCATTCCCTTTTTGATGTCTTTATTTTTATTTTGTGTGTGTAAAGCCCTTGATGCGGCCAAAGGCGTTGTTCAGAAGCTCCTTCAGCTGCGCACTGTGCTTTTCGAGGTAACCGACGGCCGGCGAGGCCGAGGCCGGCCGGCCGGCGTAGGCCAGGCGCTGCCCTGCTCCCATGTTCTCCAGAAGATTGTGCTGAATCTGGAACCAATAGCCTTGATTTTGCGGCTCGTCCTGGACCCAGATCACTTCGGTTGCGTTGGAAAACTTCTTCAGCTCTGCCGCAAATGCCTTATGCGGGAAAGGATAGAGCTGCTCGACGCGAATGATCGCGACTTCGGAGGCCTTGCGCTCGCGGCGCGCATTCAATAGCTCGTAGTAGACCTTGCCCGAGCAGGCCAGCACGCGCGACACCTTTTTGGCCTCGATAGTTTTATCAGTCTCTCCAATTACTGTTTGAAAGCCGCCCTTGGTTAAGAGCTCCAGTGGCGACGTTGCCTCTTTATTGCGAAGCAAGGACTTCGGTGAAAGCACCACCAAGGGTTTTCTAAAGGGCCGAATCATTTGCCGGCGCAGCACATGGAAAATCTGTGCGGCAGTGGTGGGCTGCACGAGCTGCATATTGGTGTCTGCACACAGCTGCATGAAGCGCTCAGGCCGGGCCGACGAGTGCTCGGGCCCCTGGCCCTCATAGCCATGGGGCAGCAGCAACACCAGGCCCGACTGACGGCCCCACTTCACCTCGCCCGAGGAAATAAACTGATCGATCACCACCTGGGCGCCATTGACAAAGTCACCGAACTGGGCCTCCCAGATCACCAGCGCATTGGGCTCTGCGGTCGAATAACCGTACTCAAATCCCAGCACGGCTTCCTCGGAGAGAACAGAATCGATCACCAGAAACGGGCCCTGCCCTTGGGCCACATTTTGCAGCGGGATATAGGTGCCCGCATCCCACTTCTCACGGTTCTGATCATGCAAGACAGAATGCCGATGGGTGAAGGTACCGCGTCCAGCATCCTGGCCGGTGATGCGAACGGCATAGCCGCTTGCCAGCAGGGATGCATACGCAAGATGCTCGCCCATGCCCCAGTCCAGATTGATTTCACCTTTGCCCATGGCGCGGCGATCGGCCAGGACTTTTTCGACCAGTGGGTGGACTTTAAAATCTGGCGGAATGGTGGTGATGCGTTCGGCAAGCCGGGATAATTCCGCACCCGGGACTGACGTGTCGGCATCATCGGTCCACTTCTTGTTTAGAAATGCCGACCAATCGACTGCGAACTTTCCTTTGTAATTTGAAATCACCGGCGAGGACTGGTTTGTGCCGGCATCCATATCGGCCCGGTAGTGCTTCACCATCTCATCGCCCTCGCCAATGCGGATCACACCGATCGTCTCGAGCCGATCGGCATAAAGCTTGCGGGTGCCGGGATGCTGGGCGATTTTTTTATACATCAGTGGCTGAGTGAGCGACGGCGTATCTTGCTCGTTATGGCCGAGCTTTCTGAAGCAGACAATGTCCACCACGATGTCTTTATTAAATTGCATCCGATAGTCCACTGCGATCTGAGTGGCAAAGACCACGGCCTCCGGATCATCACCGTTGACGTGCAGCACCGGTGCTTCGATCATCTTCACCACATCGGAGCAATAGCTGGTGGACCGGGAGTCGCGCGGATCTGAAGTGGTAAATCCAATCTGATTATTGATGACGAGGTGAATGGTTCCGCCCGTACCATAGCCGCGTGTCATGGCCATATTCAGGGTCTCCATGACAACCCCCTGGCCTGCAAACGCGGCATCGCCATGCACGAGAATGGGCACCACCTGATTGCCCTTTTCATCGCCGCGACGATCCTGCCGGGCCCGCACTGAGCCCTCTACAACAGGATTTACAATTTCAAGGTGCGAGGGATTAAACGCCAGTGACAAATGCACTGGCCCGCCTGGCGTAGAGATATCGCTGGAGAAGCCCTGGTGATATTTCACATCGCCTGCCGGCAGGTCATCGGCATGATGGCCTTCAAATTCTGAGAACAAGTCCTTCGGGATCTTGCCTAAGGTATTGACCAACACATTGAGCCGGCCGCGGTGGGCCATGCCAATAATGATTTCCTGGGCGCCCAACTCGCCGCAGCGCTGGATAATTTCATCCAACGAAGCGATGTAAGACTCTCCCCCCTCTAAAGAGAAACGCTTCTGACCGACATACTTGGTATGCAGATAACGCTCTAGGCCCTCGGCGGCTGTCACCTTTGCCAGAATGCGCTTTTTCTTTTCGGCACTGAATTGCGGAGCTGAACGGGTGGATTCCAGGCGCTGTTGAAACCAACGCTTCTCGGCAGACTCCGAGATGTACATGTACTCTGCGCCCAGCGTGCCGCAATAGGTGTCGCGCAGGCCCTTAATAATTTCGCGTAGGGTCATCTGCTCCTGGCCGAAATACAAGTTATCGGCCCGAAAGGTGGTGTCGAGATCCGATTCCGTAAGGTCATAAAAGCCCGGCTCGAGCTCTGGAATGGCGGGCCGCTCTTGCCGCTTTAAAGGATCGAGATCAGCCCAACGCGTGCCGAGAAATCGATAGGCCGCGATGATCGACTGGACATGGACCTGCTTGCGGGCAATCGAGAGGTCACGCTCGGCGACACGGGGTAAAAAGGCATTGGCCTTGGCCCGCTGGGCAAAGGACTCAACAATCGGGGCATGGGCGACGTCAGAGGTGGTCTCGGAGCCATCGGCTGCCGGCAGGATCTGAAGCTGATCGAAATAGGCCCGCCACTTATCGGGCACTGAGCCAGGATTATCGAGGTAAGACTCGTAGAGTTCCTCGACATAGGGCGCATTGGCGCCAAACAAATACGAATTGAGCTGATAACTCTTCATCATGATGCTTCACCCTTCTCGGCCCATGGCCGGTCACGATGCAGGACTAACCTTTCGCTTTGGCGGCCACACCGCCTTGCGAATCGCTTTGTCTGACCGGCCCCTGGCCCATCAGACAGGTCGAAGTTTACCCCTGCTCCTCCAAATAAAAAAGGGGTCTAACGCCCCTTTGTCCTTTTTACCGCTGTGCAACTGGCTTTGCTAATCTCGGCGTTGGGCCGACAAACAACTGCCGTGGCCGGCCAATCTTGTATTCCGGATCCGTGATCATTTCTTTCCATTGGCTGATCCAGCCAATCGTGCGGGCAAGCGCGAAAATGCAGGTAAACGCATCGGTCGGGATGCCCAGGGCCCGCTGCACGATCCCCGAATAGAAGTCCACATTGGGATAGAGCTTGCGCTGGACAAAGTAGTCGTCTTCCAGGGCGATCTTCTCCAAGGCCATGGCCAGCTTGAAAATCGGATCGTTTTCAAGGCCAAGTTCGGAGAGCACCTCGCGGCAGGTCTCCTGCATCAGGCGGGCCCGAGGATCGAAGTTTTTGTAGACCCGATGGCCAAAGCCCATCAGGCGCACACCTGAATTCTTATCCTTGACCTTCTCCATGAACTCGCCCACCTTGGCCACACCGCCATTGGCATTGAGCTCTTCGAGCATGGTCAGGCAGGCCTCATTGGCACCCCCGTGGGCCGGGCCCCAGAGACAGGCAACGCCCGAGGCAATCGCGGCAAAGGGGCTGGTGCCCGAGGAGCCGCACAGCCTGACGGTGGATGTGGAAGCATTTTGTTCGTGATCCGCATGCAAAATAAAAATCCGGTCCATCGCGCGGACTAACACATCGTTGAGCTTATAGGGCTCACACGGGGTCGCAAACATCATGCGCATAAAGTTACCCGTGTACGACAAATCGTTTTGTGGATAGATAAACGGCTGGCCAATACTGTATTTGTACGACAGGGCGACCAGGGTCGGCATCTTGGCGATTAACCGAATCGCAGAAATATCCTGCTGTTCAGCCGAGTTAATGTCCATGCTGTCGGGATAAAACGCAGAGAGCGCACCAATCATCCCAGTCAGAATGGCCATCGGATGGGCATCCCGCCGAAATCCGCGCAAAAAGAACTGCATCTGCTCGTGCACCATGGTGTGATGCATCACCAAATTCTGAAATTCCGCCTTCTGGGTGACGTTCGGCAGCTCGCCGTAGTACAGCAAGTAGCAGACCTCAAGAAAATCACAGTGGACCGCAAGCTCTTGAATCGGGTAGCCGCGGTACAGCAACTCCCCCTTATCCCCATCGATAAAGGTAATCGTGGACTGACAGGAGGCGGTTGAAAGAAATCCCGAGTCGTAGGTGAACTTACCGGTCGTTCCGTAAAGCTTACGGATATCGATGACGTCTGGCCCCACCGAGCCCTTGAGAATCGGAAACTCAACCGTTGGCGTGCCATCGGAAAACGAGAGGGTAGCTTTGTGTTCAGTGGTCATCGTGGTTCCTTTCACCGCGCAGTATCGACGACAAAATCAACGGCCCGTTGGATCTTGGGCTCTTATTTTTTCCAGTACCGATTTCACCTCAGGGCGATCAAGATCGCCTTCGGGCGCTTGACGCCCCACCAGCAAATCCAGCAGATCGTTATCACTTAAATCGAGCAGGCGGGCCAGGCCATCGTGGTCGGCCACTGACATCCGATCCTGCCACTGTTCAAAGTAGCGGCCCAGCAACAAATCGTTTTCAAGCAACCCACGCCGAGACCGCCAGCGCAGACGCCGCACGATCGCATCGGATGCAAGATCCACTAGACCGTTCTCCTGACCATGAGCTCCTTGATCTTGCCGATGGCCTTGGTTGGATTCAGCCCCTTCGGGCAGACATCCACACAATTCATGATGGTGTGACAGCGAAAGAGCCGATAAGGATCTTCGAGATTATCGAGCCGCTCGCTGGTGGCCTGATCCCGGCTGTCCGCGATAAATCGGTAGGCCTGCAGCAGGCCCGCTGGGCCAACGAATTTATCCGGATTCCACCAAAAGGACGGACAGCTCGTCGAGCAGCAGGCGCACAGGATGCATTCATACAGGCCGTCGAGCTCTTCGCGCTCTTCGGGCGACTGAAGCCGCTCTTTTTCTGGCGGTGGTGTGTCGTTAATCAAAAACGGCTTCACCGAGTGATACTGCTTAAAGAACTGGGTCATATCGACAATCAGATCCCGCACCACGGGCAGCCCGGGAAGCGGACGCAACACAATTGGCTCTTTGAGTTCGCGCAGATTGGTGATGCAGGCCAGTCCATTTTTGCCATTGATATTCATGGCATCCGATCCGCAGACGCCCTCGCGGCAAGACCGACGAAACGAGAGCGAGTCATCCTGATTGCTTTTGATGCGCATCAACGCATCGAGCAGCATTTTGTCGGTGTCTTTTAATTCCACCGTCAGATCCTGCATGTAGGGCTTTGCGTCCTGATCAGGATCGTAGCGATATATCGAAAACCGAACGCTTCGGGCGGTCATGATTAGAAGGTCCTTTTCTTGGGCACAAAGGTTTCAACAGTCAGCGGCTTTAAATTCACGGGCTTGTAATCCAGCCGATTGCCTTCGGAATACCACAGGGAGTGGCGCATCCAGTTGACATCATCACGTTCCGGAAAGTCGCGGTGGGCATGGGCCCCGCGGCTTTCCTTGCGGGCCTGTGCCGATGTAATCGTGGCCTTGGCCGTCTCCATCAGATTGTCCAACTCAAGGGCCTCGATACGGGCGGTGTTAAAGACCTTTGATTTGTCGGCCACATGGACCCGTTTGGCCTGTTCGGCAATCTCGAGAATCTTTGCCTTGCCTTCGGAGAGCAGCTCTTCGGTGCGAAAGACACCGCAGTAATGCTGCATCGTGTCGCGAATGCTCTGCGCCACATCCTGGACCCGCTCGCCCGAGGTCGAGGCCTCAAGCCGGGCAAGGCGCGAGAGCGACAAATCTGCGCCGCTCGCCGGGAGATCTTTGTGTAGCTTATCTTTTAAGTTCGCGCCAACGATGTGATTTCCTGCTGCGCGGCCAAAGACCACCAGATCTAAAAGCGAGTTCGTGCC
The DNA here is from genome assembly GCA_964345065.1 of uncultured Bordetella sp. GTDB lineage: Bacteria > Pseudomonadota > Gammaproteobacteria > Burkholderiales > Burkholderiaceae_A > Lacustribacter. The sequence continues at coordinate 21,114 of CAYFPT010000007.1, forward strand.
CAGCCGATTGGCGCCATGTACTGAAACACAGGCGCACTCGCCAATGGCGTAAAGGCCGCTGATAATCGCATTCGGGTTGCCGCCCTTGGGCGCCACCACCTGGCCATAAATATTGGTGGGAATGCCCCCCATCTGATAGTGAATGGTGGGCACCACCGGAATCGGCTCTTTGATCGGATCAACGTTGGCGAACTTGATGGCGATTTCGCGAATCGAGGGCAGCTTTTTCATGATCTTCTCAGCGCCCAGGTGATCCAGCTTTAGCAGCACATGGTCCTTCCTGGGCCCACAGCCCCGGCCCTCTTTGATCTCTTGATCCATGGATCGTGAAACGAAGTCACGCGGCGCGAGGTCTTTCAGGGTTGGTGCGTAGCGCTCCATGAACCGCTCACCGTTGCAATTCAGCAAGATGCCGCCTTCTCCCCGAACGCCCTCGGTAATCAGCACACCCGCCCCCGCAACACCGGTGGGATGGAACTGCCAAAACTCCATGTCTTCGAGAGGAATGTCGGCGCGCGCTGCCATGCCCATGCCATCACCCGTGTTGATGAAGGCATTGGTTGAGGCGGCCCAGATGCGGCCGGCGCCGCCGGTTGCAAACACGGTCACCTTGGCCTCAAGGATCATGAGCTCGCCCGTCTCCATTTCGAGCGCCACGACGCCAACGCAGTCGCCATCGGCATCACGAATGATGTCCAGCGCCATCCATTCCACGAAAAACTGGGTCCGCGCGCGGACATTGCGCTGATACAGGGTGTGCAATAAGGCATGGCCCGTTCGGTCCGCCGCACAGCAGGAGCGCTGGACTGGCTTTTCACCAAAGTTTGCGGTGTGGCCGCCAAAAGGCCGCTGATAAATCGTGCCATCCGGGTTGCGATCAAAGGGCATGCCAAAGTGCTCAAGCTCATAGACCACCTTGGGCGCCTCACGGCACATGAACTCAATGGCGTCCTGATCACCGAGATAGTCTGAGCCCTTGACCGTGTCAAACATGTGCCAGTACCAGCTGTCGTCGCTCATGTTGCCCAGCGAGGCGCCAATACCGCCTTGGGCTGCGACGGTGTGTGAGCGCGTGGGAAATACTTTTGAGAGCACGGCCACATTCAGCCCGGCCTCTGCGAGCTGCAGCGAACAGCGCATGCCGGCTCCGCCCGCGCCAACGATCACAGCGTCGAATCTGCGGCGGGGCAGATTCTTTGTCTGATTTGACATCACTTCAGCCACGATCACACCCTCCAGAGAATTTCGATCGCCCATACGCCACAGCCCACCAGCCACAGGATGGTGAAGATCTGCAGACCAAGACGAATGCCGACTGGCTTGACATAGTCCATCCAGATATCTCGAATACCCACCCAGGCGTGATAGACCAGCGCCAGCAGCGCCAAGAGCGTGAATACCTTCATGCCCGTCGTGGCGAAAAGGCCGGCCCACCCCCCATAGCCGGGCTCTTCGGCGAGCATCGCCATCACAAACAGCACCACCGCATAGGTGCCGATCACGGCTGCCGTCACCCGCTGGGCCAGCCAATCCCGCAGGCCGTAATGGGCGCCGACCACAAGCCGCTTTGGCCCGATATTGTTCGAAGAACCTGTTGTCGCGCTCATGGCTTAAAAGACTCCAAAGATTTTTAGCCAGGCCAGCACGGAGCAGCCCAGCGTTGCGATGAGCACCGCCCTGCCCCAAGAGGCTGACTGCTCTTTCGCCAGTCCAATGTGCAAGTCGCTAAAGAGGTGGCGTATGCCCGCAAACAGGTGGTGCAAAAAGGCCCAGGCCAGTCCACAGAGAATGAGTTTCACTAGAAATGAATCCAACACCTCCATGAGCTGCGCATAACTCAGCTCGGAAGTGATGCTCCAATCAAAGAGCAGCAGCACGAGCGGCAGGGCGAGGAACATTGCAGCGCCGCTGACCCGGTGCAGGATCGACACAATTCCCGCAGCAGGCAGCCGGTATTGAAGAATCTGCGTGATGTGAATATTGCGAAACTGCGGGCGCGACTTTTTCGAAAGTTCGCTCATGGATCCCCCTGAAGGACTAACCATTTTTTCTTATTGTGCTTCGCGAGATTATATGAGCCCTTTTTGACACCGCCTAGGGTGAACCCTAAACTCTGCCTGTTTTCCTGCCCTTAAAACATGACTCTTTCCCAAGGAGCGACCGTGAGCCAGACCAAATCCCCCATGCGAATCGCTGTGACCGGCGCTGCCGGCCAGATCGGCTACAGCCTGCTGTTTCGTATCGCTAACGGCGACCTGCTGGGCAAAGACCAGCCGGTGATTTTGCAGCTGCTGGAAATTCCCGACGAAAAAGCTCAGAAAGCCCTCAAAGGCGTCATGATGGAAATCGATGACTGCGCCTTCCCGCTGCTGGCTGGGATGACTGCGCACAGCGACCCCATGACTGCCTTCAAAGACCTTGATATTGCGCTACTGGTCGGCGCACGGCCGCGGGGCCCGGGGATGGAGCGCAAGGATTTGCTGTCGGCCAACGCACAAATTTTTACAGCCCAAGGCAAAGCACTGAATTCGGTCGCAAAACGCACCGTTCGGGTGCTTGTCGTGGGCAATCCTGCCAACACCAATGCCTATATCGCAATGAAGTCGGCCCCGGATCTGCCGAAAAAGAACTTTACGGCCATGCTTCGGCTGGACCACAACCGGGCCCTCTCGCAGATTGCCTCCAAGACCGGCAAGCCGGTGGGCGCCATTGAGAAGCTGATTGTCTGGGGCAACCACAGCCCCACCATGTACCCCGATTACCGGTTTGCAACGATCGCTGGCCAGAGTGTGAAATCCATGATCAACGACGAGGCCTGGAATAAAGATGTCTTTCTTCCGACCGTCGGTAAACGCGGTGCGGCGATTATTGATGCCCGCGGCCTGTCTTCCACGGCCTCGGCCGCCAATGCGGCCATCGACCACATGCGCGACTGGGTGCTGGGCACCCAGGGCAAGTGGGTGACCATGGGCATTGCCTCCGATGGCTCTTACGATATTCCGCCAGAGATCATCTATGGCTATCCCGTTATCTGCTCGGGCGGTGAGTATCAGATTGTCCAGGGCCTGGAGATCGATGGGTTTTCCCGTGAACGGATGACACACACGCTCAACGAGCTGCTCGAAGAGCGTGATGGCGTAAAGCACCTTCTGGGCTAGATCGACAATGCCTGCCCTGCATCCGGATGACGTCCTGTTTCAGGGCTCCGGACAGGGCACTGCGGCACCATCGTGCTGCGAGCACTATGCGGGCGATGAAAAAAAGCTTCGCAAAGCGTTCGCCCTCCAAAAGGAGTTGACGGGCGCCTTTGATGTCACTGCAGACCTCGAAGATGGGGCGGCATCGGGCCAGGAGGAGCCCACCGCCCGATTATTGGCGGGGATTCTCGCCGAGCCGCGGCCCCAAGGCCATCAGGCGGGCTGCCGGGTCCATCCGGTGGACCACCCGGCTTTTGATCTCGACGTTGCGCTCTTACTGGCGGCTCAGCCCGCACAGCTGGCCTACATCACCATTCCGAAACTCACCGGCATGGCCCAGCTGCAACAGGCGCTTGCGGTGCTGGACTCGGCCACAAGAAAAACAGGCTTCGGTGCCGACATTGCGCTTCAGATTCTGGTGGAAGATGAAGGCGTGATCTTTGAACTGGCTGAGATTGCCGCCCACCCACGCGTGCGTTTTATCGCATTCGGACAGATGGATTTCACTAGCAGCCACCGCGGTGCAATTCCTGTCTCGGCCATGAAAAGCCCAGGCCAATTTGATCACCCCTTAATGCGCCGCGCCAAGCTGGAAATCAGTGCCGCATGCCATGCCAGCGGAAAAATTCCGACCCACAACCCGACCACCGATTTTCAATCCGCCACGCAGGCGGGCGACGATGCACTTCGGGCCCGCAACGAATTCGGTTTTTTGCGTATGTGGAGTATTCACCCCAATCAGGTCCGACAGATTCTTGCCGCTTTTGGCCCAAGCCATGATGAGATTGAGGATGCAAGCCGAATCCTGCTGGCCGCCCAGGCGGCCGACTGGGGACCAATCGCCGATCGTGGCCTGCTGCATGATCGGGCAAGTTATCGGTATTTCTGGGACTTATTAAGGCGCGCCCAATCGGCGGGCGGGGGTATTCCGCAGGCAGCACGTCAGGCTTTTTTCTAAAATACTGTCAAAGCGGGACACGGCGCCCTTCTGCGCCATTAAAAACAACAAAGCGACTTCAGGGAGCACGCTATGCCACACAATCTTCACAACAGTCTTCGCGAATTCAAAACTGCTGCGGGCAAGTCCGGCAAGTTTTATAGCCTGCCCGCCCTCGAGCAGGCGGGCGTGGCGAAAATCTCTCGACTGCCGGTTTCAATTCGTATTGTGCTGGAGGCAGTGCTGCGTAACTGCGACGGAAAAAAAGTCACCGAGTCGCATGTAAAACAGCTCGCCAATTGGGGGCCGACCGCGCAGCGTGTCGATGAAATCCCTTTTGTGGTGGCCCGGGTTGTCTTACAGGATTTCACAGGCGTGCCTCTTCTTGCGGATCTCGCCGCCATGCGCAATGTCGCCCATGACATGGGAAAAAATCCCAAACTCATTGAGCCCCTGGTGCCCGTTGACCTGGTGGTCGACCACTCGGTGATGATTGATCACTACGGCAAAAAGGATGCGCTGGATTTGAATATGAAGCTTGAGTTCCAGCGTAATGAAGAGCGCTACCAGTTTATGAAATGGGGCATGCAGGCCTTTGATACTTTTAAGGTGGTGCCGCCCGGCATTGGCATCGTGCACCAGGTGAATCTCGAATACCTGGCCCGCGGCGTGCACAGCAAAGAGGGCATTACCTATCCCGACACTCTGGTGGGAACCGACAGCCACACCACCATGATCAATGGCATTGGCGTCGTCGGCTGGGGCGTGGGCGGCATTGAGGCCGAAGCGGGCATGCTCGGTCAGCCCGTGTACTTCTTAACCCCCGATGTGGTGGGTGTCAATCTGACGGGCAAGCTGCCAGAGGGCTGCACGGCAACCGATCTTGTGTTGACCATCACCGAAATGCTTCGCAAAGAAAAGGTGGTGGGCAAGTTTGTTGAATTTTTTGGCGAGGGTACGGCATCACTGTCTCTGCCCGATCGGGCCACGATCGCCAACATGGCCCCGGAATATGGCGCGACCATGGGATTTTTCCCGGTCGATGGCGTAACGGTAGACTTTATGCGGGCCACCGGCCGCACACCGGATGAGGTCGATGCGTTTGAGGCCTACTTCAAAGCCCAGGAACTTTTCGGCATTCCGAAAGCGGGCCAGATCGACTACACAAAAACAGTCTCACTGGATCTCGCAAGCATCAAGCCCTCACTGGCCGGCCCCAAACGGCCCCAGGATCGTATTGAGTTATCGCACCTGAAAAAGACATTCGGTGAATTGTTCTCAAAGCCAGTTGCAGAAAATGGCTTTGCGCAGTCGCCCGCCGCATTAACCAAGCGCATCAAAGCCGGTGACACAGAAATTGGCAATGGCGATGTACTCATTGCGGCCATTACATCGTGCACCAATACATCAAACCCCGGTGTCTTGCTGGCGGCAGGCCTGCTGGCGAAAAAAGCAGTCGAGAAAGGCCTCACCGTAAAGCCGCATATCAAGACCTCGCTTGCGCCG
>CAYFPT010000008.1:0-6684 GCA_964345065.1 uncultured Bordetella sp.
AGCCTGAATTGCCCACAGAGTTGTCCACATCCTCTGCCAGGATTGTGTCGGTTGCAGTTGACGCCCCGATGGCGGGGGCCTTGGACTATCGCGATGGTGAGGCTTCACTCTCCCACGGAGACTGGGTTGAAGTGCCGCTGGGCAGGCGCAGGGTACTTGGACTGGTTGTCGATCCGAGGCGGCTTGACCATCCCGCAGCCGGCTGGGGGGGCAGCCAGGAAATACCTCAGGACCGAATCAAGTCGGTGATTCATCACTTCAGCAACCTTCCCCCCGCCGATCCGAAGTGGCTGGAGTTGGCGAGCTTTGCAGCCCGGTATTACCGAAAGCCATTTGGGCAGATCGCCGTGGGCTTGGTCCCCAAGTGGCTGCGGGATCTTAAAAATCTGATTCCCAAAAAAGAATCTGGGCCCTCTAATTTGGATCGGCTGCTCTCGCAGCCGGCCAATCAGCCGGCCCAGGCTGCGTCTAGTCAAAGCATAGCCGTGGATTCGTCGCTGAATGCCGAACAACGATTGGCGCTCGGGGCAATCGATCAGCCCGGCGTTCATGTGCTGCATGGGGTCACCGGATCCGGCAAGACCCGTGTCTACACTGAGGCGGCCCGGCGTTGCATCACATCTGGCCCAAAACAGCAGGTGCTGGTGATGGTTCCAGAGATCGGCCTGACACCACAGCTTGTATCGCGATTTGCCGCCGCCTTGCCTGGCATCGAGATTGCGGTCTTACACAGCGAGGTGTCTGAACGCGAGCGCGCGAGGCTTTGGCTTTTGTCCGCCAGCGGTCAGGCCCGGCTGGTCATTGGAACCCGGCTTTCGATCATGACGCCGATGCCCCGTCTTGCCCTGTTAATCGTTGATGAAGAGCACGACCCGTCTTATAAGCAGCAAGAGGGCATGCGCTATTCCGCCCGCGACCTCGCCGTCTGGCGGGCACAACAACTCGGTGCGGCTGCAGTGCTGGGCAGCGCAACGCCCGCCATGGAGACTTGGGCCCAGCTTGATAAAAATAAGTATCAGCTGCTGAGTCTGCCGTATCGTGCGACTGGCGAGCCGGCTGCCGCGATCGAACTAATCGATACGCTAAAAGATCCGGCCCGAGAGGGCCTGTCGCAACAGAGTCGGCAGGCGATTGCCCAGGTCTTGGCGCAGTCGGGTCAGGCCTTGGTATTTTTAAATCGACGTGGCTACGCACCGGTATTGTCTTGCGCAAGCTGTGGCTGGGCCTCGCAGTGTGGGGCCTGCAGCATCGCAACGGTGCTGCATCGTATAGAAAAAAAATCCGAGTCCAGCGGTGCTGTTACGAGCGGGCTGCCTGCAGCCAGCAAGTGGCGCCTTCAGTGCCACCACTGTGGTGCTGAGTCCGCAGTGCCTAAATGCTGCCCTGATTGCGGTGATACTGATCTATCGCCGATCGGCCGCGGGGTGCAGCGACTTGAGGACACGCTGGCTGCTGAGTTTCCACAGGCGCGGATTTTGCGCATTGATCGTGACACCGTTCGGCAGGGCAAAGCGTTGGCTGTTGAGATTGAAAAAATTCAGCGTCATGAGGTGGATATCGTCGTGGGCACTCAGATGCTTGCCAAGGGCCATGACTTTGCCCGAATGCGGCTGGTGGTTGTTGCCGATGCTGATACACAGCTGGTGAATCCTGACTTTCGGGCGCCCGAGCGGCTTTTTTCGACACTCATTCAGGTGGCGGGCAGGGCAGGCCGGCATGAGCAGGCCGGCGAAGCAGCCCGCGTGCTGATTCAAACCCGCTATCCGCAGCATCGGCTATACCGTTTTTTATTGCAGCAGGACGTTGCTGGCTTTGCCCAGGCCGAGCTTGCAGACCGCAGGGCAGCTGGCCTGCCGCCCTTTTCTTATATGGCCGCTATTCGGGCCGCCTACCGGGACGAAGTGCAGACCAGGAGGGCCTTGCAGGCCTTGCGTGATGGCCTTCAGGAGTCTGCGAAACACAACGCATGGCCCGTCACGGCGTATGGGCCAGTGGCGCGCTATCCCGAGATGCAGGCAGGCAAGTGGCGCGGCCAAATCATTCTAGAGTCCACATCACGCAGCGCCTTGCATCGGCTGCTTGAGCACGCCGAGGGCTGGATCGCGCAACATCGGCCATTCGATTGCCATATCGATATCGATCCAGTCGAAGTCTGAGCATCGCGCTCAGCGTTGTTCCACTGCGATCGGATTGATCAGTGCAAGGGCCTGCTCAGCAGCAATCAGGCCTTCATCGGTGGGCACAACCCAGACTTCAACTTTACTGCCCGGCCGATGAATCGGTGTGATTTGTTGATTTGATGCCGCCTGATTGGCGGCATCGTCTAACTCAAGCCCCAAAAACTCAAGCCCACGACAGAGATCATGTCGAAGTATCTTGTCGTTCTCACCAATGCCGCCTGCAAAGGCGATTGCATCGATGCCGCCCATGGCGGCGATCAGGCCGCCCGCTTCACGAATGACGCGGTGGGTATAAACCTGAATCGCAAACGCGGCCCGCGGATCGTGACTTTGCCGCAGCGTGCGCATGTCGGCCGACAGGCCTGAGAGGCCCATTAAGCCAGATTCTCGGTAAAACAGCCTCTCTAAATCCTGGGCCTTCATGCCCTGCTGCACCAGATAGAGCACCACGCCAGGGTCGAGATCGCCGCAGCGCGTGCCCATCATGAGGCCGCCGATTGCAGAAAAGCCCATGGTGGTCGAAAAACTTTTTCCGCCGACACAGGCACACAGGCTCGACCCATTTCCAAGATGGGCCATCAGCAGACGTTTGCCTGCCTCTGGGCTCTGTTGCATCAGCCGAGTAGAGATGTAGTGGTAAGAGAGCCCATGAAATCCATAACGCTTGACCCCTTGGGCGTAGAGCGCCTGGGTGAGCGGAAAAGTTCTTTCAATTGGGGCAATGTCGGCGTGAAAGGCGGTATCAAAGCAGGCAACTTGTGGCACGCCAGGAAAGTATCGAGCAAACGCCTCAATGCCCCGCAGATTGTGGGGCTGGTGCAGCGGCGCCAAGGGATCGAGTGCGTGAAGCGATCTCAGAATTTCAGTGGTCACCACCACTGCTGCTGTGAAGTGGTCTCCGCCGTGGACAACACGGTGGGCCACAGCAGCAATCGCCATGCCGTGGTCGTGATTTTCAATGAGGTCCTTGAGGATGCGCAGCGCAGCCTGCAGGCCATCTTCGTTGGATTCTGGCAAGACCGCAGCGCGCTCTTGGTCCGCCTGGTCAGAGTGTTTTAAAAATATTGTCCCGCCGGGCTCAAGGCCCTGGACACTGCCCGAAAATCGGGCGCGGCCGATCGGATGGCCGGCCGAGCCATGGCCGATTAAATGAAGCGAAAACTTTAGCGACGACGAGCCGATATTGACCGCCAGGATCGCCTGATTTTTCTGCGAGTGATGCGGCACGGTTGATCTAAGGCTGATGGGTCCGATAGTGATGGGCCACGATTTTGGCGAGCAGTGCGCTCCCGATTCGGGCGTTTGCATCATCGGCACGGCTGGTGAGTGCGATAGGAATGCGGGCTCCCAGCACGATGCCGCTGATGCAGGCGCCGGCGAGATATTCAAGCTGTTTGCCCAGCATGTTGGCCGATTCGAGATCGGGCGCAATGAGGATATCGGCCTGGCCTGCGACTGCGGATTCGATGTCTTTAATCTGTGCGGCCTTCAGAGAGATTGCGTTATCAAATGCAAGCGGCCCATCTAGCAGGCCGCCAGTGATTTGTTTCCGATCAGCCATTTTGCACAGCGCGGCCGCATCCAGTGTGGAGGTGAGTTTTGGATTAATCGTTTCTACTGCAGACAGGATGGCCACCCGCGGCATTGGATTGCCGAGGATATGGGCCAGATTGATGGCGTTTTGAACAATATCCATCTTCTCCATCAAATTCGGAGCAATATTGATTGCACCATCGGAAATCAGCAGGGGCTTGTGGTAGGCCGGCACCTCGAATCGCCAGATGTGCGAGATTCTTCTTTTGGTTCTCAGTTTGGGCTGGGACACAATGGCTGCCATAAATTCATCGGTATGCAGGCTGCCCTTCATTAAGGCTTCGAGTGATGCGTCCGCTGCCAGCTGTGCTGCGAGTTCGGCAGCAGCGTGGCTGTGTGGCGTATCGATGATCTCGAAGGCGCCAATATCGAGACCAGACTCCTGGGCCGCTGCAAGCATGCGTGCTTTCGGGCCAATCAGCACGGGCTCAATGAGGGCCCGGGCCGCAGATTGAATTGCGCCCTGTAATGCTCCTGGCTCGCACGGGTGTACGACACCGCAGCGAATTGGCGAGAGGTGGGACCCCATACGAACAAGCAGACTGAGCTGCTGATCGGGGTCGAGTTTTTGGGGTTGATTGATGGCGTTCACGTGAGGCCGAGTCAGCGGGGTTGGGCAGAGGCGGGAGGTCGATCAGAGTGTGTCGTGATTTTTCTTTTTCAGGACGACATTTGAAGAACAAGCCTCAGGACAATCATACTGCAGTGCAACAAAAACCTTTCAACAGGTAGAATCGTGGGCTTTGTCGCCCTGAGTTAGCGGAATTTCCCTGAATTCAGGGCCCAGTCTTGGCGTCTGTAGCTCAGTGGATAGAGTATTGCCCTCCGAAGGCAAGGGTCGCAGGTTCGATTCCTGCCAGACGCGCCACCTTTAATCTAGATGCTCAAGTCTCAACGCGAACAACTTGCAGCCGCCCTGCTCGAGAGCCTTCATCGGCTGGCGACGGGCCTGGGCCGGCCGCTTGCGCTCGATCAGGCCATGGTCGCAGAGAGTCTTGATAAGCCCCGCCAGGCCGAACACGGTGATATTGCGAGCAATATCGCCCTGCGTCTTGCAAAGCCCTGGGCCATGCCGCCGGCGAAAATCGGCCAGACAATCGCAGACAGCCTGCGGGCCGATCATCAGCTGCAGGCGATTTACGAAGAAATTTCTGTTGCAGGCCCCGGTTTTATCAATCTGCGACTGCGGCCTGCTGCCCGCGCCTGCGTGCTGACTGAGATCGCCCGAAATCCACAGTCCTATGGATTCGCACCGGTTGATGCGGATGCGCCCCATGTCTTAATCGAGTTCGTGTCGGCCAATCCAACGGGCCCCTTGCATGTGGGCCATGGCCGGCAGGCGGCACTCGGAGACTCGCTGGCCTGCATGCTTGCGGCTAGCGGCTATCGGGTCTCGCGCGAGTTTTATTACAACGATGCGGGCGCCCAAATTCATAATCTGGCGGTCTCGGTTCAGGCCCGCGCACGCGGCATCGCCCATGATGATCCGGCCTTTCCTGTGGACGGCTATCGCGGCGCGTACATTGATGAGATTGCACAGGCCTATTGCCAAAAAAATACTGTCTCCGCTTTTGATGGGGAGCCCATTACTTCGTCGGGCGATCTCGAGCAGTTAGATGCGATACGCCGATTTGCAGTGACCTATCTTCGGCATGAGCAGGACTTGGATCTGCGGGCCTTTGGTGTTGCGTTTGATCGTTACTACCTGGAGTCATCGCTGTATGCCGATGGCCGCGTGGATGCGGCAGTCTCTGCATTGGTGGCCAGCGGCCATACCTATACGCATGAGGGCGCCCTCTGGCTGCGATCGACCTCTTTTGGCGATGACAAAGATCGGGTGATGCGCAAATCCGATGGCAGCTATACCTATTTTGTTCCCGATGTTGCCTATCACGTCACCAAATGGGAGCGGGGCTTTTCTCGTGCGATCAATATTCAGGGCTCTGATCACCACGGCACCATCGCCCGCGTACGGGCTGGGTTGCAGGCCCTCGGAATGGGCATTGCTCAGGGCTTTCCGGATTATGTGTTGCACAAGATGGTGACCGTGATGCGTGGCGGCCAGGAAGTGAAGATCTCGAAACGCGCCGGCAGTTATGTGACGCTGCGGGATTTGTTGTCATGGTCCGGTGAAATTGATAACCCACTTGATCAGCCGATCGCAGTCGATGAGCAGCGCGGACGGGATGCGGTACGATTTTTTCTGGTTTCCAGAAAAGCCGATAGCGAATTTGTTTTCGATGTCGATCTTGCGCTTTCGCGTTCGGAAGACAATCCGGTTTACTACGTCCAGTATGCGCATGCCCGATGCTGCAGTGTGCTTCAGCAGGCCCAGACCGATTCCGATCAGGTGTTCAGCATCATTCAAAAGCAGGCCAGCGGCCCGGTCCAAGAGATTTTAGGCCGGCTTCATGCGCCCAAAGAGCAGGCTCTACTGAATCGATTATCGGAATTTCCTGATGTAATTTGTTACTGCGCTCAGGAGCTCTCCCCGCACTTGATGGCCTTTTATCTGCGTGACCTGGCGGGAGATTTTCACGGCTTTTACAACAGCGAACGGGTGCTGGTGGATGACGCGATGCTGCGTGAGGCCCGGCTCGTGTTGGTGGCGGCCACTGGCCAAGTGCTGCGGCTCGGAATGGGCCTTCTTGGCGTCTCAGCACCACCGCGGATGTAATGGTAGAGTCTTTTTCCATGCGTCCAAGTGCGGTTCCGAATTCAAGATTACGACAGCCAAAGCAAAGCGGATTTCGCTTAAGCCCTTTTATGACCGGGCTGGCAACCGGCCTGGTTGCGGCCGCGCTGATTGCCCTTTACATCACCCAGTCGCCGCTGCCGTTTGTGGATCGTGTGGGCACTCGCGGCGCCGATAAGGCGAAGGCCGCCGTACAGCGTGCCGAGCGTGACGCCG
>CAYFPT010000008.1:6694-25137 GCA_964345065.1 uncultured Bordetella sp.
GTCTGAATGCGAAAGATTCCGGCGAAGTCGAATCGGCGGCTGAAGCGGGTATTGAATCAAAAACAGTCTCGCCTACCGGCTTGGCCTATTTGATTCAGGTGGGGGCCTTTCGCGCAATCGAGGACGCAGAGCAGATGCGGGCACGGATGGCAATTCTTGGATTTGAGGCCCGTGTGAGCAATACGGAAAAAGATGGCCAGACCCTGCACCGGGTTCGGCTCGGCCCCTACGGCTCGCTTGAGGATCTAAACAAGGCGAGGGTGCGGGTATTGGAAAACGGAATCGACTCTACTGTGATCCGCGTCAATATGCGTTAGGAAAAAGGAAGATGAATCGAAGAACATTCACTCAGGCCGCTGCATTTGCTTCTGCCTTTGTTGCGGCGGGCCTGCCGCGGGCGTTTGCCCAGGCAGCGGCCCCCGATGAGGGCATTGACTATCGGGTCTTGCGCGAGGCGGTGCCGACATCAGGCCCAGGAAAAATCGAAGTCCTCGAATTTTTTTGGTATGCATGCCCGCACTGTTATCAGTTGGAGCCGCATCTCGCCCGCTGGAAGCCTGCCCTTGGTCCGGATGTTGCCTTTAAACGGATTCATGTCGCGTTTCGCGGAGATACCCACCAAAAGATTTTCTACACCCTGGAGGCCCTCGGCCGTGCGGAGGCCCTCACGGCGAAGGTCTTTGAAGAAATCCATCAACGGAACAATCCCTTAACGGGCCTGCCCGAGGTCCTTGACTGGGCAAAGCGTCAGGGCCTGGATCTGCCGAAGTTTGAGGCCGCGTGGAATTCGTTCGGCGTGCAGACCCAACAAAAACGTGCCAATGCCCTGGTCGCTGGCTATCGCGTCGAGGGGGTCCCGACCTTCGGCATTAATGGCCGCTATGTCACGTCGCCCGCAATGGTCGGTGGCAGCCATACACGTGCACTGCAAATTGTTGATTTCCTGATTGCCCAGGAGCGAAAGACCAAGCGTTAGGATTTTTGTGCGTCAAGCACGGCCTGGTAGGCGGCCTCACGTGAAACACGGGCAAGCTTCATCAGGCACTTGGCCGCACGGGAAGGGGTCATCTCGGCACAAAGTATTTTTGCCCACGTCTTTAGCGGCGCTTCGCCTGGGGCCTTAAGCGGCCGATCGCCCAGATCAAAAACCCATACCAGCTCGCCTTTGGATGCGCCGGGGTCTTGCTGCTGCAGCGCCTCGAGTGCTGCTGCCACCTCGGTAATTGTTCCGCGCCGAAGGGTCTCAAACTGTTTGGTCATCTCGCGGGCATGCAGCATGAGGGTCTCAGGACCGAAGATCGCTGCGCAATCGGCGAGACAGGCAGCTGCTCGATGGGGTGCCTCGAAGATCACCGCAATTCCACGTGCTTCAAGGATCTGCGATAGCCAGCTGCGGCGAGCGCCCGCCTTGGTCGGCGCAAACCCCCAGAAGCTCATTGGCCAGCGGACAAAGCCGGAAATACTTAAAGCGCTGATGACTGCACTTGGGCCGGGCAGTGCGACAACGCGCAGGCCCGATTCCCATGCGGCCCGCACAAGAAAGCTGCCGGGGTCAGAGACGGCCGGCGTTCCAGCATCAGAAATTAAGACAATTGATTTTTCTTCACCGAGCGCTCTTAGCGCAGCATGCAGCGCCGCCTTTTCATTGTGGCCATGCAGCGCGTGAATACTTGATTTCGGCCGATGCAGTCCCAGGGCCGTCAGCAGCGCCTGGGCCCGGCGGGTGTCCTCTGCATACAGCAGGTCACATTCCGTGAGGGCCTGGCGGACCCGCTCGGAGATATCGGACAGATGGCCGATTGGCGTTGCCGCTACATACAATCCCGGCGGAAATGAAGATCGTTGCATCCCCGCATTCTCGCCCACAATTGCCGTCTAGCGAACGGCAGCATCGTGGCCGCGCGGCCGAGCAGCGGGCCCTTGACCTGCTGCTGGACGGCGGATTAAAACTTCTGGCCCGCAATGTGCGGTTTCGTGTTGGTGAGCTCGATCTCATCATGCAGGACCACGAGACGATTGTATTTGTCGAGGTTCGATTTCGAAGCCCCTCGCGCTTTGGGGGCGCAGCGTCATCGATTACAGCTGCCAAACAGCAGCGATTGGTTCGTGCCGCCGCCTGCTGGATGCGGCGGCAGTTTCGCGGTGCCGAGCCTGCCAGCCGCTTTGATGTGGTTGCCCTTGATGGCCCGGCGGTTGGATGGATTAAAGGTGCATTTGGAGTTTCGGGCCCCCTATAATCGATGCCGATGTTCTGAGGAGATCGTATGGGCTTAAAACTTCCTGCTTCAATCGTTGTTCGGGCTGCCTTTATCGCCGCCGCCCTGGGATCGAGCACGATGCTGTTGACGGGCTGCTTTCCGGTGGTCGCAACGGGCATGGTGGCCGGCGCCTTATCGATCGCGGATCGTCGCACGACTGGAGCCCAGGCCGAAGATCAGACCATCGAAGTCAAGGCATTTAATCGGTTTCGTGAGCAATTAAAATCCGAGCAGATTTCGCTAACGGTCACGAGCTTTAATCGTATTGCGTTGTTGACCGGCTATGTTCCGAGTGAGCAGGCCCGCACTGAGGCCGCAAAGCTTGTGCAGTCCATCGACAATGTCCGATCCGTGATCAATGAGGTGGCGATCGGGCCCGCACCCTCGGTGCGCGCCTATGGTGTGGATACGGTGCTCACCGCCCGTGTCAAGGCCTCATTTCTTGAGGCCAAAGATGTTCAGGCCAATGTAATTAAGGTCTATACCGATGCCAGCACCGTTTACCTGATGGGCGTTGTGACCGAACGCGAGGCAAAGCGGGCGACCGATATTGCCGCGCGCGTGACTGGCGTGCGCCGAGTGATTCGAGCGTTCGAAATCATTTCTGAAGAGGAGCTGGCAAGAATTCAGCTGCAGACCGGTGGTGCTGGAAATGCGGCACCTGTCAGCGCTCCGCCACCCTCAGCACGGCCACTCTCGGCCTCGCCCGCGGCACCAGCGGCACTCAGCCCAGCTACGCCCGCTGCTGAGACCGGTGCGGTGGTGACACCGATTCGTTAACCGACGGCGCAGTCAAATCCGGCCGCACTGACCGAATCGCAAATCTGACGGGCTGCGGCCTCACGCTGGTCGGCAGAAAGCGTGGGCCGCCAGGTGACCTGGGCGCCGCCCTCGGATCGGGCCACATCGGCCTGGTCCACACCATCAATGCCGAGAATTATTTTTTTCACTGACTGCTCGCAGCCACCACAAGTCATCCCATCGATTCGAAATTTAGTCATCTGCAACTCCTGCCTTAGATCAAGTTATAAAAGCCGGCCTTTTCCATCGCAGCAGCCGGACGGCATTGGTAATCACAGCCGCCGAGCTCAGTGCCATTGCGCTGCCTGCGATAACCGGTGAGAGCATGCCGAGGGCTGCCATTGGAATGGCAGCGATATTAAAGATAAAAGCAAACGCGAGGTTTTCTTTCACCCTGCGCAGCACATCTTTTGCAAGCGCAAGGCTTGCCGCGCAGTCACGAATCGGCGCTGCAGTCGAGAGTGTTAAGTCGGCACTTTTTACGGTGAGTGTTGCGCCCGATGCCATGGCAATCCCCAGGTCAGCATGGGCCATGGCCGATGCGTCATTAAGCCCATCGCCAACCATGGCCACGCCCTCACCCGATTTGCGCCAGGCGTCGAGCCGGGCGGCTTTTTCTTCCGGCCCCCGCTGGGCAAGGAACTCAATTCCGCCAAGACTCTCGGCGATGCGTTGCACAGCCGCTTCTCGATCACCGCTCATTATTGAAACCTGAATCCCCATTTTCTTTAGGCTGGCAAGTCCATCTGCGGCATCGTGTCGGGGACGATCGCTGATCCAGATCCGGCCCTTCCACTGGCCATCAATCGCGACATCCACCGCACTGACATCGGCATGGCGGTCCAAGACCGATTGCGGGGGCGTGGACGGTGAAATCCACGAGGAATTTCCAACCCGAATCAGCTGCCCAACAAAAGGCCCGCTCTGAATGCGGGCGCTGACGCCACCCCCTGCAACGTAATGCACATCGCTGCAGCTTGGCATGGGCCGGCCCGCCGCATAAGAGAGCAGGCCGCCGGCGAGCGGATGTTCAACACCCTGTTCGGCCGCGCAGGCCGCCGCAAGCCAGTCTGGCCAGGGCTTCTCCGGTGCGTCTTGGGTGAAGAGAATCTCGGACTCTGAGTCTGCAAAGCCAATCAGAAAGGGCCGGCCCGAGGTAAGTGTTCCGGTTTTATCAAAAACGATGCGATGAATTCCAGAGGCCTGCTGCAGGGCCCGTGCATTTTGAAAAAACCATCCCATCTGCGCTGCCCTGGCGAGGCCTGCGGCGATCGCGGCGGGCGTGGCCAGTCCCAGTGCGCAGGGGCAGGCGACGACCAGGACCGCAATCGCGCTGCTGATGGCCACTGAGGCCGGCCGATCGAAAAATAAATGGCCCAGAACGGTGAGGGCGGCCAAGATGAGCACTATCGGAACAAAGACGGCAGCAATGCGGTCTGCCAACGCGCCGATTGGGGCGCGTGAGGCTAAAGCAGAGAGCATTTTTTCTCCGAGCTGCGCCCGGCGGGATTGTGAAAAATCGCAGCTCACAGTTGCTGTGATTGTGCCGCTGAGGTTGGTGCATCCGGCGTAGATTGCATCACCGACATGCTTGACCACTGGCATGCTTTCACCGGTCATGCTGCTCTCGTCAACTTCGGTGTCGCCTTCGGTGATGACCGCATCAAGGCTGATGGCCTGATTGGGCAGCAGCCGAATCTGGCGGCCTTGGCGGATTGCCTCGGGAGGCAGCTGGACCCACTGGCCGGTCTCGGTATCGCGCACTGCAATTTCAGTGGGATCGAGGCGGGTGAGTTTTTCAATGGCGGACAGGGCCTGGCCTCGGGCGCGCTGCTCAAGTGTTTTGCCAATTCGAACCATCGCAATCACGATGACCGAGGTCTCAAAATACAGCGCCCCATGGCCCTGCTCTTGCGCCAGTCCGCCTGCCATTACCCAAACCGATCCAAAAAAAGCAGCCAGCGAGCCGATGCTGATCAGGGTTTCCATGTTCGCGCTGCCCCCGCGGGCCGCCCGAATCGCGCTCTGATAAAACGGCCAGGCCACAATAGTCTGCATCACCAGCGCCAATGCAAACTGCACCGGCGTTGGCACCCAGCCAGAATGGCCGCTGAGCATGCTGACCATCTCAATGAGCATGATGGCCAGTGCGGCTAGCGAAAAACCCAGGCGGAATGCCTCGATCCCTCGCCGGGATTGGCCCTGATCGGAGGGATGCGGTCCGATGGGCAGACCCTGGAGGGTGTGATGCGGGCCCAGGGGCCGCGCATCGTAGCCCGCCCTGCGGACTGCGGCGATCGCATCGTCAATTGATAGGCCAGTGATTCGGGCCCGATGCTCGAGCAGGCTGACCTCGGCAGTGACACCCGGAAGTCGGGACAGCACGCGCTCGATACGGCTGGAGCAGGCGCTGCAGGTCATGCCTTCAATGTGCAGATCAATGATGTCCATGTTTTTATAATGCCACTCATGAAAACACATCCCCAAGCATCCCCGCCCACGTCAGCAAAAAAGCCGACGCTTTCGCTGCTGGCAGCGCTACTCATCCTGCTCGCAGTCGCGATCGGCGCGGCCATGATGCTTCGGGCCCAGCCCGCCCCGTCGCTCAGTGGGAAGACCATCGCGGGAGAAGTCGTGGGCCCTGAGGCCCTTAAGGGCAGGCCCTACCTGGTGAATTTCTGGGCGACAAGCTGTGTGACTTGTGTCAAAGAGATGCCAGATCTCACTGCGGTACATCAGGAATTTCAGGCCCGCGGCTATCAGACCATTGCGGTGGCGATGAGCTATGACCGGGCCGACTACATTGCACGCTTTGTTCAGGATCGGGGCCTACCTTTTCTTGTTATTCATGATCAGGATGGCGCCTGGGCGAAGGCTTACGGCGATGTCGCGGTAACGCCCACCACATTTCTGGTGGATCGGGAAGGAAAAATTATTAAGCGTTACGTTGGCGAGCCTAATTTCTCGGAACTTCGAAAAATCATCTTGCGCGAACTCAGTTAAGCCGGCTGAAAAAATCCTGCCTGATGGGCCTGCTGGTCGGCATGATAGGACGACCGAACCAGGGCCCCGACGGCCGCATGGGTAAAGCCCATGTTTTTGGCCTGGCCCTCAAACATCTTGAATGTGTCGGGATGTACATAGCGGCGGACCGGCAGATGGCTTATCGAGGGTGCAAGATATTGGCCGATGGTCAGCATATCGATATCGTGGGCCCGCATGTCACGCATGACACCAAGAATTTCTTCGTCAGTCTCTCCTAGGCCGACCATCAGGCCGCTCTTGGTGGGAACGCCCGGCACCTCTTGCTTGAACCGTTTTAATAACATCAGCGAATGTTGATAATCAGAGCCTGGCCGTGCTTCTTTGTAGAGTCGTGGAACCGTCTCAAGATTGTGATTCATGACATCCGGCGGGGCCGCCTTAAGAATTTCAAGGGCCCGCTCAAGACGGCCGCGAAAATCAGGCACGAGGACTTCAATCTGGGTCTGCGGCGACTGCCGGCGCACCTCGTGGATGCATTCCACAAAATGCTGGGCACCCCCATCACGGAGGTCATCACGATCCACGCTGGTGATCACGACATAGCGAAGCTTCAGCGCGGCGATGGTCTTGGCAAGATTTTTGGGCTCATGGACATCAAGCGGATCCGGCCGTCCATGGCCAACATCGCAAAATGGGCAGCGGCGTGTGCATTTGTCGCCCATGATCATGAAGGTGGCGGTGCCCTTGCCGAAGCATTCGCCGATATTGGGGCAGGAGGCTTCTTCGCAGACCGTATAAAGATTGTGTTCGCGCAGAATATTTTTGATTTCTAAAAAGCGCGTGCTGGCACTGGCAGCTTTTACGCGGATCCAATCCGGCTTGGGCAGGGGCGCTGCCGCTACGACCTTGATCGGAATACGGGAGGTCTTTTCAGCGCCCTTTTGTTTTTTTGTTGGGTCGTAGGTGCTCACGATGGCATCACCAGGATTTGAGGTAGCGTTTTCTCGATACGACTGCACAGCACATCGGCAACGGATTGCCAGTCGGCCTTCGCTCCCATTGTAGCCATGTCAATGGCCTGAAGTCCGGCCATGCCACAGGGGTTGATTCGGCCAAAGGGCTGCAGATCCATGTCGACATTCAGTGCAATGCCGTGCATGCAGCGGCCCCGTGAGACCTTCAGCCCTACCGCCCCAATTTTTGCGAGTCCATCGCCATGGGCAACATAAACGCCAGGCGCGCCGGATTTTCGGCAGGCCTCTGCAATCTGAAAATCCGCCAAGGTGTCAATCATGGCCTGTTCGAGAAGATTCACCAACTCCCGCACGAAAATTCCACGACGCCGCAAATCAATCAGCGGGTAGATCACCGCCTGGCCTGGGCCATGGAATGTCACCTGGCCGCCACGCTCAGTTCGAATAACCGGAATGGTTCCTGCATCCAAAACATGCTGGAGCTGGCCGGCCTGACCGAGCGTGAATACGGCAGTGTGTTCAACCTGCCAGAGTTGATCTTCGGTGGTGTCGTCGCGCGTGGCGGTGAAATCACGCATCGCCTGCAGAATGCTGCCGTAGTCAGCGGCGCGAAAACATCGGCGCAACATCGGCGCAGCCACTGGCGGCCTACAGCACAACCTTGACCATCGGATGATGGGTCAGGGCCTGATAGAGTCGATCAAGCTGCTCCCGGGATTGCGCATTGATGGTGACGGTAAGGCCGAGATAATTGCCGTTGCGGCTTGGCCGCATCTCAAGCAGGGCCGGATCAAAGTCTGGCGCGTGGGACCGTACGACCGCGCAGATGGATTCAGCAAAGCCATCAATGCAGGGCCCCATAATTTTGATGGGAAAGCTGCAGGGATAACGAATCAGGGATTCTTCAGGCGGGCGCATCGTTGAATTGGCTAGAGTGCATCGATCAGCCGATCGTAGGCCTGGCGGATTTTGGCGTAAATGGGGCCGGGCTTGCCCGCGTGGGGCCCACGGCCAACCGGCCGCTGGTCGAGTGTAACGACGGGCAGCACTTCTTTGGTTGCAGAAGTCATCAGGAGCTCATCGGCCTGGGCGAGCTCTTGCTGTCGAATGCGTCGAATATGCACCGGGATTTGCTGCTGCTCGGCCAACTCCTGCAGCAGGCCGTATCGAATTCCCTCAAGGATGAGATGATTTTTTAGTGGCGCATGTAAGGCGCCGTCACGGACCATCCAGATATTGCTTGCTGATCCCTCGGTAAGAAATCCGTCACGAAACATGACGGCCTCGGGCGCGCCGCGATCAATGGCTGACTGTCGCGCCAGAACATTGCCCAGCAGCGAGGTGGATTTGATATCGCAGTGCAGCCATCGTTCATCCGGGAGCGATACGACAGCAATGCCTGAGTCGCGCAGTGTTGCCGTGGGCCGCTGAAAGGCCGATGACATCGCAAAGACGGTGGGCGCGACTTCGGGATTTGGAAAGCCGTGATCGCGTTTCGCAACACCGCGGGTGACTTGTAGATAAAGAAACTGATCGTCCGATTCATTGCGCTGGATAAGCCCATCAAAAAGCGCTGCCCACTGGGCCTCCTCCATGGGCGGACGAATGCGAATTGCCGCCAGGCTGCGCTGCAGCCGTGTGAGATGAGACTGAAGACGGAAGGGCTTGCGCCGATAGACCGGCAGGACTTCGTAAATACCATCGCCGAAAATAAATCCTCGGTCGAGCACTGAGACCTTTGCCCCGGAAAGCGGCAGCCACTCGCCGTTGAGATAGACCGTCGGGTCGCCGTGAATGCCATCGATCATGTTGACTGTGTTCCGGTTAACGAGAGGGCCTTCCACCAAAGTCGCATTGCATCAATTGCCCTGCCCAGCAGGCCCGCCGATTTCACTGATTCGGCCGCGCTAATCGGCACCTGATGGATCTCGGTATCACCGTACCAGATCCTGAGTCGGCCAACCGGCTGGCCGAGTGCCACTGGGGCCAGAAGTGCGGTCGGCCGCTCCATCTGGGTCCGAATGGATTCAGCCTTGCCCCGAGGAATTGCCACCAGCACATCACGCGGGAAGTGCAGCCTTGCGGATCCGGCAGTGCCTTTATAGACCGGAATCATTTCGCTGGATTCGTCGGCTTTAAAAAGCCGCACGATATCGAACTGCTGAAAACCAAAGTTCAGAAGCTTTAATCCTTCCTGGGCCCGCGCCTCTTCGGAGGCCGCCCCCGCAATCACTGCGATGAGGCGCCGCTGCAGCCGCTCGCGGGTGCCCAGCGGCTGCGGCCTGTGGGCAGTCACAGTAATTGCAAAGCCCTCGGTCTCGCTGCGGCCTGTCATCAGCCCGTCGACTGAGTTGTCCAGCCAGAGCAGCCGATTGCGGCTGACTTGCCGAATGTTGTTGTAGGTGAATTCGCGGCGGCCGAATTCGCGAAGATGCTCGGGAAATTCCTGCACGAGGCTATTGGCAAGACGCACCATATCTGCAACGGTGCTGTAATTTTCAGGATGCGGCACGCCGGTGGAGTTGGCAAATTTTGTGTTGACCATGCCAAGCCGCTGCGCGGTTTTATTCATCGACTCCACGAAGGCGGGCTCGGTATTGGCAATGGCCTTTGCCAGCGCGATTGCTGCATCGTGTGCGCCCAGTGTGATCATGCCCTGCAGCAGCTCGCTGACCATGACATTTTTTCCCGGCAATAAAAACATGCGCGATCCCTGCGGCACCTCCGCCTCCGCGGGGGAGGCCACATTTTGATCCAGCCGGATTTTGCGATCACGCAGGGCGGTGAAAGTAAGATAGGCCGTCATCATCTTGGCCATCGATGCTGGACTGAACCGGCTTTCGGGATTTGAAGATGCGAGTGTCTGGCCGGTTGTTGCATCAATTAACATCCAGCTTGGGGCAGCGATTTTCGGCGTTGCCGGCCAGGTCTGGCTATGGCCCGGAGCGGCAGACAGGCCGAGTGTGATGAAGAGGGCGGCCGCGATAAGCGGTGCGATTCGAGCGCCCATTGAACTTAGTCGCGCAGGCATCGCAGGATGCAGTCTTTTAAAAACGGCAGCTGGCCATGAAAAAAGTGCCCAGCTGCGGGCATCACAAGAACAGGGTGCCGCTGTGGCGCCGCCCAGTCGAGAACTGTTTTTAGCGCGACCACCTCGTCAAGCTCGCCGTGAATCAGGCGCGCTGCTGGGCCGAGATCTGCAGCCGGCCTGCGCTCAGGCGCAATTCCAAGCCCGACCAGAATCACCCGGTCGAGTGCGGGCTGGTTGGCCGCAATCGAATGCGTGGGCCATTGCTGCGCGATGTGCGTGGCCATGACCGCTCCAAATGAGAAGCCGCCCATCCACCGCTGTCCGCGGACGTCTGGAAATTTTTCAATTAACCATTTCCAGGCTGCCCAGAGGTCGTCCACCTCGCCCATTCCGTGATCGTGGGCGCCCGCGCTTTTTTCAACACCGCGAAAATTAGGCCGCATCACGATCATCGATTGGCCCACAAACGCGCGGGCGATCGTCTGGGCCACCTTGTTATCCAGCGTGCCACCAAAAAGCGGATGGGGATGGGCCACGACGGCCAGTCCTGCAATGGATTGGCCCTGGGCGGGACGGTCGAGCGCGACCTCAATATCGCCGGCTGGCCCCCCAATCAGAAAGCGCTCGGTCGCCGAATTCAAATCTTGAGTCGCTCGACGTGACGATCGTGGAGTAAGTGGCTGTCGATGATTTCATCGATATCGTGCTGATCGACGTAGCGGTACCACACGGCCTCAGGGTATACGACCATGACGGGCCCCTCATCGCAGCGATCGAGGCAGCCGGCGCGATTGATGCGGATTTTTCCTGGGCCATTTTTCTTCAGGCCCTTGATTTTTTCTTTCGCGTAGGCCTGCAGCTCGGCAGCGCCACACTGGGCGCAGCAGGCCGCGCCGTTCTCGCGTTGATTGATGCAGAAAAAAACATGCTTGGCGTAATACGACATGGCCGGATTTTATATGGAGCGATCGGCGGATATCGCGGGCGGCGCCTGCCGTCCGTAGGCCCGCTCAAGGGCCCGAACCGCGCGGCGTGACAAGACCAGCTGCAGCCAGCCCAGGGCAAGAAATGGCCAAATCACGGCCGATAAATTTGCCAGCAGCTGAAGGTTAAGCCAGCGGCCCCTTGACCAATCAGCAACGCTGCTGGCAACGAATTCATTTTCGGGCAGTGTGTTGGCCAGCATTAGCGTGACCGCCAGGCCGCAGATGGCCGCAAGCCGCTGGTGGCTGAGCCGCGCGCCCGCCAGGCCGTAAGCGCTTAAAAGGGCAAGGACAACACCGGCCTGGGCCCCGGCGGTGAGCCAGCTGGCGATTGCCGCAGGAGAGAGCAGCCAGACCCATCCCGCACGTACGGCCAGCGTCGCCACGACAATCGCCAGCACCGTCCGCGGCCAAAACTCCGGGCGATAACGGGCGAACCATCGTGATGACTCGAGCATGGTGAGATGCAGAATCAATGCACAGCTGCTGATGGCCGCGCCCACGCAGAGGGCCTCGGCAAGAATCCTCTGGGCGGCAAAGACCTCCTGTGCCACCGAGGGACTGGCGGCTGAGGTGCCCATCATCCAAGCCGCTGCGCGTCGGAGCTCATCACCCAGTCCAATATCGCCTAATGCCAGCCAGATCTGCTGGGGCGCCGCCTGGGCAATCAGCCACAGGCCAAGCAGGGCCAAGCCACCGATCTCGATGGGCCGGGTCTCGGTGATTTGCAGCCGCGTGATGCTCTGGGCGTAGGCGCTGGCGATAAAGGCCCCCACCGTCGCGCCCGCTGCATTTGATGCAACATCAAGAATTGAAGGCCGCCTTGATGGGAGATAGGTCTGCAGTCCTTCCAGAAAAATTGAAATCAGCATGCAGGCCAGGGCCGCCATCAGGAATGACAGCAAAGGGCCCCAAGCAGAATCACGATAGCGATACAGGATCGCCCGACTCGCCAGCAGCCCGAGCGGAATGTAGGCCAGCACATTGACCAGCACATCAAAGCCAGTCCAGTACTTCGGCCACGGCTGACTGAGAAATCTCCATGGGGCCTCGGGAACAAACTGCCAGTCCGTCAGGGGCGACAGCGTGATCAAGGCCAGGCCGACTGCATAAAGCAGGGCCGCAATGGCGAGAGAGGCGGCGCGTCCTACACGCATGGGAGAGGCCGAAACATGCAGCTATGATGCCAAGAATGTGGCCCTGCGAACGGCTTGCGACGATTGACTCGACTCAGCGGGAGCTGCTGCGTCGGCTGACCGCCGCGCCGACTCAGCATCGGAATCCATTCGGACTCTGGACAACGGCCCAGACCCAGGGCATTGGCAGCCATGGCCGGCAATGGATTGACAGCCCGGGGGGATTGGCCGTGTCGTTGGGCTGGCCCGAATTGCTCACGCAGCGGCCAGCGGCCCCAGATCCTGCGTGGCCGCTACGGCTTAGCCTGGCCGTGATGCGGACGCTTGAAGAATTTTTTCAGCTCACCGATGCGATGCTGGGCGTGAAGTGGCCCAATGACATCATGGCCAACGGAAGAAAACTTGGCGGCGTATTGGTGTCACGCCATCAGATCCAGGGCCGCTGGTGGCTAATTGCCGGAATCGGAATTAATTTTTCATGGCCCAACCCGCCAGATATCAATCGGCCAGTGATTGCGCTCGAAGATCTCGGCGTATCCGAGGCGCCGAGCGAGACGATCGTCATGGCGCTGTCGGCGGCAGTCCAGGGCCTATGTCAGCATTCTGGCCCAGGTGATCAAAAGGCTTGGATAGATGAATTTCATCGTCGCGACCTCTACGCCAATCAGCGGGTTATTGTGGTCCATCCGGTAAGCGGCAAGCGGCTGGCAGCCGGCTGCAATCGCGGTGTCATCCACTCGGGAGCCCTGCGTTTAGAGATCGACGGTGCTGAGCGATTGATCGAGGTGGGCGAGCTTTCGTTGCGGGAAGATCGTTGTGCGTGATGAGAAGGCCCAGGCAATGAGCGGACAGATTGTGTTGCTGGTTGATGCCGGTAACTCAGCGATTAAACATCGCGTGGCCTACTGCCCGTCGCAGACGCAGACGGTGCCTGAGGCCAGCGATCCCCGTTGGCAGATGGGGCCCCACCACCGCACCTTAAATACTGAGGCAAGTGCTGCGTCGCTCGTCAGGCTTTGGCGCAAAGAGATTGCAGAATTATCGGCAGCCGGCGCATCGACAATCAGCATGTCGTGGAACTCAGTCGGACCAGCAGCAAGTCAAGAGATAGTGGCAGCTGCCTATCAAGCGCTGACGGCTGCCGCAGCACCGCCGCCTTGGATCAGCAAAGCCTGCGTCACGCTCTCGGGCGCCCGCCGTCACTATGACAACGCCTATCATGCGCCTGCCCAGCTTGGCGCGGACCGCTGGGTTTGTGGCGCGGGCCTGGCGGCCCTGGGTGTGATGGCTGCAGGCGAGGCCCACCTGGTGGTGAGTGCAGGCACCGCAACCACGTTTGATCTTTTGCTGCAGCAGGATGCGACTCGGACGGTGTTTCAAGGCGGCTGGATCTTGCCAGGAATTCGCCTCATGCATGAAAGCCTGCGTGCAGGAACACGGCAGCTCGATTACGGGCTGCCGCAGGAGATCACCGATGCACCACAGGTTCCGCGGGATTCAGAGTCGGCAATTGCGCAGGGCCTCGGCCTTGCGCAGACGGCGCTGATTGCGCAGCTCATTGAGCGCTACAAGATCTCTGCAATCTGGCTGCATGGCGGAGATGCGCAGCGTTGGCGGGCGTATGCGAAGGCCTTCGCGGGCACGGCCCGAATGCCGCCCATCACCGAGCGGCAGGATCTGACATTTTTGGGCCTGCTGGCCCTGTGGGGCAGTGATTCGGGCAGGCCGCAGGATCCTTGATCGCCTAGCTTTTTGGCCTGCGAATTTTTTCCAGTGTTGCTGTGGTGGAGCGCTGATGGTCAAAGGCGATTGAGACCACCCGTCCACCGCGGCCGCGGACCCACTGCCCGCCGACAATCTGTTCGGTTGGCCAGTCGCCGCCCTTGGCCAGCACATCGGGACTCAGCGATTCAATGAGCGCCAAGGGCGTGTCCTCGGAAAACCAGGTGACAAGACTCACCGATTCAAGTGCAGCAACGACAGCCGCCCGATCTGCCAGGCCATGAATCGGCCGATCCGGCGCTTTATTTAAACGCCGCGTGGACGCATCATCATTTAGGGCCACGATTAACGACTGTCCCAAGGCCCGTGCCTGCGCCAGGTAAGTGACATGGCCGCGATGCAGCAGATCGAAGACACCATTTGTAAACACGATGGGCCGCGGCAGATGCGCCGCCCGAGCGTTCAGGTCCTGCGGCGGCGTGAGTTTGGATTCGAATTCGGGTGCCGAATTCACAGCGCTCAGGCCGCCAATGATTTTCGATAACGGTTGAGTTCCTGCACCGAGCTGAAGGTCTGATCAAAGAGCAGCGATAGGTTGTGCAGAATGCGTTCCGCGACTCTGCCCTCCCAGACGGCATCGAAGCGAATCTGCTGATCGAGCCAGCGCTCAAGCCAGCCGGGTTCTGGGGTTCGGCTCTGGACGGTGTCGTTGGGAAAGAGGGTCTGATTGACATGAAGATTCGTGGGATGCAGCGCCTGGGATGTTCTGCGGGCACTGGCCATCAGGACTCCAATTTTTGCGAAAGCATTGCGCGCAGCATCGCCCGTCGTGACCAGGGCTTTTTTCATGTAACGCAGATAGGCGCCGCCATGGCGGGCCTCATCTTTGGCGATCGTTTCGTAGATTTGGCGAATCACGGGCTCGGAGTGCCACTCGGCTGCACAGCGGTACCAATGGTTTAAGCGAATCTCGCCGCAGAAATGCAGCATCAGGGTCTCAAGGGCTGGCGCAGGATCAAACTCAAATCGCACCGCGTGAAGCTCTTCTTCCGAGGGCAGAAGTTCAGGCCGAAAGCGGCGAAGATATTCCATTAAAACTAATGAGTGCTTTTGTTCTTCGTAAAACCAGATGGACATAAAGGCCGAGAAATCGCTGTCGTGCCGATTATCACGAAGAAACATTTCTGTGGCAGGCAGGGCCGCCCACTCGGTGATGGCGTTCATCTTGATGGTCTGGGCCTGATCTTCGGAGAGCAGCGCGGGATTGAATGCATCCCATCGAATGTCCCGCTCTAAGTCCCAGCGGACACGCTCAAATGCCCGAAATAATTCCGGGTAGAGCATCTCGGAGGCCTGGGGTGTACGCATGGCGATTGGGCGTGGGCAAAAAAAGACGCCTGATTGTAAGGTCAACCGCCGCTGGAATGGGCGATTTTTCGCCGCAGCCAGCCAATCACCGGCCCAACGACTGGAAATGCCTGCATGAGTCGGGAACCATCCCAGAAGTCGGTATGGTCCTGGATCTTTCCTTGGGCGTTAAAGCGCAGCCGGCTGCAGCCCGAGAGTCGTTGCACCGGCCGTCCTGGGCCGATCGCAAATTCAAATGTCCAGCCGATGACGGCCTCGGCCGGCGCGCTTGTGGCGGCGCCCATCAGGTGTACATCGCGAAATTTTGGCTCATGAAGATGGGTGAACATGTCGGCGTAAATCTGCTGGATTGCGGATTGTCCGCTGACACTCTGAAAAGGATCGGTGAACCGGCAGTCGTCGGCATAAAACGCTAAAAGCCGATCCAGGTGTTGTGGGTCCAGCGCCTCGGCTGCGGCAATAAAGGCAGTGATATCCATCACGAATTCCGCTCTGATGACCGATCCGGCAGGGCGCTGCGCATCAGCCGAAAATACAGCCGATAAGGCAGCAGCCGCAGCAGCTTCAGCCACAAGGTAAAGCGCTTGGGGTAGTGGATTTCAAATTGGCCACGGGCGAGGCCCTGGAGGGTTGCCGATGCAGCCGCCTCGGGCGTGATGATGGCCGGCATGGCGAAGTCATTTTTTTCGGTAAGCCGTGTCTGAACAAATCCTGGCTGCACGACTGAGACGGCGATCGCTTTGGACCGTAATTCGAGGTAGCTGACTTCAGCAAGATAGGTCAGTGCAGCCTTGCTTGCGCCGTAAGCCGCTGCCTGAGGCAGGCCGCGATAGCCCGCCACGCTCGAGACCCAGCACCAGTGGCGGGGCTGGCCAGCCGCTTGGGCCCATGCCGAGAGCATGTGTTTTAAGCCGACATACGCAGACAGCGTGTTGATTTCAAATGTCTCGCGTACGCCATCGAGTTCAAGCGCCTCGCAGGCCATCGGGTGATAAACGCCCGCGACCCAGAACACGACTTCGGGCAGAAGCCGTTCTTGTTCGAGTGTATTGATGGCTGCCTGCAGATCTGACGCGCGACTCACATCCAGAGTCAGACATCGGGCGCAGGCGGGCTCTAGGCTGGCCAGCGGCTCGAGTCGACGCGCACTGGCAATGACCCGCGCACCCCGAAGGCTTAGTGCCTCGGCCAATGCCCGGCCAATGCCAGCGGATGCGCCAACGACCCAGACGATGCGGCCTGACCAGTCGGTGATGGGTGGGTTAGCGGACATGCCGATTGATTAAAATTTATTTGCTAAACGAGAGCGTGACTTCGCCCATCCGAATGCCCCACTTGCTAAAGACTGCCCGATTCAGCATGACCCGATCGTCAATCAGAATCATCCAGTCATCAAAATCTAAATGAATGCTGTTTCCGCGAAATGGAACGCGCAGGGTATAACGCCAGCGGAGTGCGTTGCCGCTGATCTCACCGATGGCCTGGCCCTCCACATCTTCGGCGGTGCCGATATAACGATTCGGGCCGGCTGATTTTAATTTCCAGACGCGTCGCTGAAGCTCGCCGTCTGACCAGACAAAGGATTCATCCAGTACGCCCTCGTCCCCATTCCAGCTGGCCTTGATGGTGACCACGAATCGACGATCCACCTGGCCGAATCGATTCTGGACCATGCCCCATCCTTTGATCTCGCCGTTGAAATAGGCCTTCAGATCAAGGGCCGGTTTCTGGTCAGCATAGCGCGATGGGTCGGGCCCAGCGCAGCCGGTCATCAGCGCAAGCACAAGGCCAGTGAGCAGCAGGGATCGGCCGGCACGCCAGTGAAAAATAGCGGACTGAAGACGAGAAAGATTCATCCATGGCTCCTTAAGGTCGGGGTGGCGTTGATTCATCATGAAAGCGCCACAGTGCAGCAATCGCAATACATTTCAAAGCAATCGGAATGCCTGCATAGGCCCACTGCAGGGCGCCGAGATTATTGTCAGGGCTACTGATGCCGGGCTGATAGTTTAGGCCAGACAACATCGGCAGGGTCAGGCCTGCGGCCAGCGCCAGGGCGAGTTTAATCACAAGATTCCATAGGCCAAAGTAGCTGGCTTCAAGCGTGCCACGATGGTGGGCGCGATCAATTCTGCGTCCGAGCAATATCGGCGGGCAGACGAGTTCGGCGCCCAGCACCATTCCCGTAATCAGGCAGATGGCTGCAAACGCGGTCAGACCATCTCGATCAAGTGTCAGCGTCCAGCCAAAGGCGATCACTGCGATTGACATGGCGATGATCCAGACCGTCTTGGCCCGAAAGCGGTGGGCCGCCCAAGACCAAAAGGGAACCGCAGCCGCGGCGGCAACAAAATAAGCGGCCAGCAGACCACTCGCCTGATTGGGGGTTGCCCCGAGATAGTCTTGAAGAAAAAATAAAATCAGTGTCGGTGGGATTGCATTGGCCAGCGCATTGATGCCCATGGTGCCCAGCAGTTCACGAAGCTTCGTCTGCCGCAGCAGCGCAGACCATGCCACCTGTGGCCGGTGAGCGGCCGGGGATGACCGGCGGCTGATGACGCGCAATCCAAAGCTTGCAGCAATTCCGATCGTCGCGCTGATGACGGCCACAAGGCCCAGCAGCCCACCGGATTGCTGGCCTGCAATTGCTGCAGCACTGATGACGCCGACCAGTCCGCAGAGTTCGCGGGCACCAATCAGCCGCGACTGGCCTGCAATCTCGGCAGTCCAGGCGACTGCCCAACTCTGGTGGGCAAGTGTCGCGGTGCTATTGGCAAGCGAAACGATCAGTGTGCAGCCAACGAGCCAGAGTGAAAATTTAAGCGCGGACGGTTCAGCCGCATCGAGCACCAGGGTCGGATGGGTGAGCAGTCCCAGGCCAAATGCCATCACGATCAGTCCACCGGCCATCCACAGCCACAATGACTGGGCGCTTTGATCGATCCACCGGCCAATAAACGGATCAGCAATCGCATCAGTGAGCCGTGTGAGCATCAAGAGCACGCCGATCAGTCCCAGGCTTAATCCGAATTGTTGGGCGTAGAGCGCGGGTGTCAGCAGGTACAGCGGCAGGGCCGCGAATGCCAGCGTAAAGCCTGGCAGGCCGTATCGTAGTGACTGACCGATGCCGGGCATCAGGGCCGCTGAGAAGCGTTTAGCCCCAGAAGTTCTTTTCTGAGTGAGGG
>CAYFPT010000009.1:0-9025 GCA_964345065.1 uncultured Bordetella sp.
AAGCCCGGCTCATGGAGACGAAGTGGTATGCGGCCTTAGCCTATGTGCGGGCCAATCGCTTAAACCACAATGTGATTGCGGGCCCTGATGATCGCTTTGGCATTATTGCAAGCGGCAAAGCGTTTAATGACACCCGTCAGGCCCTCGCGGACTTGGGCCTGACCGATGAGCACTGCAGGCGGCTTGGCATTCGGCTGCATCAGGTGAATGTGGTCTGGCCATTAGAGGCCACCATCACGCGGGAGTTTGCGGCCGGACTCAAAGAGATTCTGGTGGTCGAAGAAAAGCGCCAAATCATCGAATATCAGCTCAAGGAAGAGCTCTATAACTGGCGGCCTGATGTTCGGCCCGATGTGGTGGGTAAATTTGATGAGTCCGATGATGATCACTCCGGTGGTGAGTGGGCAAGGCCCAACCCTGCAGAGAACTGGCTGCTTCGGGCAAAGGCTGATCTCACTCCTGCGCTGATTGCAAAAGCGATCGCGCGTCGGCTGCGCAAAATGGGCGTGCCCGATGACATTGATGCCCGCATGCAGCAGCGGCTTGCGGTGATTGAGGCCAAAGAGCACTCCCTCAAGCTGGTCTCGGGCCAGTCAGCAGAGCGGCCGCCCTGGTTTTGCAGCGGCTGCCCGCACAACACCAGCACCCGCGTGCCCGAGGGCAGCCGGGCCTTAGCCGGAATTGGCTGCCATTACATGGCGATCTGGATGGACCGATCCACCAGCACCTTTACCCAGATGGGCGGTGAGGGCGTGCCCTGGGTCGGCCAGGCACCGTTTACCCATGAAGAGCATGTCTTTACCAATCTCGGCGATGGCACCTGGTTTCATAGCGGGATCCTGGCGGTTCGTCAGTGCATCGCAGCGGGCGTCAATATCACCTTCAAGATTCTTTACAACGATGCGGTCGCCATGACGGGCGGCCAGCAGGTGGGGGAGCGGCCCGAGGGCCTGTCGGTGCCACAGATTGTAAAAAGCTGTGTGGCCGAAGGCGCAGCCCGGGTGGCTGTGGTGACCGATCGTGTGGAAGACTACAACGGCGTTGTCCTCGAGGCGGGTGTCACGGTTGAGCACCGCGATGATCTGGATCGACTCCAGCGGGAATTCCGGGAGATCAAGGGCACGACAATCATTGTTTACGATCAGACCTGCGCCACCGAAAAGCGGCGCCGTCGCAAGCGTGGCCGACTGCAAGATCCTGAACGCTATGTGGTGATCAACGACCTCGTCTGCGAGGGCTGCGGGGACTGCTCTGCGCAGAGTAACTGCTTATCGGTCGAGCCGCTTGAGACTGAGTTTGGCCGAAAGCGTCAGATTAATCACAGCAGTTGTAATAAAGACGAGTCCTGCCTGAAGGGTTTTTGCCCAAGCTTTGTCTCGGTCGAGGGCGTGCGGCCTAAAAAGCCCAAAGCCATCGGGCCACTCGCATCGCCTGCCGGCGGCGATGCAAGTTTCGAGGCCGACCCCACGCCGGAGTTTCCCGATTGCAGTCAGCCTTATCGCATCGTGATTGCTGGCATTGGTGGCACAGGCGTCATTACGATCGGGCAGCTACTGGGTGTTGCTGCCCACATTGATGGTAAGTCTGTCGTGACTCAGGATGCCGGAGGCCTTGCCCAAAAAGGGGGCTCGACCTGGAGTCATGTGCAGATCGCGCAGCAGGCCGGTGCCATTCATACCTCGAAGGTCGATCTCGCCAAGGCCGATTTAATTCTGGCCTGTGACGGCATTGTTGCTGCAGGCCAGTCCACGCTGGCGCTGATGCGCGAGGGCCAGACCCGGGTGGTCATGAATAGCCATCACGCGCCAACGGCCGCTGTGATCAGCAAGCCCGACTGGGAGTTTCCTGCGCAGCAGTGCCAGTCTTCAATCCAGCGGGCAGTCGGCCAAGAGCGATGCGCGATTGTCGATGCCCAGCGCTTGGCCCAGCAGCTTTTAGGCGATGCGATATTCGCCAATCCATTGCTGCTGGGCTATGCCTGGCAGCGTGGCCTGATTCCGCTGACACGTCAGTCGATTTTTCTGGCGATGGAACTCAATGCTGTTGCAGTGGAAAAAAACAAACAGGCCTTCGACTGGGGCCGTCGGGCGGCGTGTGATCCCGAGTTATTGCGCCGGTCTCCTGATGCACAGCCAATTGCCTTTGTGCCCAGGCCCAGCCTCGAGGGCCGAATCGAAAAACGTAAGGCGTTTCTTGCGGCCTATCAAAATGCCCGCTATGCCCAGACTTATGCCGAGTTCGTCGCGCGTGTGCAGTCCGCAGAGCAGGCCCTGGGCCAAGGCCTGCGGCTTACCGAAACGGTCATGCGAGGCTTATTTAAGCTGATGGCCTACAAAGACGAATACGAAGTTGCCCGCCTGCATACCGATCGCGAATTTTTAAATCAGATTACCCGCGATTTCGAGCCGGGCTTTCGCATCGCGCATTATTTGGCGCCGCCGCTTTTATCGCGGCGCAACCTGCGCGGCGAACTGATCAAGCGACGCTTCGGGCCCTGGGTCAGGCCCCTGATGGCCGTGCTGGCATCGCTGCGATTTCTTCGCGGCTCGCCGCTTGATGCCTTTGGCTACACCGAAGAGCGCCGCACCGAGCGGGCGCTGATCATCCAGTATCGGGACTGTATCGATTCGCTGCTGCCCGCACTATCTGCCGAAAATCTGGAGCTCGCCATCAAGATCGCTGCGATTACGGACAGTATTCGTGGCTTTGGGCATGTCAAAGAGCGCCACCTTCAGGCAGCACGGGGCCAGTGGGCGGATCTCATGCAGCAGTGGGAGCGCCTGCAAAAGCGCTAGGCGGCTTTATTCGGGAAGAATCTTTCCGGGATTCAATAGGCCCTGAGGATCGAGGGCCTGCTTAATGGTTCGCATCAGGGCAACGGCATCTTCGCCATGCTCTTTCACCATGAATTTGCGCTTGCCCAGGCCAATGCCATGTTCTCCGGTGCAGGTGCCCTCCATGGCCAGGGCCCGCTCAACAACCCGTTCATTAATCCACTCGGCCTGCTCAATTTCTTGCGCATTATTCGGATCAATCAGCACCACAAGGTGGAAGTTGCCGTCACCCACATGGCCAAAAAGCATCACAGGAATGGCCACCTGGGCCAGATCGGCATTGGTGGCATGGATACATTCAGAGAGCCGAGAAATCGGCACACAGACATCGGTCGGAAAGGCCCGACAACCAGGCTTCATCTGCAGGCATGCGAAATAGGCGTCGTGCCGGGCCTGCCAGAGGCGGGTCCGATCTTCTGATCGGGTCGCCCATTCGAATTGTTCGCCACCGAATTCATGCGCGATCTCTTGGACCCGCTCGGCCTGCTCCTGTGCGGAGGCTTCGGTGCCATGAAATTCAAAAAATAGTGTCGGCCGCTCGGGCAGTTGGGTCTTGCTGAATCGGTTAATTGCGGTCAGGGTGAGGGCATCCAGCAATTCAATTCGGGCCACCGGAATGCCCATTTGAATGGTGCGAATGACGGTGTTGACCGCATCATCAACGGTCTTAAACGGGCAGACGGCCGCTGAGATGGCTTCGGGCAGCGAATAAAGCCTGACGGTTAATTCGGTGATGATGCCCAGTGTGCCCTCAGAGCCCACCAGCAGCCGAGTCAGATCATAGCCAGCGGAGGACTTCTTAGCGCGGCTGCCTGTGCGGATAATTTTTCCATCGGCCAACACCACGGTCATGGCCATGACGTTTTCACGCATCGTGCCGTAGCGGACTGCATTGGTGCCCGAGGCACGGGTGGCGGCCATGCCGCCGAGCGATGCATCTGCACCGGGATCAATGGGAAAGAAAAGCCCAGTGCCTTTTAATGCTTCGTTGAGCTGCTTGCGCGTGACGCCCGCCTGAACGGTTGCATCCAGGTCATCGGCATGAATGGCCAATACCCGATTCATTCCTGAAAGATCAATGCTGATGCCGCCTTCTACAGCAAGGAGATGGCCTTCGACTGAACTGCCTGCACCATAGGCAATCACCGGCACATGGTGCTGGCGGCAAAGCGTAACCACCGCGGCAACATCCTCGGTGCTTTGCGCAAACACCACCGCATCGGGCGGCTCTGGGATGTGGACTGATTCATCCCGGCCGTGCTGCAGCCGCACCGATTCACCCTGCGAGAAGCGCTCACCAAAGCGGTCGCGTAGGGCGGTGTAAAGCAGCTCGGGGATGGGGTCGCGATGCATGGCTGGGGTCTTGTTGCGTGACTGCATTTTCCCTGGCCGGTGGCGGGTCCGCAAGCCTGTTGCGGGCTATCCCGGGTAAACTTGGATGCTGTGAGCCCTCTCGTTCAGTTCGCCTACAGCATCGATCGTTTAAGCAAAGCCGTCGCCGTGATCGCGATTTGGCTGACCCTGACCTGCGCCCTGATTTCAGCGGGAAATGCGGGCATGCGCTATGCGTTTGATATCAGCTCGAATGCCTGGCTGGAAATGCAGTGGTATATGTTCGGCGGCATGGTGCTCTTGGGCGCCCCCCATTTGCTCACCATCAATGGCCACATCCGGGTCGATCTGTTTTACTCCCGTCTTAATGACCGCCAACGGGCCTGGCTGGATCTGGCGGGCCTGATATTTTTTCTGCAGCCCTTTTGTATCTATATGGTGTTGGTCTGCTGGCCATGGTTTCTTGAGTCCTGGACCATTAACGAGATTTCCAACAATGCGGGCGGCCTCGTGCGCTGGCCGGTGAAGCTGCTCTTTCCCATCGGCTTTGGGCTTTTGGTGCTGCAAGGCTGCTCTGAAATCATCAAGCGCATTGCCGCGCTCAAGGGCGTGATTGCGCTAAATGCCCACTACGAAAGGCCGCTGCAATAGCCATGAATCCGATCGACTTCATGGCCCCGGCGATGTTTGCGGCCCTGGTGGTGTTTTTACTGCTGGGCCTGCCGGTCGCATTTTCCTTGGCGGCCCTGGGCCTGGTCTCAGGATTGGTGGCCATTGAGATGGGACTTTTTCCTGCCCAGTTCATGGCCAATTTGCCGCTGCGGGTCTTTGGCATTCTGGCCAATGAGCTCTTGCTGTCGATCCCGTTTTTCACACTCATGGGCGCGATCCTTGAGCGCAGTGGCCTGGCGGAGGATTTGCTCGAAGGCTTTGCCCAGTTATTCGGCGGGCTGCCTGGGGGCCTGGCCTATGCGGTGATTATGGTGGGCGCGATTCTTGGCGCCATTACCGGCACGGTTGCCGCCTCGGTGATTGCCATGGGCGTGATCGCACTGCCCATCATGATGCGTTATGGCTACAGCGCCCGACTCTCGACAGGCGTGATTGCCGCCTCGGGAACCATCACCCAGGTCATTCCACCATCGCTGGTGTTGATTGTGTTGGCCGATCAATTGGGCCGATCGGTGGGCGATATGTATCTCGGGGCGCTGGGTCCATCGTTGGCCCAGGTGGCGATTTTTATGCTGTTTATTTTGGTGATGTCGCTCATCCAGCCGCAGAGCATGCCGCCGCTTCCGCCCGAGGCCCGCACGCTGCGGGGGCTTGCGCTTTTAAAGAAAGTGGCCATGGGGGTGGTGCCCTCGCTGGCCTTGATTTTCATTGTGCTGGGCACGATTTTTCTCGGCTTAGCCACACCGACTGAGGCGGGCGCCATGGGGGTTGTAGGAGCGATCGGATTGGCGGCCGTTCATCGGCGATTGAATTGGAAAATGATTCGTGAGGGCATGGAATCCACCATGAACATCACGGTCATGGTGATCTTCATTCTGATTGGTGCCACGGTCTTTACCCTGGTCTTTCAGGGCGTGGATGGTGGCATCTGGGTGGAGCACTTATTTTTAAGTGTGGGTGCGGATGACCCGGTCACCTTCCTGTTCGTGGTCAACATCATGATTTTTATCTTGGCGTTTTTCCTCGATTTTTTCGAGATCGCCTTTATTGTGATTCCGTTGCTGGCCCCGGTGGCCGACAAGCTGGGCATTGATCTAATCTGGTTCGGGGTGCTGATCTGCGTGAATATGCAGACCTCGTTTATGCATCCACCCTTTGGTTTCGCACTGTTTTATCTGCGGGGGATTGCGCCCAAGTCCATCAAGAGCAGTGAAATCTATCTCGGGGCGATTCCCTGGGTGGGCCTGCAGCTGCTGCTGGTGGCCATACTGATTTTCTTTCCGGAGATTGTGACGGGCATGCTGGATAAGCGGGTCACAGGCGATCTTCAGAATATTGAAATTAAAGTAGATGACTCGGTTGAAAATGAAAGCGATGGCTGGGACGATGAAAAAGACGACAAGCCGAAAAACGATCCGATGGATTATTTCAAAAAGAAGTAAGCCAGCGTTGACATAAAAAAACCGCCCCGTGGGGCGGTTTTGTTTTGAATGCGCCCGGCGATTGCGCCGGGCGAATCAAATTTACAGCTTCTGAGTTGCCATGAAGTCATCGTAGCTGCCCTCCGCCACACGGAACCAGGCCTGCTGGTCACGCTGGAAGGCGCGCAGATGATCAAATATCTTTTTAAACTCTGGGCTCTTGGCGGCGTTTTCAGCCATCAGTTCTTCGTTGGCTTTAAACGAGGCGTCCATCACTGATTTGGGGAAGCGACGTAGCACCGCACCGCCTGCGATCAGGCGCTTCAGCGCCTGGGGATTGACGGTGTCGTACTTGGCCAGCATCCAGGTGTTGCCCTCGGCGCAGGCGGCCTGCAAGGCGGCTTTATAGCCATCGGGCAGCGCATCGTAGGCCTTGGCGTTGACTTGGAATCCAAGCGCAGCGCCACCCTCCCACCAGCCCGGGTAGTAGTAAAACTTGGCGATCTTATTCAGACCGAGGCGCTCGTCATCGTACGGAACGGTGAATTCGGCCGCATCGATGGTGCCCTTCTCAAGTGCTGAGTAGATCTCGCCGGCAGGGATCTGCGTGGCCACGACACCCAGCTTGGAGAGCGCTTGGCCGCCCATGCCACCCACTCGAAACTTCAGGCCCTTCAGATCTTGCACCGACTTGAGTTCTTTTTTAAACCAGCCGGCCATCTGCGATCCGGTGTTGCCGGCCAGCAGATTGACCACGCCCGATTTGCGTGAGAACTCGTTAAATACCTTTTCGCCATCGCCGTGATACCACCAGGCATTCATCTGGCGCGCATTCAGGCCAAAGGGGATTGCCGTTCCGAAGGCCCAGGCAGGATCCTTGCCGATAAAGTAATACGGCGCAGTGTGGTTCGCTTCAATGGTGCCTTTTTCTACCGCATCCAGCACCTGGAAGGGCGGCACGATCTCGCCTGCAGCGTGGGTGGAGATTTGGAATCTTCCGCCGGTCAGTTGGTTGACGCGGCGGGCGATCAGCTCCAGTGTGCCGAACAGGGTGTCGAAGCCTTTTGGAAAGCTTGACGCACAACGCCAACGGACCACATCCGACTGGGCAATCGCAGGTGCTGCAACCGCTGCTGCACCTGTGGCCACCGCAGCCGCACCGGTTTTTGCCAGAAACTCACGACGACTCATAACTCGCTCCTTTATTAGATTGCTGTTTTTGGTTGTTTCGCGGACCGAATCCGCCGACAACGCCCACGTTTTTAACCCAAAACGGCCCGTTTGGCTCTTAGGGCTGTCGCTAACTCTGCTGCCGATGGCGCTGAATCTGGGCCCGGACCTGGTCGGGGGCGGTCCCTCCCGGATGGCTTCTGGCCGAAACCGAGCCCTCGACCTGGAGGACCTTGAAGACATCCTGGTCAATGCGTGGCGAAAAGACCTGTAACTCAGTAAGGCTGAATTCCGAGAGGTCTTTGCCGGCCTGAACACCTGCCTTGACGGCCAGGGCCACGGCCTCGTGGGCATCGCGAAACGCCAGACCACGCTTGACCAAATAGTCCGCCAAGTCAGTCGCGGTGGAGTAGCCCTCAAAGGCCGCCGCCCGCATGTTGCCTGCATTGACCTTAATCCCCGTCACCATTTCAGCGAAGACCCGCAGGGTATCGAGCACGGTGTCAGCGGTATCAAAGACCGGTTCCTTATCTTCTTGGTTGTCTTTGTTGTAGGCCAGCGGCTGGCCCTTCATGAGGGTGAGCAGGCCAATCAAGTGCCCATAGACCCGGCCAGATTTTCCACGGGCCAGCTCGGGCACATCGGGGTTTTTCTTCTGCGGCATGATCGATGAGCCGGTGCAGAAACGATCGGCAAGATCGATAAAGCCAATGCGTGGTGTCATCCAAAGAATCAGCTCTTCCGATAGCCGTGAGATATGCATCATGATCACCGCGCAGCAGGATGTGAACTCAATTACAAAATCCCGATCACTCACCGCATCCAGTGAGTTCTGGCAGAGGCCATCAAAGCCAAGCCGTTTTGCCACACGTGCGCGATCGATTGGATAAGAAGTGCCGGCCAATGCGGCAGCACCGAGCGGCAGCTGGTTCACGCGGGACCGGCAATCCATAAGCCGTTCGCGATCCCGCGAAAACATCTCCACATAGGCCATCAAGTGATGGCCAAAGGTGATGGGCTGGGCGACCTGCAGGTGGGTAAAGCCCGGCATGATGGTCGCGGCATGCTGCTCGGCCTGCTGCAAAAGCGCCGATTTGAGTCCCGCCAAGGCCTGCTGAAGTTCATCAATCGTTGTCCGCACCCAGAGCCGCATGTCGGTGGCGACCTGATCGTTGCGGCTTCTTGCGGTGTGCAGCCGTTTGCCGGCATCACCGATTAAATCGGTGAGCCGCTTTTCAATATTTAAATGCACATCTTCAAGCGCAAGCGACCATTGAAATGATTTCGCGGTGATCTCTTCGCGAATCTGGCCCATGCCCTGCTCGATGGCACGGAGGTCTTCTTTCGAGATCAGTCCCACATGGGCCAGCATCTCGGCATGGGCCAGCGAGCCCTCGATATCGCAGAGGGCCAGCCGCTGATCAAAGCCGACCGATCCGGTATAGCGCTGCACGAGTGCCGACACCGGCTCACTGAACCGGCCCGACCAGCCTTCGTTTTTCTTTGAAAATTGTTCGGCCATGAGATTGATACACTTCGCAATATGTGGATTATTGCATCGCGCGAAAGCCGTCTGGCGATGTGGCAGGCCGAACA
>CAYFPT010000009.1:9035-12112 GCA_964345065.1 uncultured Bordetella sp.
CCGCAGGCCCGGTCCAGATTCTCGGCATGACCACCCGCGGCGACCAGATTCTTGATCGCACTTTATCGAAGGTTGGGGGCAAGGGCCTGTTTGTAAAGGAACTGGAGACCGCCCTGGAAGACGGCCGGGCCCATCTCGCGGTGCATTCGCTAAAGGATGTCCCCATGGAGCTGCCGCAAGGCTTTGAGCTGGCCTGTGTCATGCGCCGGGAAGATCCCCGCGATGCCTTTGTCTCCAATGATTGCTCTGGGCTTGATGCCTTGCCCCAAGGCGCGGTGGTGGGCACATCCAGCCTGCGACGCGAGGCCCAGCTCAGGGCCCGCTATCCAGGCTTAAAGATTGTGCCCTTGCGCGGCAATCTGGATACGCGGCTTGCCAAACTGGATCGCGGTGAGATGCAGGCCATCATCCTTGCGGCTGCAGGATTAAAACGGCTGGGCCTTGCCCAGCGCATTCGCGAGATTCTCCCGCCTGAGACCCTGCTGCCTGCTGCGGGCCAGGGAGCACTTGGCATCGAGATTCGCAGCGATGGCCACGCCATTCGGTCGGCCTTATCGCCGCTTGCGGATGCACGCACCTTTTATGAAGTCCGGGCAGAGCGCGCAGTCTCGCGGGCGCTGGGCGGCAGCTGTCAGGTGCCGCTTGCGGCCTATTGCGTTACTGAGCCGGATGGCAAAACTTTGTATTTACGGGCCTTGGTTGCCATGACCGATGGCTCCAGGGTGCTGCGTGCCGAGTGTCGTGGCGAGGACCCCGAGGCCATTGGGCTTCAGGCTGCCGGGCTTTTAAAAGAGCAGGGCGCCCAGCAGATTCTGCAAGCATTAAACGCAGCTTAATTGCCTACAGATG
Organism: uncultured Bordetella sp.; assembly: GCA_964345065.1. GTDB lineage: Bacteria > Pseudomonadota > Gammaproteobacteria > Burkholderiales > Burkholderiaceae_A > Lacustribacter. The sequence continues at coordinate 9,885 of CAYFPT010000009.1, forward strand.
GGCGAACTGCGAATGCGGCAAGTCTGGATGACCCGGCCGCAGTGGTCTGAGCCAGAGCCCATGGCCGCCCAGGCCGAGCATCACAGCGATGCAAGGCTTAAGGCAATGCCGCTGCAGCGATTAGAGATGCTAAATCCAAACGCTGCCGTGCTAGTGCGCCTGCGCGATGCGGCCTGCCCTTGGATCGTCTGGACCAGTCCGGCTGCTGTCACTGCATTTTTTCTCTGGCTCACGCATCAGGGAGTCGACACCGCCGTTTTAAATAAGGTTCGGCTCGCGGCCCTCGGGGGCGGAACCCGTGATCAGCTGCTGCGGCACTATCCCCAGGCCGGCACGATCATCGCTGCTGATCACGAGGAGCGCGCCAACGCCCAGGGCCTACTGACTGCGATGGATCTTTGTATCGCGCAGGAGTCCAGCGACTGGGCCCGACAGACCTTGCTGATCGTAGAAGGCGAGTCCAACCGGCCGACCCTGCGCGAGGGGTTTGGGGCCCGCGGCGCCATTTGCTTACTGGCAGCGCTGTATCGACGCATCGAGTCGGCCTGGCCAGAGTCGGCCTGGACTGAGATCGCCCGCGCGGAGTCAGGCACGCTTGGCCTGGTGGTGACCTCTTCGGCGGCCGGCCGGCAGTTGATCTCGGCATTTCAGGCCCGCAGGCTGGCGCTTTCGCGGGTGGTCTGGTGCACGCACCACGCAGCAATCGCCGAACTGCTGTACGCGGCAGGTGCGACAGCAGTTCGGCGTGTTCGCCTGAATCATCAATGGCTAAGCTACGATCTCTTTGAGCATGAAGCCCGTTGGTAAATCATTTCGCTGCCATGGGCAGAATCGGCACGATCAGCAGCGCAACGATATTGATGATCTTGATCAGCGGATTCACGGCCGGGCCCGCGGTGTCCTTGTAGGGATCGCCCACGGTATCGCCGGTGACCGCCGCCTTGTGGGCATCAGAGCCTTTGCCGCCATGGTTGCCGTCTTCAATGTACTTCTTGGCGTTATCCCATGCGCCACCGCCGGTACACATGGAGATGGCAACAAACAGTCCAGTCACGATCGTGCCCATCAGCATACCTCCCAAGGCCTTGGGTCCGAGCGCCAGGCCGACAATGACCGGCACCACCACGGGCAGCAGTGAGGGAATGATCATCTCTTTGATGGCCGCCTTGGTCAGCATGTCGACAGCTGTGTGGTACTCAGGCTTGGCCGTGCCTTCCATGATGCCTTTGATCTCGCGGAACTGGCGGCGGACTTCGGTCACCACGGCGCCGGCGCAGCGGCCCACCGCTTCCATCGCCATCGCGCCAAACAAATAAGGAATCATGCCGCCGATAAAGAGGCCAATGATCACCTCGTGATCCGAGAGGTCGAACTTGATGCTGTGGCCCATACCCTCTAAGGCGTGGGTGTAGTCTGCAAAAAGCACCAGCGCCGCCAATCCTGCTGAACCGATGGCATAGCCCTTGGTCACCGCTTTGGTGGTGTTGCCGACCGCATCCAAGGGATCGGTCACATTGCGGACTTCCTTGGGCAGCTCGGCCATCTCAGCAATACCGCCGGCGTTATCGGTGATCGGGCCATAGGCATCGAGCGCCACGATGATGCCGGCCATGGATAGCATTGAGGTTGCAGCGACTGCGATGCCGTATAAGCCTGCCAGTGCATAAGCAGCAAAAATCGCTACGCAGACCGACAGCACGGGCAGCGCAGTGGAGCGCATTGAAACCGCAATGCCTGCGATGATGTTCGTGGCATGGCCGGTCTCGGATGCAGAGGCCACATGCCGCACGGGCGCATACTCGGTGGCGGTGTAGTACTCAGTGATCACCACCATTGCCGCGGTCAGTGCAATACCCACCACTGATGCCAGCCAGAGGTTCATGACCGTCATGCCCGGCACTGCCTGGGCGGCCGCACCCATGATCCAGTCAGTGACAAAGTAAAACGCGATCACCGAGAGTACTGCAGCCACGATCAGGCCTTTATAAAGCGCTGTCATGATTTTGCCGGTGCCGGAATACTTCACGAAAAAGCAGCCGATGATCGACGCAATGACCGATACGCCGCCGAGTGCTAGAGGATAAATCGCCGCCTCAGCGGCGATGGTTTTCATCAGCAGTGCGCCCAGCAGCATGGTGGCAATCACCGTCACGGCATAGGTCTCGAAAAGATCCGCAGCCATGCCGGCGCAGTCACCGACGTTATCGCCCACGTTATCGGCAATCACT
>CAYFPT010000009.1:12122-13203 GCA_964345065.1 uncultured Bordetella sp.
AATGCCGGCTTCGACCTTGCCCACCAGGTCGGCACCGACGTCAGCGCCTTTGGTGAAGATGCCGCCACCCAGACGCGCAAAGATTGAAATCAAGGAAGAGCCGAAGGCCAGTCCCACCAGGGGATGCAGGGCCTTGAGCACATCGCCGGTGCGGGCAAGCTCAAACGCATAAAAGCCGGTAACACCCACCAGGCCCAGCCCGATCACAAACATGCCGGTGATCGCACCGCCTTGGAAGGCAATCGACAGGGCAGGGTTGATGCCCGAGCGGGCGGCCTCGGCGGTGCGGACATTGGCCCGCACATTGATATTCATGCCGATAAAGCCCGCAGCGCCTGAGAGCAGTGCACCGATCGCAAAGCCAATTGCGGTGTCCAGGCCCAGGCCGGGCACGATGGCAATCAGAATAAAGATCACCACGCCCACGATTCCAATGGTCCGGTACTGCCGGCCCAAGTAGGCGGAGGCGCCTGCCTGGATTGCGGCCGCAATCTCTTGCATGCGCGCATTTCCGGCCGACTTGGCCAGGATCCAACGGCTTGAGATGACGCCGTACACAATGGCCAGCAGGCCACACACCAAAGCCAGATTCAGTCCCATCGACATGGGGTTCTCCTTTTTATGAAATTTCTCGTCCCATCTGCCTGTGAACGATTCCCAAATTGCCAGCCGCACGGCGGACCGGGTGGCTGGGGGAATCCCTTAGAATGCACAGGACAGACCGCTATTTTTACACAGGGAAGGCTCTCCATATGGCCCTAATGAACGTCACCGCCGGGAAAAACGCCCCTGAGGAGTTCAACGTCATCATCGAAATCCCGGCCCACTCCGAGCCCATCAAGTACGAAGTGGACAAAGAGACGGGTGCGTTGTTTGTCGATCGGTTCATGACCACCGCCATGCACTACCCCTGTAACTATGGCTATGTGCCCCAGACCATCTCCGATGATGGCGATCCGGTCGATGTCTTGGTGATCACACCGTTTGCCGTCGCCCCGGGCGCCGTGGTCCGCTGCCGGGCACTTGGCATGCTGATGATGGAGGACGAGGCTGGGGGTGATGCTAAGGTCTTAGCCGTTCC
>CAYFPT010000009.1:13213-24090 GCA_964345065.1 uncultured Bordetella sp.
AGCATTACAAAGACCTCGAAAAGGGAAAGTGGGTCAAGGTCAAGGGCTGGGAAGGCCCGGATCAGGCCAAGCAGGAAATCTCCGGCGGTATGGTCCGCTACAAGAAAGAATCCGGCGCCTAAATGCTGAAGGTTGCGCTTGCCCAGATCAACAGTCGGGTAGGCGATCTCGCTGGCAATATTCAGAGGATCGTTGATGCTGCCCATCGGGCCCAGGCCATGGGCGCATCGGTCATGGTCACGCCTGAGCTTGCGCTGACGGGCTATCCGCCCGAAGACTTGCTGCTGCGGCCTGCTTTTTTAGCCGCCTGCGATCAAGCGTTAAGCGGGCTTGCCGAGCAGTTGAAATCCGTTGCAGAGTTAACGGTTGTGGTGGGCCATCCGCGTGCCCGTGCGCAGCACACCTTTAATGCCGCAACGGTATTGCGCTATGGCAAGGTGATGGGAGCCTATGGCAAGCTTGAGCTGCCGAATTACGCGGTCTTTGATGAGCAGCGCTATTTCGCACCCGATGGCGCGCCCTGCATCTTCGAGGTCAATGGCGTGCGGCTGGCGGTCAATATCTGCGAGGACATCTGGGCCTCGCGGGCACCGGCCATGGCCAAGGCAGCAGGCGCAAATCTCTTGCTGGTGTTAAATGCTTCGCCCTTTCATCTGGATAAATTGCGCGAGCGTCAGGATGTGGTCCGTGCGAATGCTTCCCGGCTGGGATTGCCGGTTGCGTTTTGCAATCTTGTTGGCGGCCAAGACGAGCTGGTCTTTGATGGCGGCTCCTTTGTGTTGGATGCCAAAGGCAATCTGATTGCCCGGGCTCCGCAGTTTCAGGAAGACCTCTTGGTCGTGGATTTTTTCGAAGGCGCTGTCTTAGAGGGCGAGGGTGAAAACGCCATCGCGCCCGAGCTTTCGGTCGAGCAACAGGCCTATCAGGCCCTGGTGCTGGGCACCCGCGACTATGTGCACAAAAACGGCTTTAAAGGCGCTGTCATTGGACTTTCCGGCGGCGTGGATTCTGCGCTGGTGACGGCAATCGCTGCCGATGCCTTGGGGCCTGAGCATGTGCGTGCGGTGATCATGCCGTCGCCTTTTACCGCCGCCATGAGCATTGAAGATGCCACCGCCTGCGCGCAGGCCCTGGGGGTGCAGGCCGACACGATTTCGATTACAGCCCTGTATGAGGCCTTTAAGTCATCGCTTTCCGGCGTGTTTGCAGGCCTTGCCGAGGATGTCACCGAGGAAAATCTGCAGGCCCGGATTCGCGGCACGCTCTTGATGGCGATTTCAAATAAAACCAACGCCCTGGTGCTGGTCACCAGCAATAAATCCGAGGCCGCGGTGGGCTACAGCACCTTGTATGGCGATATGGCAGGCGGCTTTGCAGTGATTAAAGATTTAGTCAAGGGCATGGTCTATCGGCTCTGCCATGAGCGCAATCGCGTGGCGGCCCAGCAGGGCCTGGGCGATGTGATTCCGCAGCGCATCCTAAGCCGTGCGCCAAGCGCAGAGCTTCGGCCGGATCAGACCGACCAGGATAGCCTGCCGCCTTATGATGCCTTGGATGACATGCTGGTCCGTTTCGTGGAACATGGAGAAACCCGCTCGGATCTCATCGCAGCAGGACACGGCCCCGAGGAAGTCGATCGTGTGCTGCGGCTGATTAGAAACAGCGAGTACAAACGGCGGCAGGCGGCACCGGGCGTGCGTATTACCCGGCGGGCATTCGGCAGGGATTGGCGCTATCCCGTGACCAATCGTTTCCAGGAGGTGCCAGCCCCATTGGCAGCCTCAGATAAAGGTGAGACAACGTGAAACTGATTACCGCAATTGTGAAGCCCTTCAAACTTGATCAGGTCCGCGAGGCCCTTGCAGAGATTGGTGTCAGTGGCCTGACGGTGACTGATGTCAAAGGCTTCGGCCGTCAGAAAGGCCATACCGAGGTCTATCGGGGCGCTGAGTATGTCGTGGATTTTCTTCCCAAGACCAAGATCGAGGCAGTCGTATCCGATGAACTCTGCGATCGTGCAATCGATGCAATTGTTACGGCTGCCCGCACTGGCCGAATCGGCGACGGCAAGATTTTTGTGCGCTCGATTGAGCAGGTAATTCGAATCAGGACCGGCGAGACGGGTGACGCGGCTGTCTAAGTAAGACCCGAACGGCGCCGCTGCCGCCATCATTGGCCGGCGCCTGGCAGTAGGCCAAGACCTCATCGCGCTGCTGCAGCCAGGCCAACACCTTGCCCTTTAATACCGGCTGGCGGTTGGCAGAGCCCAGCCCCTTGCCATGAATAATCCGCACGCAGCGGATGGCCCGCTGGCCGCAGAGGCGCAGAAATTCTGCAAACGCTGCCCGGGCCTCATCACTGCGCAGGCCGTGCAGATCCAGGCTGTCTTGAATCACCCAGTGGCCACGGCGCAGTTTTCTGAGCGTGTCGCTGGAAATTCCGGTTCTTGCAAACGACAGTGCTTCATCGCTATCCAAAAGACTCTCGGGTGTCATATCCGATAGCCGCGAGTCGTGCAGGGCCTGGGCCTCATCTTCAAGATGCTTGACGGGGATCGGCTGCGGCTTGGGCTTTGCCGACACAGAAGGCGGCCGGGCCGTTGCCGGAAGCGGCGTCGCATCTGCGACTGCCGCCAAAAAGAGATCCTTATCGGAGTTCACGACTGGGCGAGCGCCTCGAGATAGCGCTGTGCATCAAGTGCAGCCATGCATCCGGTGCCAGCGCTGGTCACCGCCTGACGATAGACATGGTCCTGCACATCGCCAGCGGCAAACACGCCGGGAATCGTGGTGGCAGTGGCATTGCCCTCCAGCCCGCTGCGCGTTTTGATATAGCCATTGTTCATCTCGAGCTGGCCGGCAAAGAGATCGGTGTTGGGCTTATGGCCGATCGCAATAAAGACACCCTGTAGCGCAAGCTCCTGTGTGGCCCCCGTGCGGGCATGACGAATTCGCACGCCGGTCACGCCGCTTTGATCGCCCTGTACTTCATCCAATACGTGATCCCACAGCACACGGATATTGCCGCCCTGGGTCTTGGCCATGAGGCGATCCACCAGTATCGGCTCTGCGCGGAACTTGTCACGACGATGAATGACCGTGACCTGCCGGGCGATGTTGGAAAGGTAAAGGGCCTCTTCGACTGCGGCATTGCCGCCGCCGACAACGCAGACATCCTGGTTCTTATAAAAAAATCCATCGCATGTCGCACAGCCCGACACCCCTTTGCCCATAAAGTTTTGCTCTGACGCAAGGCCCAGGTACTGGGCCGAGGCGCCTGTCGCGATGATCAGCGCATCGCAGCTGTAGCTGCCGGCATCACCGGCCAGCAGCATCGGCTTGGTGTTAAGCGTCGCGGTATGGATGTGATCAAAGACGATCCGCGTATCGAAGGCTTCGGCATGTTCTAAAAATCGTTGCATCAACTCTGGCCCCTGCACGCCTTTTGGATCGGCCGGCCAATTCTCGACATCGGTCGTGGTCATGAGCTGGCCACCTTGGGCCAGGCCGGTAATGAGCACAGGCTTTAGATTTGCACGGGCTGCGTAGACGGCTGCCGTGTAGCCGGCCGGACCCGAGCCCAGGATGATCAGACGATGATGTTCAGGGGTGCTGGTGGCCATGTGATGAGGTGCCTTTCAAGGGGATTCTTAGGAAGCGTACCGCCGCCGGCATTCAGGGCAGGCGGGAATTGCTACAAAACGGCACAATTATAGAAATCATGGCAAGCCGTATCACCCGATCCGCTGCCCGCGCCAGTTCCAGGCGGGCCGACCGCAGAGCACAGGCTGCGGAGGGTGGCGGCACCGCCACAGAAATCTCAGGCCTGGGGGCCGAGCTGCGCTGGCTGGGATACGGCCTTTTCTCGATTTGGATCTTTTTATCGCTGCTGTCCTGGTCGCCGGAAGACGCGGGATGGTTTCAGCAGGGCTCGCGCCAGGTGCCGACCAATTGGCTGGGCCGATTTGGGGCCTGGACCGCCGATTCATTGCTTTTTGGTTTCGGATTTTCTGCTGGCTGGTTTGTGGTGCTGTCGGCGGCCCTGGCCTATGCGAGCTGGCGCCTAGCCCGCCAGCTGCGCGAAGTGCAACGCCTTGGTGTTGCGGGGGGCGCCGAGGTCAGCAGCCCGTTTGTGCCCATGGGCGCAATTCGCTGGACTGGCTTTGCACTGCTTTTGGCCGGCAGCTGCACTCTTGAGGCGCAGCGGATCAGCTGGGGCGCAAGCCCGATTTCATTTATGCCAGGCGGTGTGTTGGGCAGCGTGGTGGGCAGTTTTGGTGATTGGGCCTTCGGCGCAATTGGCCTGACATTGCTCTCGCTCTCCATGATTATTGCGGGCCTTGCATTGTTTTTCCGCTTCTCATGGCTGGATGTCACGGAGTGGGTAGGGCAGAAAGCCGAAGCGCTATTTGGCCTGGCCCGCAATCAGCTGGCGGAGCGCCAGGATCGGCGACTCGGGGAGTCGGCCGCCATTGAGCGGGCCGATGCACTGGAGGAAAAACGTCGTCAGCGCGAAGTCGATCAGGCCCTTGAGATCAAACCCGTGGCAGCGCCAGAGCCTTCGAAAAAAGCCATCGAAGCCCGGCAGCGTGAAAAGCAACGTTCTTTATTTTCCGAGGTGGCACCAGTGGGCGGGCTGCCGGCGATTTCACTATTGGATGAGGTCGCGGCACAGGCCGACACCATCTCGCCCGAGGCACTGGAATTCACATCACGCGTGATTGAAAGCCGGCTTGCCGATTTCGGTGTGCAGGTGAAGGTGGTCACTGCCCAGCCTGGCCCGGTGATTACCCGTTATGAGATCGATCCTGCCCTCGGTGTGAAGGGCTCGCAGATTGTGAATCTCGCAAAAGACTTGGCGCGCGCACTCTCGCTGGTGTCCATTCGGGTGGTAGAGACCATTCCTGGCAAGAGCCTCATGGGCCTGGAGCTCCCCAATCCTCGGCGTCAGGTGGTGAGGCTGTCGGAGATTATTGGCTCAACCACGTTTCAGGAATCTCATGGCGTGCTGCCACTGGCGCTGGGTAAAGATATTGCGGGCGCACCGGTGGTGGTGGATTTAGCCCGTATGCCTCACCTGCTGGTTGCCGGCACCACGGGCTCGGGCAAGTCGGTGGGCGTGAATGCCATGCTGCTGTCGCTGCTGTACCGCTCCACGCCGGCGCAGGTGCGGCTGATCATGATTGATCCCAAGATGCTGGAGCTCTCCATTTATGAAGGCATCCCGCACCTGCTGACCCCAGTGGTCACGGACATGAAGCTTGCGGCCAATGCGCTGCACTGGTGTGTGGGCGAAATGGAACGGCGCTACCGCATCATGAGTAAGCTCAACACCCGTAACCTCGCGGGCTTTAATCAGAAGGTGGAAGAGGCCATCAAAAAAGGCCAGCCCCTTACAGATCCTCTGGCCAATCCCGAAGACCCCGATGCACCCACGCTCATGCCGCTGCCGCAGATTGTGGTGGTCATTGATGAGCTTGCGGATTTGATGATGGTGGCAGGCAAAAAGATTGAAGAGCTGATTGCCCGTCTCGCCCAGAAAGCAAGGGCGGCAGGCATTCATTTAATTCTTGCCACCCAGCGGCCATCGGTCGATGTAATTACGGGACTGATTAAGGCCAATATTCCCGCCCGCATCTCATTTCAGGTGTCTAGCCGAGTGGATTCCCGCACGGTGCTGGATCAGATGGGTGCTGAGGCGCTGCTTGGCCAAGGCGACATGCTGTATCTCGCCGCCGGCACTGGGCTGCCGATTCGGGTCCATGGGGCCTTTGTCGCTGATGATGAAGTGGTTCGGGTGGTGAACTCAGTCAAGCAGTCGGGCGAGGCCCAATACGACGAGCGCATTTTAGAAGGCGCCGATGTTGCCGCAGGCGGCGGCATGTTTACGGCTGGCCTTTCTGCCGAGGGCGGCGATGGCGAATCGGATCCGCTTTACGATGAGGCCGTCTCCGTCGTGCTCAAACACCGCCGCGCCTCCATCTCCTTGGTGCAGCGACACTTGCGCATTGGGTATAACCGGGCCGCGCGTCTGCTGGAATCCATGGAACGCGCCGGCGTGGTCTCGCCGATGCAAAGCAATGGCAATCGGGATATTTTGGTGCCCCAGTCGCAATGAGAACGGCATGGGCCATCCTGGCGATGGCATTGGGTCTTTGTGTCGCCACTTCGGTTCGGGCAGATCCCATCGAGCGCATGATCGAAAGCCTGGCAACCACGCAGAGCCTGTCAGCGGAATTTCGCCAAGTCACTTCATCGAAAAGCGCCCGTGTGCGCACCGCCTCAGGAGTTTTCTATGTCTCGAAGCCCGGGCTGCTGCGATGGGAGATCCGTCAGCCTTATCCGCAGCTACAGATTCTCAATAGCCGCGAGTTTTGGCTGGTCGATGCTGATCTTTCGCAGGCATCGGTGCGATCGGTAGAAGCCGCCAACCTATCGGGCATCGCAGCGCTGCTTCTCAATACCAATGTACTCACGCGCGAGCAGCTGCTGGCCCGCTATCAGTTCTCCGTGGCGGGCGAGCGTGATGGTGTCACTTGGATTGGCGTTGTGCCGCGGCAGGCTGAGCCCGGGATTGCCCGACTCATGATTGGACTGGATGGCGATTCAATGATTAGCCGCTTTGAGATCCACGACAGCCTGGGCCAAGTGACCCGCATTGAGCTAACAAAAATCTTTAAAAATATTGCAATCGATGCAGCGCTTTTTCAGTACACACCGCCGCGCGGCATGAGTGTGCTGCGGCAGTGAACATGCAGCCGCTGGCCGAGCGCATGCGCCCGCAGGATCTTGATGGCCTGGTGGGCCAGCCGCATTTGCTGGGCCCGGGCGCGCCGCTGCGTGTGGCGATTGAATCGGGCCAGCTGCACTCCATGATTCTTTGGGGCCCGCCGGGTGTTGGCAAGACCACCATTGCGCGGCTTTTGGCCGCCGCCTGTGATGCCGAGTGCTTATCAATTTCTGCCGTGTTAGGCGGCGTGAAAGAAATTCGTGATGCGGTCGCTGCTGCTGAGCTGCTGCGCGGCCAGGGCCGGGCCTGTGTGGTGTTTGTCGATGAGGTCCACCGTTTTAATAAGGCCCAGCAGGATGCATTTTTGCCGCATGTCGAAAGCGGACTCTTTATTTTTATTGGTGCGACCACTGAAAACCCAGGCTTTGAGGTCAACAGCGCGCTGCTCTCGCGTGCGGCAGTGTATGTCTTAAAGCCACTCACCGCGCCTGCCTTGCGCGAAATTGCGGCCCGGGCCCTCGCACTCCATGGGCTCACCGCCGATGCCATCACCGAGCCGGCCTTGGTGCGGCTTCTGGCCAGCGCCGACGGCGATGCACGCAGGCTTTTGGGCGGGCTTGAGCTGCTGATCGCCCAGGCCCAGAAAAATTCATCGGCAATTGATGAGCCAATGGTGGATCGTCTGCTGCCGCAGATCATGCGTCAGTTTGATAAGGGTGGGGATGCGTTTTATGACCAGATTTCGGCGCTCCATAAGTCGGTGCGGGGCAGCGATCCGGATGCGGCGCTTTACTGGTTTTGCCGAATGCTCGATGGCGGATGTGATCCGCGTTACATTGGCAGACGCATGATTCGCATGGCCGTGGAAGATATTGGCCTTGCGGATCCTCGGGCGCTCACCATGACACTGGAGTCAGTCCAGGCCTATGAGCGGCTGGGCTCGCCCGAGGGTGAATTGGCCCTCGCCCAGGCCCTGGTGTTTCTGGCCTGTGCCGCAAAGTCCAATGCAGTCTATCGGGCCTATCAGGCGGCCAATGCCTTTGTAAAACAGCAGGGCTCGCATCCCGTTCCCGATCATCTGCGCAATGCGCCGACGCGGCTTGCGAAATCGCTCGGCCACGGCGAGGGCTATCGCTACAGCCACGATGAGCCGCAGGCCTATTCGGCTGGCCAGCGCTACTTTCCGGATGCGATTGGCGAGCCGCCACAGTTTTATGCGCCGGTGGATCGGGGCTTAGAAAGTAAAATCGCTGAAAAGCTCGCTTTGCTGAGAAAGCGGTCCACCCATTAAGAGGGCGTTTTTATGATTGATCCCCAACTCCTGCGCAAAGATCTGGCGGGTGCGGCCGCAGTCTTGGCCCGCCGTGGTTATGTGTTGGATACGGCAGCCTTCTCTGCGTTGGAAGCCGAACGCAAAAGCGTTCAGGTCCAGACCGAGAGCCTGCAGTCGCAACGCAATCAACTCTCCAAACAGATTGGCGCTGCCAAAGCCAAAGGCGAAAATGCCCAAGGCCTGATGGCCCAGGTCAATGAAATCGCTCAGCAGCTGGATGCGGGCGCAACGCGGCTAGAGGCCCTGCAGGCCCAGCTCAACGATTGGCTTTTGACCATTCCCAATATGCCGCATGGCTCGGTGCCCGACGGACAGGATGCCGAGGCAAATCAAGAGGTCCGCCGCTGGGGAGCGCCAGGGTCTTATGGCTTTGATGTCAAAGACCATGTCGATGTGGGCGGCCCACTTGGCCTGGACTTTGAAACCGCCACGAAAATTACCGGCAGCCGGTTTGCGTTAATGCGTGGCGATATCGCCCGCCTGCATCGGGCCTTGGCCCAGCTGATGCTGGATACCCATACCCGCCAGCACGGCTATCAGGAGTGCTACACGCCCTATATCGTCAATGCCGAGAGCATGCGCGGCACCGGCCAGCTGCCGAAGTTTGCCGATGATTTATTTGCTGCCAAAAAAGGCGGCGCCGAGGGCGAAGGCGAGACCCTGTATTTAATTCCGACTTCAGAGGTCTCGCTAACCAATATCGTGCGGGACGAAATTCTTGAGCCCGAGCAGCTGCCGATTCGGCTTACGGCCCATACACCGTGCTTTCGATCAGAGGCCGGCAGTTACGGCCGTGATACACGCGGCATGATTCGTCAGCATCAGTTCGACAAAGTTGAGATGGTGCAGATTACCGATCCCGAGCACAGTTATGCCGCCTTAGAGGAAATGGTCAGCCATGCCGAGGCAATACTGCAGCTTTTGAAACTTCCTTATCGGGTGATGGCCCTGTGCACGGGCGATATGGGATTTGGTGCTGCAAAGACCTATGACCTTGAGGTCTGGCTGCCGTCTCAGAAGGCCTATCGCGAGATTTCCTCGGTCAGCAACTGCGAGTCCTTTCAGGCCCGGCGTATGCAGGCCCGGATGCGCAAGGCCCTTGAAGGCGGCAAGACCCGCACCGAGCTTGTCCATACCCTGAATGGCTCGGGCGTTGCAGTCGGCCGGGCCCTGGTGGCGGTGCTGGAAAACCATCAGCAGGCCGACGGCAGTGTGGCGCTTCCCGAGGCCCTTGCGCCCTATATGGCCGACAAAATGGTGCTCAAACCTGCCGGCCTTTAGGCCCACAAGCGGTGCCGCGGTTGGGTGCTGTTGGCCGCTGCCGGCGGGCAGATATTTGATACAAAGAATGTCTCTATAAAAAATTTTTTGTCACAAAAGGAGGCCGACCATGGCCCAGCCCCGTGTCTACGAAATTGACGGCCTCACGCCCGTCGTGGATCCATCTGCCTACGTGCATCCCACGGCTGTGCTGATTGGCGATGTACTGATCGGCCCGAACTGTTATGTGGGCCCTGCAGCATGCTTGCGCGGTGATTTTGGCCGGCTGATTCTGGAGCGGGGCGCCAACATTCAAGACACCTGTGTCATGCATGGATTTCCGGGCTCCGATACGGTGGTTGAAGAGGAAGGCCACATCGGTCACGGCGCGGTGCTGCACGGCTGCCGCGTGGGCCGAAATGCCCTAGTCGGAATGAATGCGGTGGTGATGGATAACGCGGTGATTGGCGAGTCTGCGTTTATTGCTGCGGGCGCTTTTGTGAAAGCCGGGGCCCAGATTCCGCCGCGCATGCTGGCGGTGGGCTCGCCGGCAAAGATTTTGCGTGAATTAACGGATGATGAAATCGCCTGGAAGGTCGATGGCACACGGCTTTATCAGGCCCTTGCGGTGCGAAGCCTCGCCAGCCTGCGGGAGACCACCGCATTGACTGTCGCAGAGCCAAACCGCAAGCGGCTACAGATTGATGGTGCGGTGCCACTGATGGACTTAAAAAACCGCTCCTAGCCGCTAGGTGGTCTCGGCAAGCAGGTCTTCGTTTTTAAAGCGCTGCGATAAGGTGGGCAGTGCGGCGGGCGTGCTGCGGTCCGCCAGCTGCATGCAGTCATCAAGGAAGGCCTCAGCAGCGGGCAAAAGCCGCAGATAGAGTTCACGGCAAAGCAGCCGTGCCCGCTGTCCGGGCCAGTTCTGTGGCGCTAAAACTGCTGGTAATTCAGGGTCGCGCAGCAGTAAGCGGCGATAGTCATGAATTAGCAAAATGCGCACTAGCAGCGCCTGCTCGGGGCTTATCGTGGTTTTGCGATCGGCCCGCAGTGACTCCAGAATCGGCTCATAGATTTTGCAAAAGCCCAGATAGGCCTTGCCCAGCTGCTCTAAATTCCAGGCCCGACTCACCATGTCTTGATCGGAGGCGCAGGGCCCAAAGCGCGATTCGGCGGCCACCATCGGCATTAATTTTTTTAGCGCGCCCGAAAGGCCCTCGACCATCAAGGCATCAAAGGCTGCGGAAAGATCGGCACTCGGGTGCACATAGCAGCCGGTGCCCATCATGCCAAAGCCCTGCCAGAAAAGCGCCTTGCGCACGCGGTCCCGCTCGCGGGCCTGCATCTCGCCTACGGTGAAAATTAGGCGCCAACGCCGATCCCAGAGTGGCGCATTGGCGGCATAAATGTGGCGTGAGGCTTCCTCAAACCGGCGCAGCCCTGCTGCAGTCAGTGTGTAGTTAGCGCGCCGGCCCACCGCCACGGAGTCCAGCCACTGATCTTCGGCAAGCCGCGATACAGTTCCCTTAACAGTAGAGCCCACCGGGAATCTAGC